>DPJB01000041.1 GCA_003543245.1 Moraxellaceae bacterium | reverse complement strand
GCGATCCCATGTTTTTTGCGCCGACGTCCCCCGCCCATGGGCAGGCAGGTTCGGTCGTAGGCAGGGTATTAGGCTGCCAGTGCGTAGTTTTCGTCGTTTGCGACTATGTTGCTTGTGACTTTGATTAACGAGAGATGTCACCCTCTCCGCATGCCCCTTCGGGATTCATAACCGGCGTCGAAGCCATGTCACCCCCAGAGATCACGTGCAGTTTACCACAAAGCACCCTGCACAACGGTAAAGATGGGGCCGGGGGGACGAATTGCAAGGGCTGGGGCTGAACGGCGGTGCCGTATGTTAATGGGGTAGTTGGGGCTCATTTCTCCCGGGTGGCTTCGTCAAGCACCCGGTCAATCACGGCCTGTGACCACTGTTTCTTGCCGGCGGTTTCCGGCAGGTGGGAGAGGGTCAGTGATAGCCGCTTGCCGTAGGCAATGGCCTTTTGCAGCTCCACGGAAAGCGAGGCAGGTCGCCTGGCGCTGTCCGCCAGCCCACGGGTGATGGCGTCGGGCAGCTCGCCGAGGTGGTTGATGATCCTGCCCTGTGACAAGGCAGTGAGCATGGCGTTGTCGTGTCCGCCAAAGGGCGACCGGATGTCGTCCTTGTACAGCACGAGGGGTTTGCCAGCAGCATAGGCCAGTGCGGCTTCCACGATCATGCCTTCATCCGGGACGCGCCCGTTCAGGTTGCAGACCACGGCATCACAGCGCTCCAGCAGTTCGTACACATCCAGCGCAAAGATCGCCTGGTCGATGCGCGTGCGGATGGCGGTGGTGACGGCCGGCACCGAAATATTGCCAAAGCGCATGACATAGCCTTCCAGCCCGTCGCGATGCGGCAGGAAGGTCTTGTAGCCCGCGCCCTCCAGAACGTTGGCGATAGCTGTCATGCCGCCGACCTCTTCAGGACAGAACAGGGGGCCGGAGCAGTAGATGCGCTGAGTGGACATGGTGGCTCCAGGCAGGAAGGGGTGTACGGCCTACTGGCGGGGAAAGGTGATGCTCACGATCAGTCCACCCGCCGGGCCGTTGGCCAGATGCAGCTGCGCATGATGCAGGCCGGCGATGTGGGCGGCAATGGCCAGGCCCAGGCCGGTGCCCTGGGTGTCCTGACTGTGGCTGCGTACAAAGCGTTCGGTGATGTCGCCCAGATGGGCCGGGTCGATGCCGGGGCCGGTATCGCGCACTTCCAGGATTGCGCAGCCGTTTTCCTCGCGCAGCGTGACATCCACTTCGCCGCCTTCCGGCGTGTGGCGCAGTGCATTTTCGACCAGATTGCGCAGCAGGGCGCCGAGCAGGGCGGGCTCTCCGGGTATGGTGAGTGATGCACCGTCATGGCTGAGGCCGATGTCCTGGCGACGGGCGTGTGCCAGCGGCGCAAGCTGGGCCAGGGTGTCGCGGGCAATTTCATCAAGTGCAACGGTTTGCGGCACAAAAGGCACTGCATTGGCATCAAGTCTTGCCAGTAGCAGCAGTTGTTCGACGACACGGGTGCTGCGATCAACGCCGCTGACAAGTCGCTCCAGATGCACGCGCTGCTCCGGCGTGGCACCGGCATCAATGGCGTTCTCGGCCTGCAGCTTGAGCACGGCGAGGGGCGTGCGCAGTTCATGCGCGGCATCGGCAAGAAAACGGCGTTCGCGTTCAATGCCGGTAGTGACCCGGTCCAGCAAATGGTTGAGGGCGCTGACAACCGGCGCGAGTTCGGTGCGCGGCTCCTCCAGGTGAATGGCCTGCAGGTGGTCGGGGTCCCGGCGGGTAATGGCGCTGCGCAATTCTTCCAGTGGCTGCAACTCACGGTTGAGTGTGCGCCGGCTTAGCCACACGGCCAGCGCAAGGCCGAGCAGGCTGCCGACGGCAAGACTGGCGGCAATGTTCAGGGTGACTTCTTCACGTACGTCGGAGCGTTCGGCCACGATCAGCCAGTGTCCGTTNNCGCAAGGGGCCGAGGGAGTATTCCGGCGCACTGGGCGAGCGCAGCACCAGATTGCCCTCCGGCGACCAGACCTGGATCGCAATTTTTTTCTCGTAGTTGTGGCCTTCGGCCATGGGATCGCTGGTAGAAACATTTTCGCTGGCGGTTTCTTCCAGTGATGCACGCATGTGGGCCCAGTCGACCTTGCTGGCGGGATGGTTCATGACGCCCTTGAGCACGCGGGCATTCTCGATCAGCTGTGCATCAAACAGTTCGCGGGTTTCATGCGCGGTGGTGAAATAACTGAGCAGGCCGGATGCCGAGAACGTCACCAGCAAGGTGGCAATCAGGGCGAGCAGGAGCTGGTGTCGTATCGAGCGCATCAGTGGTCTGCCGGCTTGTCTGCTGGTTTGGGAATCATGTAGCCGACGCCGCGCAGGGTGCGGATAAGTTCCGGGTGAAATTTCTTGCGCAGGTGGTGAATGTGCACTTCCAGTGAATTGCTTTCCACTTCATCCATCCAGCCATAAAGTGATGTCTCCAGCCGGTCGCGCGTGAGGACTTCGCCGACATGTTCGAGCAGTTCCTTGAGCAGCATGTATTCACGGCGTGGCAGCACGACAGGTTGGCCCTTGCAGGTGACCTGCTGGCTGGCAGGGTCGAGCACGATATCTTCATGCTGGATGGTGGTGTGTGCGCGGCCGGCGCGGCGGCGCAGCAGTGCGCGCAGTCGTGCGGACAGTTCGGCCATGTCGAACGGTTTCAGCAGGTAGTCGTCGGCGCCGGCATCCAGTCCGGCTACGCGTGCATCCAGGGTGTCGCGCGCGGTCAGGATGAGCACCGGCAAATCATTGCCCAGCCGGCGCAGTTCGCTCAGCACTTCCATGCCGTCACGGCGCGGCAGGCCAAGGTCCAGAATGGCAAGATCAAAATGCTCGCTCTGCAATGCGTGCAGGGCGCTGTTGCCATCTTTCATCCAGTCGACCACAAAACCCTGTTTCATCAGGGCCTCCTGCAGGGCTTCCCCCAGCATGATGTCGTCTTCGGCCAGCAGTACTCGCATGTCATGACGCCCGTTGAATGAATCGGATTACCAGATCAGCCAGTAGCGTATGTCGTCCTGCTCACGCAGGAAGTCTTCGGCGTCTGGTCCGGCCAGCAGGGCCAGTGTGGCCAGCATGCCGGCCTGCACGCAGTCCGCCGCCAGTAGTGTGGCCGAGCGCGGGCCGTTCTGCACGGGCCAGCCGGTTTTCGGGTTGAGGATGTGGCTGTAGCGCACGCCATCTTTCTGCAGGAAACGGCGCGCATCTCCACTGGTGGCCAGCGCACCGCTGACGAGTGACAGTGTTTCTGCGGCGGTGTCGGCCTGGTCCGGTGTTTCTATGCCTATTTGCCAGTTGCTACCGTCACGGCGCGGCCCGCGCGCGCGCAGATCGCCACCAAAATTGACCAGCATGGCGGCATCGGTCATGCCCGCGAGCAGGGTGAAGACACGGTCCACGGCGTATTCCTTGCCAATGCCGCCAAGATCAATTTCCATGCCGGCCGGCAGCGTGATCACTGGGTTCTGCCATTGCACATGATGCCAGCCTGTCAGCGGCAGCAAGGCATTCACGGTGGCGGCATCGGGCACCTTGTCGGAGCCGTCAAATTTCCAGGCGCGGCGCAATACACCGGAGGTGATGTCGAACAGGCCGCCTGACAGTTCATGCAGCATGACGGAGAAATCAATCAGTCGAGCCGTTTCCTCGTCAACCGTCACGGGCATGCCGCCGGCATTGTTGATGCGGTGAATGATGTTGTCGTCGCGGTAGCGGCTGAATTTCTGTTCAATGCGCAGGGCTTCGCCGGCAGCGGCATCGGTTTGCGCGGCGGCTGATGCGAAGTCGTCGTGATCAAGAATGATTTCGCAGGGACTGGCCATGGCGCGAAAGCGCCCGGTGCAAAGGCCCTGGTGACGGGTGAGGGACAGTTCGCTCATCGGATGCTGTGCCGTCATAAAAAAGCGCCGGGTTAAACATGAGGAGAATATCCCCATGTTTAACCCGGCGCTGCCGGGTTTACCAGCGGAACGAGTAACCGACCTGCACCCACATTGCCGAGAGGTCCGGCTGCATGGTTTGTCCGGCCAGCGGCCCGGTCAACGGTGCTGCTGGCGCACTGGCTGTCTGCGTGTACTGTTCCACGCGGAAGTTCAGTTCGCTGTCCTTGCCCAGACCGATGCCGTACTTGAGGCCGAAGGTGGTGGCATCAAAGGCACCCAGACGGGAGTCTGCAGAGGCCTCGGTAATCAGCGGTACGCCGGCGGCACTGACGTCGGTGCCCACCTGCAGATACGGCTTGTAGAAGTCAGCCTCGTTCTGCGTGTACCAGCGCACGTGCGGTTCCAGGTACATGTTGTGGCCCAGTTCCCAGCGGTACTTCAGGTCCAGGGTGTGCGAGCTGATACCCCAGTCGTCCGTGGTGAAACGGTAGGACGCATCAATCACGTCTTCGGTCAGATGGTATTTAAGCTGTGTGTACAGGCTGTGCTTGGTGCGCGAATCCGGCCGTGCCTCGAACAGGTAGAGGTTGTAGCCTTCGTCATTTTCCGGCGAAGGGTCCAGCATCAGGTTGTTGGATGCATCAATCACGGTTAGCAGCTTGTAGGGATCGCTCTGGTAGCCGTTGGCCATCGACATCGAATAGTTCACCTGCATGATGGCGTGGCGATTGAGGACCTGGGTGACGCCAATCAATACGTCCGTCACGGTCTTGGTTTCGCTGCCGCCAACGCCGTTGTCATCCGTCTTGTTGATCATGCTTACCAGTGGCAACGGGGTGCCGCCGACCGGATCGATGTTGTCAAACTCAAGGTTGAAGCCGGCAGACAGCGTGGTGTTCTTGTTGTTCAGGTCCTTGGCCAGTGCAGCATTCACACCGATCGACTGGAAGTCGAACTCGCTGGAAATGTTGCCGCCGACATTCAGGCGCATGGTGTCGCTGATCGGCTGCTGCCAGCCTGCAGAAAGTGCTCCACGCGTGTCCTTGAACTCGTCATCCAGCGGCAGTTCACCTGCCGGTGTGGTGTACTCGCCGCCGCCAGATGGGCCGGTGAAGGTCTGTGGCACGCTGGCCGGTGCTGCACCGTTGGGTGATGCGCCGGTGAGCGAATCCAGCACCAGTTTCATGTTCAGGATTTTCTCGTCGCCAAAATCCTTCTTCAGGCTGACGACAGGTTCAGCGGCCTGTACACGACCATCACTTTCCTTGTAGAAAAGTGCTGCCGTATCCACTTGCCAGCCATGATCCTCGGCATGCACGGACGCAATGGGAGATACAGCACCAAGTAACGCGGCACTGGCCTGAGCGATGGCCTGAGCAATGGTCAGGCCTTTAGATTTTTTCAGTTGCATCCGCAGCCACCCCCACCAAAGCCGCGACCACCGCTGGCCGCTTCCTTACTGAAATAGATATGGTCATCAAGGCCGCTATCCACAGGATAGGCATCGAATTGCATGGATTTTTTTGCCAGCAGGTCACGCTCCCAGGGCTTCACCCCGAGTGAGCTGCAGGCTCCGAGCAGACTCGTCATCAACACGAGTACCAGTGTTTTTTTCATGGTTTTTCCTCAGGGAGTTGTCACGGACTCGGACAGCAAGTCGTGGATTTCTTTTTCATAAACGGCACGCTTGGCATCATGAAAGCCCAGATGCTTGAAACGTGGTTTGCCGTTGCGGTCCAGCATGTAGCTGGAGGGCATGGTCTGTACCTTGAACTGCGAGGCGAGCGTTCCGGTGCTGTCAAAAATGACCGGGAAGGCTGGTGTGAATTCCTTGAGGAAGGCGTCGGCCTTGGATTTTTCCTGGTCCACATTGATGGCCAGGATGACCAGGCCGTCCTTGCTGTATTTTTCGTGCATGGCCTTCATCCAAGGGAAGGACTGCTTGCACGGGCCGCACCAGGACGCCCAGAAATCGACATAGACCACCTTGCCCTTGTAGGCATCAAGATTCAGGGTGGGCGCGGCCGCATGGGCGGTGCCGAACAGGGCAGATGCCAGCAGCAGGGGGAGCAGGAGCAGGCGACGCAAAACTGGTGTCATGGGAATTACCTCCGGTTGCTGGCAAGACTAGAGGGGTAATCCTTAACGCGACCTTAAGGCTGGCCGGTTTTCTGTTGCGATCGGGTTTTCTTAAGCTGGTGTTAATCGTTGGCCGGGAGCGGCTCCCTAGAATCGCATCATCATGATGAGGGGATGCTCGTATGCGTTTTCTGCTGACAACAGTGTTATTGCTCTGCATGCAGGTATTGCCGGCTCACGCGGCGGTGCCGGATTTCAGTGGTGTGGCCAGTGAAGAGGAGTTCCTGCCGGTAGAGCAGGCGTTCCGGCTGGAGACTGCTGTAGCCGGGGATAACCGCCTGAGCCTGCGCTGGGTGGTGGCGCCGGGCTATGCCCTGTACAAGGCCAGGATGAGTGCGGGCCTTGAGGGGGTGCCAGTCGGGGAAGTGCGTCTGGCGCCGCTGCAGTTCCTGTCGCCGTCATCCTTCAAGGACGACCCCAGTTTTGGTCGCATGGAGGTTTTCCATGACGAAGCGCGGGCCATGCTGGAGGTACAGAATGTTTCGACAGCAGTGGCCGGCAAGACCCTGACGGTGCAGGTGCGCTATCAGGGGTGTGCCGATGCCGGGTTGTGCTATCCGCCACAGACGGTGAGCTTGCCGGTGACGCTGGTGGCCTCGTCGGCCATGACGCCAGTGTCTGCCGTGCCCGCTGTGGCTGTGCCGGCACCCGTACCTGCCGCTACTGCCCCGGTCAGTCTTGATGAGGCCGACGGTATTGCCGGCTTTCTCGGTCATGCCAGCCTGCCGTTGGTCCTGCTCACCTTCTTTGCGCTGGGCCTTGGCCTGACGTTCACGCCCTGTGTCTTTCCCATGATGCCCATCCTGTCCGGCCTGATTGCCGGCGAGGACCGTGCCCGTCTCACCATGGGTCATGCCTTCCGGCTGTCGCTGGCCTACGTGCTTGGCATGGCCCTGACCTATGCACTGGTCGGTACGCTGGTCGGCTATTTTGGTGCCCGCGCCAATGTGCAGCTCTGGCTGCAGACGCCGGCAGTGCTGGTGAGCTTTGCGCTGGTGTTCGTGGTGCTGTCACTGAGCATGTTCGGCTTTTACGAGTTGCAGTTGCCGTCACTCCTGCGTGACCGCATGGACGAGCTGGCGCGTCGCCAGCAGGGTGGTCGCATGGCGGGGGTGTTCCTCATGGGCATCCTGTCGGCTCTGGTGGTGTCACCCTGCGTGTCGGCACCACTCGCAGGCACTCTGGTCTACATCAGCTCGACCGGCGATGCCGTGCTGGGCGGCCTGGCCCTGCTGGCGCTGGGCTTGGGCATGGGCACGCCGCTGATCCTGATCGGGACGACGGGTGGACGTCTGTTGCCACGTGCCGGTAACTGGATGATCGCCGTCAAGGGCGTGTTTGGCGTGGGTATGCTGGCTGTGGCCATCTGGCTGGTCGCCCGCGTGATTCCCGGCTCGGTGACGTTGCTGCTGTGGGCGCTGTTGCTGGGCGTGTCGGCGGTGTTCATGGGCGCACTGGAGCCTGCTGCACAGGGCATTGAGCGGCTGTGGAAAGGACTGGGTGCACTGATGCTGTTGTATGCCGCCTTCCTGATGGTGGGGGCACTGACAGGGCAGGAAGACCCGCGGCATCCGCTGGCGGCCTTCGCACAGCAACCGGTTGCATCAGCAACCGGGGCGGCTCCATCGCTTGAGGTGGAGTTTGTGCGGGTACGCAATGATGCAGAGCTGCATGAGCAACTGGCAGCCGCCTCGAGTGCCGGCCAGGAAGCAGTGGTGGATGTCTATGCCGACTGGTGTGTGGCCTGTCAGGACATGGCCCGGACCACCTTCCGCGATGCACGTGTGATCAAGGCGCTGGCGCCGATGCATCGGCTGCAGCTGGATCTTTCCGACAACACCCCGGCGCAACGCGAGTTGTTGCAGCGACTGAAGCTGTACGGTCCGCCGGCCATGCTGTTCTACGACCGCAACGGGGATGAAAAGCAGGCAATGCGGGTGCAGAGTGAAATCGGTGCCGATGCCCTGCTGAAGCGGCTGGGGAGCTGACACCCGGTCCGGGTACGGATGGTTGTGGCAATAAAAAAGAGCGCCGGGTGGCGCTCTTTTTTATTGGTGAGGCGGGTCTGGGCACAGTAATCAGCGATTGCGCAACACGCGGTGTTTTTCCCGCTCCCAGTCGCGCTGCTTCTCGGTCTCGCGCTTGTCGTGCAGTTGTTTGCCCTTGACGATGGCAATCTCGCATTTGGCGCGGCCATGGCTCCAGTACAGGGCCAGCGGTACGCAGGTATGCCCCTTCTGCTGGACTTCGCCGGTGAACTTGTCGATCTCGCGACGGCTCAGCAGCAGCTTGCGGGTACGGGTCGGGTCGGCGATGACGTGGGTGGATGCCTGCAGCAGCGGCGTGATGTGCACACCCAGCAGCCAGGCTTCGTTGTTCTTGAACAGCACGTAGGCGTCGGTGAGGTTGGCCTTGCCGGCGCGCAGGGATTTGATTTCCCAGCCCATCAGCACCAGACCGGCCTCGACCGTGTCCTCGATAAAGTATTCATGGCGGGCACGGCGGTTCAGCGCAATCGTGCTGCCGGTGCTGTTGCCTTTTTTTACGGGTGGTTTGCTCATGGGGCGCATTATAGGGATTGCGCCCGGTCGCGTCCGTAAAATTCATTATCGTTCGCCATCAGGCTCAAGCCGGTTGAGTGCCTATCCCTAATCCCGGACAATGCGCGCCATCTGCGGCATTAACCGACTGCGAGGCATCATGGCAACGCCACCCTCCCTGATTCACGGTACCTGGTCCCGGCCTGTCACCGGTCTGGCGGCTCTTTCACTCTTCAGCATGGGCCTGGCCCAGTTCTGGGAGTTGCCGCTGGCGGCCACTCGTCACGGCGGCATTGCCTTCTTTGGCGCCTTTCTGCTGTGCCTCTTGTTGCTGGCATTACCCTTGCGCTTGCTGGAACTGATGCTTGGTCGCCGTTCGCGGCGCTCACCGATTGACGGTATGGCATACCTGACGCGTGAGGCCGATGCGCCACGGGGCTGGCGTGCCGCCGCTTGGGGCTCCGGCCTGGCCGATGTCATGGCCATCGCCGGTCTGGCCTTGCTGGCCGGCTGGGGCGGCAGCTTTCTGGGGCATCGTTTTGTGAGCGAGGCAGTGCAGACAGCGACGGCGGCGGGTCTGGTCTGGCCGGTAGGCACCGGGACGGCGTTCATCCTTGCGGCAGGGCTCTCCCTGCTCAGGGCGGGGCAGCGCGAGCTGGCCAATACCCTGGCGCTGGCGGTGGTGGTGATCTGCCTTGGTGTGGCGGCCCTGCTGGGCGCCTCGTTTCCGGGGGCCTATGACACCGTGACCACGCTGGGTGCGGATGGCTGGCGTGAGGCCATGCGCTTTGCCCTGCTGGCCGGTGGCGGCGGTCTGGGTGTGGTGTGGCTGACCGGCATGCATTTGCCCAAAGAGACCGCACTGGGCAGTTTCACGCTGGCACTGGTGTCCCTGCAGGCCGTACTGGCGGGACTGGTCTGGCTGGCGCTGGCGCCTTACGTGCCGGCGGCGGTGGGGGCGGCGGGCAGCAGTGCCGTGCTGGAGCAGATTCCGACCGCCATGGGGGCGGGCCTTGCGCCCGTCCTGCTGTTCGTGGCGCTGGGTCTTGCGGCAGTCTTTGCACTGGCCTTTGCGGCGGAGCCCCTGCTGGTGCGTCTGGCGGAAAAAGGCATCTCCCGCCTGCCGGCCGTGGTGCTGGTGTTTGTGAGCGGCTCGGCACTGGCGGAAATGCTCTGGATGGGCGGCCGTGTGGAGGGGGTACATTTCCTGTTGCAGGCGGTGCGCGACCTGCTGCTGCTCGTGATGCTGGGCATGGCGGTGTTTGCCGGCTGGATCATGAAGATCAGTCATGCCCGCAAGGAGCTCAACCTGCCGAATGAAGGCATCTACAATGTCTGGCGGGTGGCGGTGAGGATTGTCGTGCCGCTGGCGGTGCTGTTTGTGTTCTCCGGATACCTTGCATGAGCCAGGCCATCACGCGGACGGTGCTGGTGCCCTATTCGGCGCAGGAGATGTATGACCTGGTCTGCGACGTGGCGCGCTATCGCGAGTTCCTGCCGGGGTGCATCAGTTCCGAGGTGGTCGCTTCGGGCGAAACGGAGCTGATCGGCCGCATGACGATCACGCGCATGGGCGTCACCCAGCACATGGTGTCGCGCAACCGCATGCAGGCGCCTTCGCGTATTGATATCGAGTATGTTGAAGGGCCGTTTGAGCATCTTGTTGCGCACTGGCTGTTCGAGCCGCTGCAGGAAAAAGCCTGCAAGGTCACCTTCAGCATGGAGTTCAGTGTGCAGCAGCGGTTTTTGCAGTTCGCCGTGAATGCGGCGGTGCAGCAGGGCGCCAATGAAACGGTTGACGCTTTTCACAAACGGGCCGGGCAAATATATGGCAAGCGCTGAAATGATCCGGGTTGAAGTGGTTTACGCACGGCCGGATGTGCAGCGGCTGGTGACGCTGGATGTGCCGGCGGGCACCACCATGACGGAGGCCGTTGGTCGTTCAGGGTTGCTGCAGGAATTTCCGGAGATTGATCCGGCCTCTGCGCCCATGGGTATTTTCAGCAAGCCCGAACCGTCGCCCGCCACGCGCGTGTTGCTGGCAGGGGATCGCGTTGAGTTGTACCGGCCGCTGGTGATGGATCCGAAGGAAGCGCGCAAGGCGCGTGCCGCCAAGGCCAGGGCCAAACGGGCACAGGCGGCGCGCTGATATTGCCGTGTGGCCTGCTTCGCCAATTAAAAAACGCCGACATTACGTCGGCGTTTTTACTGATGCTGAATGGCTGACTGCAGTCAGCCGGGGTGTCAGAAGCTCACGTTCGCTTTCATCCACACAAAGCGGCCTGGTTCATTGACCTGTGTGGTCTGCACATAACCGCTGACCATGGCGCCGCCACGTGACAGGTGCTCGGCATAGGTCTTGTCAAACAGGTTGTCGACTCCGGCGGTGAGGCGCAGGCTTGCCAGCGGTGTCCAGCTGGCATTCAGCGAGAACACCCCAAAGCCGGCCGTTTCGCCGAGGTCCTGCCCGACAATGTTGCCACGGCCCGTGTCGATATCGTCCTGACGGTCAACCAGGCGCAGCAGGGCGCCGGTGCTCCATGTCGGCTGGCGATAGTCCAGGCCGACGCGTGCTTCCAGAGGTGGCATCTGCGCCAGGTCCGAGTTGTCATCGACATTGTGGCCCTTGGTCATGGCAAGCGTGCCGGTCAGGGTCCAGTCGCTGGCAAATGCCCAGGCCATGTCGGCTTCACCGCCCCAGGTGCGTGCATCAATATTGCGGCTAACAGCCTTGCCTGCCTTCATGCCCGGCAGGGTGGTATCAATCAGGATGTAGTCGCGGATGTCAGAGGCAAACAGCGACACGGTGGTATTGACCGCCGCACCGCGATACTGCCAGCCGGCATCCAGCTGCGTGGTGCGCTCGGGCGATGTGAGGAAACCGCTCGGTGTGGCTTCACTCTGTGTGGAAAAACGTTCCCAGTAATCGGCGATGCGCTCGCTGTGACCCAGACCGACCAGAAGCTGGTGTTGTGCATTAAGGTCGTGCTCCATGCGGGCAAAGCCGCTGGTCAGCGTGTCCTTGTCGATGGTGCCGACAGTCGGGTTGGGCACGGACATCATGCCGTTCTTCAGCGTCAGGCGCTGGTCGGTCACTTCCCATTGATCAGCACGCAGTCCGCCGACCAGTCGCGAGCCGGTATTCAGTGCGTGCTCGATTTCGGCAAACAGGCCCTGCTGCTCAAAGGTGCCGTCATCGGTAAAGGCCATGGCCTCGAACGGCATCATGGTCTGGTTCATGGTGCTGCGCACGGCGTGCTCGTTGCGCTGGGTATCAACGCCGATGGTGGCCTGTGTGTTGTCGCCAGGTGCCAGCGTAGTCGTCAGGCGACCGCCCTCGGTGAGTCGCGTCGGGTTCGAGGCAGCAGGGGTCGGCATCATCATGCTGGGGGTGAACTTGCGCAGGCTGTAGTTGTCCATCACGTGATCAACATCGTTGCGATACAGCTGTGCTTCCACCGCAGTCAGCCAGCCGAGTGACACGTCGCGACGCGCACGCAGGCTGATATTTTCACGTTTGAACATGCTGCCATCCATCATGCGGTCGGCATAGGCGGCTTCGCCATCACTGATTGCACCGGTCAGCTCGATCACGGTTTTTTCATCCGGGGTCCAGCCAAGGGCAACGTTGCCGCTCCAGCGTTTGTAGTGTGAGTGCACCTCGTTGCCGTCACCGTCTTCATAGTCGTCGGACTCGGCATGCGAACCCTGCAGCCGCATGTAGCCACTGGCCGCACCGGTGGTCAGGTCGGCCATGGCCTCAAGACGGTCAAAGCTGCCGGCGAGCAGACTGGCCTTGCCTTCCACGGTGGGGGAGTCGAAGTCGGGCGTGTCACGTTCGAACAGGACAGTGGCTGCCGAGCCGGTACCCCAGATCACGCTTTGCGGGCCTTTCAGGATGCGGATACGGTCGTAGGTTTCCGGGAACAGATAGGCCGTGGGCGGGTCCATGCGCATGCCGCAGCCGCCCAGCACGGCTTCGCCGTCGGCGAGAATGTTCAGGCGCGAAGCCGCCATGCCGCGAAAAAGCGGGTCGCCACTGGTGCCACCCTTGCGGATGACCGAGAAGCCGGGAATTGCCTTGAGGTAGTCGGCACCATCGTTGGCCGGAACGGGCTGGCGTGGCGTCTGCGGATCGGTTTCGACCGTGAGCGGGCTGCTCATGCGCGCGGCGGTGACCACAACTTCAGGCAGGACGTCAGGAGCAGCATTGCCTGCATCTTCTGCAGCAGCCAGGCTGCAGGCAAGGGCGAGGGGAAGGACAGCAAAACGGAAGGCGGACACCACGGGCTTCTCCACACAATTCGGAATGGCGCGGAGTGTAGCGGGGAAGGTGGTGGGCCGGCCTGCGACATGATGTCGCAGGCCCTATGTGGGGCTGGGGCTCAGAGCGGCTCGGCGTTCAGGGTGCGGTCACGGCTTTCCGGTTTGACGGGGTCGCGCGGCGGCATTGCCTCGGCGCCTTCAATGCGGATCAGCACGCCGTTTTCGAACACGACAGTAAGACGACGGTTGTCGACTGCGGGAACGCCAGCCTTGCGGGCATAGGTGCCCGGTGTGTAGTCATACAGATAGTCCCAGCGTTTTGGGTTCTGGGTATCGGTGATCAGCGGGGTGCCCAGTACATAACGTACCTGGCCCGGCGTCATGCCCGGTTTCAGACGGTCAACCATTTCCTTGGTGACGACATTGCCCTGATCAATGTCCGCCTTGTAAACACGCAGAAAGCTGCCGCAACCTGACAGTCCGGTAACGAGCAGCAGAATAAGGGTGATTTTTTGCATCACGCGGGAATTTCCTCTAAGGTGCGGCGAAAGCGCATGTCAGGCGCATGCGCCGATAATACCTCATGATGAGGCTGCATCGGCATCGCCCTCCTGAGCACTTTCGTAATTGATGGAGCACGACCGGGATACCCATGAGCACCAGTAACCAGGAACTGCGCAAGGCTGGCCTCAAGGTCACCCTGCCGCGCGTCAAGATACTCGAGCTTCTGGAAAGCTCGCCCGTGCATCACATGAGTGCGGAGGATGTCTACAAGGCATTACTTGAGCATGGCGAGGATGTCGGGCTGGCAACGGTCTACCGCGTACTCACCCAGTTTGAGGCGGCCGGCATTGTCGAGCGGCATCATTTTGAGGGTGGTCACTCGGTTTTCGAACTGGCACGTGAAGAGCACCACGACCACATCGTCTGTGTCAGTTGCGGCAAGGTAGTGGAGTTTCATGACGACGTGATCGAGGCGCGCCAGGAAAAGGTGGCGGAGTCGCTGGGCTTCAGGCTCACCAGCCATGCCCTGCATCTTTATGGCATCTGTGACCGCCCGGAGTGCCAGGTCAGGAACGCCAAGCCCGCCTGATTACGGATCGCGCTGAAAACGGACCCCGGTGGTCCGTTTTTTTTGCCTGCAGGATGCTTCGACGCTTGTCTGTCACGCTCCAGTCGATAGACTCCAGACTTTCCCCTCGCGACACATGGATATGTCCTTGTCAGTCACTTTTCCGGCCCACGCTTTTCACGCCAGCCTGCCCAATGGGCGTGCCAGTGGCACCCTCATCGTGGGGTCGATGGGCATCGAGTTCGTACATGCCACTACCACAGTCACGCTGCCGCTTGCCGGTCTGGAGCTCAAGCTGGGTGGCGCCAGCAATCGCCTGATTTTCTGTACCCATCCGGCCCGTCCGGAGTGGCAGATCTACACGGCCGATCATGGCTTGCTGAAGGTACCGGCACTGGCCGGACACCCCGCCGTGCAGGCCGTAGGGGGCGCCCGGGTGCGGCATCACTCCATGGTATGGGGCAGCATTGCTGCCGTGCTTGCGCTGATCGTGGCGGCGGGCTTTCTGCTGTACGGCTCGCTCGACGCCATGAGCGCCATGGCGGCGCGGCGCATTCCGGCCGAGTGGGAGCAGAAGCTGGGGCAGAGTGTGATGGCCCAGTACCGCATGCAGCACGAGTTGCTGGATGACAAGGAAACAAAGGCCCTGCTCGGTCCGCTCACTGCGCCGCTGGCAGCGGCCATGGCAGACAAGCGCCATGCGCTGCACTTTCATGTCGTGAACGATCCGGCCATCAATGCCTTTGCCCTGCCAGGCGGCTACATCGTGGTGAATTCCGGGCTCATCCTCAAGGCGAGTCGTGCCGAAGAGGTGCAGGGTGTGATCGGACACGAGATTGCACACGTGACCGGGCAGCATGGCTTGCGCGCCGTGATCCGCAGCACAGGCGTGTATGTGATGGCGCAGGCGCTGATTGGTGATGCCAGTGGCCTGCTGGCAGCACTGGCAAACGCCGGCCCCCTTTTGCTTAACCAGAAGTATTCGCGTGATTTCGAGCGCGAGGCCGATGCCGAGGGTTATGCCCTGCTCAAGCGCGCGAATGTCGATCCGCGCGGCATGACGGATTTTTTCCGCACCATTCTTGAAGAAGAAAAAAAGCAGCTGGCGAAGATCGAAGACGAAAAGGCCCGGGTTGCAATGGATACGGCCATGATCTACTTCGGTTCGCATCCGGAAACCGAGGAACGTATTGCCGGGCTGGAAAAGAAAATGGCAAAGGACCCGCGCAGTGGCTGGCGGAATGACAGTGCAGCGTTTCTGGCACTGCAGGCACGCGTCAAAGAATTTGTGAGTGAGAAGGAAGGCGAGCGTGAAAACAACGATAAAGGGCAGTGATGCCTTCGCGTATGTGGACGTTGATCTGGCACCCGGCGAGAAAGTGATTGCCGAGTCAGATGCCATGTCCAGCATGTCGGCGGATCTCGACATGCATGCAAAATTCAATGGCGGTTTTTTTATCGCCATCCTGCGCAAACTGCTGGTAGGTGAAACGCTGTTCATCAATCAGTTCAGTAACAACACCAAAGGTGAGCGCCGCGTCACGCTGGTGCAGCCAACGCCGGGTGCCGTGCGTTGCCTGGAGCTGAATAACGATACGTTTTACCTGCAGCCTGGCTCATTTCTGGCGAGTACCGATGGTGTGCGTCTGGGTGTGAAATTTGCGGGACTGGTGTCCTGGATTGCGCGTGAAGGCCTGTTCCGCATTGTGGTCAGCGGCACCGGCAAGGTCTGGTACGGCGCTTATGGTGCCTTGCTGGAAAGGGAAGTGGATGGCGAGACGATTGTCGACACCTCCCATCTGGTGGGTTACACGCCCGGCATAAACCTCAAGCTGCAACTGGCCGGCGGAATTTTCTCCAGCCTGCTGGGTGGCGAAGGTCTGGTGACTCGTGTCACCGGCAAGGGCCGCATTGTCATCCAGACGCGCAGCCTGACCGGGCTGGCCACCTGGATCAACCCGAAACTGCCTTGAGGCAAGGATGCGAGACAAAAAATGAACATAGATTTCATGCATCAGCCGGGCAATACCGCTGCCCGCATTTTTCTTTCCCCGGGTGAAACCTGCACGGTGGAAGGCGGCGCCATGATTGCCATGAGTGGCCATCTGGATGTGCAGACCACAACACACAAAAAAGGCGCTGGTGGTTTCTTCAAGGCGGCCAAGCGCCTGTTTGCCGGCGAATCACTTTTTCTCAATCACTTCACGGCTACGCGCGAGGCGGGCGAAGTCTGGCTGGGCAGTTCGCTGGCCGGCGACATGATGCGTTATGACCTCGATAACGAAACACTGATCGTGCAGGCCGGTTCATTTGTGGCCTGCGAGCATGATGTCAACATGGACATGGGCTGGCAGGGATTCAAGAATCTGGTGTCGGGTGAAAGCATGTTCTGGCTCAAGCTGTCCGGCAAGGGACAGGTCGTGCTGAATTCGTTTGGCGCGATTTATCCGGTGGAAGTGGATGGCGAATACATTGTTGATACCGGTCATATTGTGGCCTTCAACGAGACGCTGGATTTTTCACTGACCAAGGCCGGCAAGAGCTGGTTGTCCTCCCTGCTGGGCGGGGAGGGACTGGTGTGCAAGTTCAGGGGCAGGGGCACGGTGTGGTGCCAGTCGCACAATCCCGCCAGCTTCGGTTTCAGCCTTTCGCCTGCCCTCAGGCCACGCAAGGCCTGAGGCCCGGAGACGCATCATGACCCATAAAATACAGATCACCGGGTTTGCCGGTACCCATGAGCAGACACAGGTGACGGCAGCGTTTGCGCAGCTGTTCCGCATTCCGGAAGACAAGGCTGCCACTGTGCTGGCACGTGCACCCATGATCATCAAGGAGGGTGTGGACGCTGCGACGGCGGAAAAATATCGCGCCAACCTGGAGAAGATCGGTTTGCGCGTCGAGATCATCGCTCCCGCCGGCCTGTCGCTGGTGCCGATCGAACAGGAAGTGCCCGTCACTGCGGCACCTGTAGCGGCAGGAGGGGCCGTATCGCCCCAGGCGCCTGCTGCAGTGCCTGAGGCCGAGCAGCCCGGCTTCAGGTTCCGGATCGAAGGCCGCCCTGATTACGCTTTTCTGACCGTGCAGATTCCTGCCAACCAGACACTGAAGGTCGAAGCCTCGGCAATGGCGACGATGGACACGCATCTGGTCATGAAAACAAAACTGCGCGGCGGCCTCGGGCGTTTCCTGACGGGCGAGTCGATCTTCGTGAATGAGTTCACGGCAGAGAACGGGCAGGCCGAAATCGGGATTGCACCGGGCGCGCCGGGTGATCTGGCGCATGTTTTCCTGCGTGGTAGTTCGGATGTGATCTATCTGCAGAACTCGGCCTTTGTTGCCTGCGACCCGCGCGTTAATCTTGAAACAAAGTGGCAAGGGCTGGTGAAAGGATTTTTCTCCGGCGAAAGCCTGTTCTTGATTCGTGCCAGCGGTGACGGTGATCTCTGGTTCAATACCTATGGCGGCCTGATCGAGCTGGATGTCGATGGCGAGTATGTTGTCGACACCGGCAATATCGTGGCGTTTACCGAAGGTCTGGACTACAGCATCAGCAAGGTTGGCGGGTACAAGTCGCTGTTCTTCTCGGGAGAAGGGCTGGTGTGCCGGTTCAGGGGCAAGGGGCGTGTGTGGATACAGACCCGTACGGTCGGCGCGCTGACGGCCTGGGCACACATGTACCGGCCGGTAAAGAAAGGCAACTGATGCCTTGCGTCAGCCTGCATGAAAAAGCCCGGCATTGCCGGGCTTTTTCATGGGAGTCATCTGTTATTTAAGAACGTAAAACCGCGCCGGTTCCTTTGCGCTATCCGCATACGTATCGAGGCGGTCTTCCATGCTGGCGGACAGCAGCTCAAGCCGTTTCGCTGGCGACGGGTGCGTCTTGAACATCAGTGCCATGGCACCATCCTGCGCATTTACTGCATCCAGTGTCTGCAGTGAGCCGACCAGGCCGTAAGGGTTGTAGCCGGCACGTGCCGCAATGACCACACCCATGCGATCAGCCTCGTATTCATCCTTCTTGTCGAGGCCGCGCGCAAAGAGCTCGGTGCCGGCAGTGAATGCCTTCAGGCTGTTTTTGGCATCACTGTTGTTCTTCTGGTCAGCCACTGCTCCCGCCAGTTCCATTTGCCACTCACGGCCAAGGGAACTCCGGATGGCCTTGAGCTGGTGCTTTTGCAGGACATGCGAAATTTCATGCGCCAGCACGCCGGCAAGCTCTGACTCGTTGCGCAGCTTTTCATAAAGCCCGCGTGTAATGAGGATGGTGCCGCCGGGTACCGCAAATGCATTCACGTTCGGTGTGTCGATCACGCCGAAATGCCATGGCAGTTCCGGGCGCTCGGTTTGCAGGGCCAGCCACATGCCGACACGATTGACGTATTTCTGTAGTCCGTCGTTCTTGACCAGCGGCGCTGCCCCCAGCAGGTTGGCGGCAATCCCGTTGCCGATCTCGATTTCCTGGGGCTCGGTGATGGCTGTATTGGCTTTCACCACTTTTTTGCCAATGCTGAGGGCTTTCTGCACGCTGGGGTCATTCATTTTTTCCAGCGCGGCGCCAAGATCGAAGGCGTAAGCGGGCGCAGTGGCCAACAGGGCAAGGGCAAGCAGATGACGTTTCATTACTGGGCTCCTCCTTCCGTGGCAACCGGCAGGTAGTCAACTTGTTTCGAGGTGAGCTTGCCCTGCTTGGCGTAGGTGCGTGCATCAGGCGCCTTCACCGAATAGGTGGCAAGACGTTCTGCCTCTGCCGGATTGGGCGTGGCATTTTGCAGTTGCTCTGCAGACAGTCCCTTTACGCCGGTACTGACAGTGTTGCCGCTGGAACCAGTCTTGAATACCGAGGCAATGGCACCGATGCCGGCGTCGCCACGCTGTCCGGAGCCGGTGCGCAGATTCAGTACGCGCACCCAGCCACTCTTGCCATCAGTGGTCTTGACGCTGGCCCATGCGCCCTGCCGCGCCGAGATATCAACGGTGTCCTTGGCCTTCAGCGTGGTCACAATGGTTGCGCCGCCTTGCGGCTGGCTGCGCAGCTCGGTGGGCTTGAGCAGGGTGGCGGGTTCGGCCACGGCCAGACTGCTGCACAGCAGTGTGCCCAGTCCAAACAGGGCGCGGGCATTTTTCATCAGGTGTCGCATCGGTACTCCCTCCGGTGCCGTAGCAGAATCGGTGTTTCCAGTATCAGTGTTTTGACGGTTCGAACAAGTCTACGCCCTGTTCACGGCCTTTTACGTGAAACTGGCCATGATTTGTAAAACTGAATGCCGAGTGATTGCCGCATGCCTCGCGTGTGGCGCCTGATACAAGGACTCGGGCAACGCCCTTGGTGCATCCCTCAATACGACTGGCCAGGTTGACGGTGTCGCCGATGGCGGTGTAGTCAAGCCGGTCATCGCTGCCGAGGAAGCCGACCACGGCGCGGCCGGTGTGCACGCCAATGCCGATATCAAAATCGTCCAGGGTGCCATCGGTTGCCGCCAGCTCTCGCTTGAAGGCATCAAGTGCCTCACCCATTTCAATGGCTGCAGCCACAGCCTGTTCGGCGTGTTTCGGGTTTTCCGTGGGCGCATTCCAGAATGCCATGATGGCATCGCCGATGAATTTGTCGAGCGTGCCACCATGCCGGAAAATCACTTCTACCTGTTGTGTGAAGTAACGGTTAAGCAGGTCCACCACCGCTTCGGGTGTGCGGGTTTCGGACAGGGTGGTGAAGCCACGGATATCCGAGAAAAGAATGGTGATGTCACGTGCCTCCGGCTTTTTGTCGCGCGAGAGTTCGCCGGTTTTGACCAGTTCATCCACCACGCGCGGGTCAAGAAAGCGGCGGAACAGCATGACTGCTGCTTCGCGTTCACGTCGTTCGCGCCATTGGGCTTCCAGTGTCAGCAGGCCGTAGGCCATCCACGCCAGAGTGAGTGCGGCGCCTGCGGGCACGTAAAAATGCAGGCCCAGCGCACCGTAGCTACCGGCGAGCAACAGTACGGTGATAACCGACAACAGCAGCCCGGTTTGCAGCGGGCTGCGTCGCTTTGCGAAGGCCCAGCCAAGGCCGGCAAGCAGGATCAGTAATACTGGCCAGCGCACAGGCACGTCTCGCAGCCAGTCATGGTTGCGCAGGTTGGCAATGGCCGTCGTCAGGGTTTCGGCGCCTGGCGTGAGGGCGCCAAGCGGAGTGGGACGGAAATCATTCAGTCCGGGTGCCGTGGCACCAATGATCACGATGCTGTTTTTCAGGGTGGGCGCAATCACGGGGCGCTCACTGGCCATGTCTGCAAAAAGATCGGCGTAGGGAATGGTGCGGGGAGGCGTGCCATACCAGTTCAGGCGCACCAGCGGAGTGGCCGGCAGTGTGGTGCCGGCAAAGCGTGCCATGCTGGCACTCAGGCTGGGCAGTTGCCAGCCATTTACCGTGTGATACAGGCGGGCATGCCGGCCCCGCAGGTCGTTGTCTTTTTCAAAGTTGATCAGGCCCCCCTGCCAGTTCGTCTGGTCCAGTACCAGTGGCACCAGCAGTGCAGCGGTGGCGTCCTCCCTAGCCTGTTGCGTCCGCCGCAGACCAAAGCTCGGCGGCAACGCCTGCAGCGGCGCCCCCTTGCCATCTGCCAGCAGCAGCGACGGGAAAAACAGGTTGCTGTGCTCGCGTGCAATGTCGCGCAATACGGCGTCACTGTCCGGCCGGAAACTGTCGGCTTCGTTAAAAAGGATATCAAAGCCGATGGCCGTAGGCTGGAATCGTGCCAGCCCGTCAATCAGTTCACCATGCACGGCGCGCGGCCATGGCCAGGAGCCGGCCACCTCGCTCATGTTCTCTAGGCTTTTCTGGTCAATTGCCACCAGCACGATATCGGCAGGCGGTGTGCGGCCACTGGCGTGTTGCGCCAGAAAGGCATCACCAAGACGATTGTCGATGCGGTCCAGCAGGCCGGAAAAGTGCAGCGCAACTGCCATTATCAGCAGTGCAGCCAGCGGGATCAGGAGGGGGCGCTGTTTTTTGTCGGGCATGATTCCCTTGCCGGTGGTGTGTGTGCGTGGCAAGGCCACGAATGCTCATGCGTTTGAAACGATTACGCTCCGGCCAGCATTGCCTCGGCATGCTTGCGTGTTTCGGCGGTAATGGTAATGCCGCCTGACATGCGGGCAATTTCTTCGATGCGTTCATCGTGTGCAAGTTCGCGCACGCGACTCGATGTATGGCCGTCCTGCACGAATTTTTCCACACGCAGGTGCTGGTGCCCCAGCGCGGCCACTTGCGGCTGGTGCGTGATGGAGAACACCTGCGCATACTCGCCCAGCTCGCGCAGCAGGCGGCCGACCACTTCGGCAATGCCACCGCCAATGCCGACGTCGACTTCATCAAACACCATGGCAGGCACGGGTGAGTGTTTGGCGTTCACCACCTGAATGGCGAGCGAGACTCGCGAGAGCTCGCCGCCCGATGCCACCTTGGCCAGCGGGCGCAGCGGTTGCCCGGGATTTGCGCTGATCAGGAACTCGATATCGTCCAGACCATGTGCGGCGGGTTTTTCCAGTGCGCTGAGTGCCACCTCGAAACGGGCGTTGGTCATGCCCAGCATTGTCAGGCGGGCCATGACGTCGGTGCCGAGGGTGGTTGCGGCCTTCTGCCGTGCTGCACGCAGGGCGGCGGCGGCGGCCTGGTAGTTTTTTTCCAGTGCAGCCACTTCCCGCGTCAGCGCTTCCAGGTCCTGGGACCGTTGCAGCTGTGCCAGTTCGGTCGCCAGTGCCGCTTGCAGCTCCGGCAGTCCGGCGGGGGGCACGCGATGTTTGCGCGCCAGCTGGTGCACGGCGGCCAGCCGGTCTTCCAGCAGGGTCAGTCGTGCCGGGTCGGCATCAAGGCTGTCGAGGTAGTGTCGCAGAGAGCTTGCGCCTTCGCGTATCTGGATCAGTGCCGAGTCCAGCAGTTCGGCGACGACATCCAGTTTCGGGTGGCGACCACGTTCACCCTCCAGGGCCTTCAATGCCTGCTGCACGCAACGGGCGGCATTGTCGCTGTCGTTCTCGGTCAGCCGGTCCAGGGCACTGTCGCCGTTTTGCAGCAGGGTGCCCAGATTGGCGAGCGCATCGTGCTCCTGCTCCAGCTTTTCATAGTCGCCCTCGGCAAGGCCAAGCTTGTCGAGCTCGTCGAGCTGGTGCGTGACGAGGTCAAGCCGCTCGCGCTGGCGATCCCCTTCGCGCGTGAGGGTGGCCAGCTCCTTTGCCGCGCGCTGCCATTGCTGCCAGAGGCCGGCCAGTGTTCTGGCGTCGCCCGTGAGACCGGCACAACCATCCAGCAGGGCACGATGATTGTCCTTTTTCAGCAGTGACTGGTGTTCGTGCTGGCTGTGAATGTCGATGAGCATTTCGCCCAGCGCCTTCACGTCGGCCAGGGTGGCGGGGCTGCCATTGATCCAGGCACGTGAGCGGCCGTCGGCACTGATGGTACGGCGCAGCCAGCATTCCTGGCTGTCATCTGGCGAGCCGTCCAGCTCGCGCTCGCGCAGCCACTCCTGTGCTTCGGCATGACGACGGATGTCAAAGCCGGCGCTGACTTCGGCGCGCTCGGCCCCGGCCCGTACCAGTCCGGCCTCCGCGCGGTCACCCAGGCAAAGCCCCAAGGCATCCATGAGGATGGACTTGCCGGCACCGGTTTCGCCGGTAATGACGGTAAAGCCGGCACGGAAATCCAGTTCCAGGCTGGCGACAATGGCAAAATCACGAATCTTGAGATGGTTGAGCATGGCGGGGCCGGCTGTCCGTAATGACAGTATCATAGGCCATGCCTGTGATCTTTATAAGTCACCCTGAAGATGACTTAACATCGGCCGCCCGGGTGTATATAAACAAGCCATGGATCGATCCCAACTGCTCTTCAAGACACTCGTCGAGTGTTACATCCGCGACGGCCAGCCCGTTGCGTCCCGCCAGTTGCTGCAGGCGGCAGACCTCCCGCTGTCGCCTGCGACGGTGCGTAATGTCATGGCCTCCCTCGAGGAGCGGGGCCTGCTGGCATCGCCCCATACGTCGGCCGGGAGGGTGCCGACGCAGCAGGGCTATCGTCTCTTCGTGGACCGCCTGCTGACCACGGAGGCGCTGACCGACGATGCCGTCAGCGCGCTGGAGGGCGGTCTGCACAAGGGGCAGTCCCCCCGCGAGCTGGTGGAAAAAGCGGCGCAGAGTCTGGCGGAGCTCACCCGTCATGCCGGGCTGGTGATGGTGCCGCGGCGCGACCTTGCCGATCTGCGCCATATCGAGTTTGTTCGCCTGGATGAGCGCCGCCTGCTGGCGATTGTGGTCTGTGCCAATGGTGATGTGCAAAATCAGCTTATTCAGGGTGAGCGAGTATTTACTGATGAAGAGCTGGTGCAGACCTCCAACTACCTGAACCGGCATTTTACCGGCAAGAGCCTGGCCGACATCACCCGGAGCCTGCTGCATGGCCTGCAGGATGACCGCCTGCGTCTGGATGCCATGCTGCGCAGTACGGTCGAGCTGGCCGAGCGCGCCTTTGCACCACGGCCAACGGGCGATTATGTCCTGACTGGTGAAGCCAGTCTCTTGTCTCTGGCCGGGACAGGCGGGGTTGACCGGCTGCAGGAGCTGTTCACGGCCTTTACCACCAAGCGCGACATCCTGCATCTGCTGGATCGTTGCCAGCAGAGCGAGGGCGTCGAGATCTATATTGGTGACGAGTCGGGCTATGCCCCGTTCGAGGACCTCACCCTTGTCACGGCCCCCTATGCGGCCAATGGCCGTGTGCTGGGTCGCCTCGCCGTCATCGGCCCTACCCGCATGGCTTACCAGCGGGTGATTCCACTGGTCGAGGTGACTGCCCGGGTGCTGTCGCGGGCACTTTCCTCGTCGGATAACCCTTGAAATGAGGTGAGTTAACCCCAGATAACGTGCGGTTTTCCATTTTCCGCAGATCTGAGGCTGTCATGTCAGAGCACGAACAACCCGAATCCACCCAGGCCGCTCCCGAAAACGCAGAGACGGCTGCCCCGGCAGAATCTCCCGAGCTGGACCTTGCGGCCCGCGTCGCCGAACTCGAAAATACCGTGCGCGACACCCAGCTGCGCGCCCAGGCCGAGATCCAGAACATCCACAAGCGCGCCGAGCGCGACGTCAGCAATGCCCACAAGTTTGCCCTCGAAAAATTTGCCGGCAGCCTGCTCGATGTCGTCGACAACCTTGAGCGCGCCCTGGAGTCCTGCTCGGATGACAGCGAAGCCACCCGTGGCCTGCTGGAAGGCGTGGCACTTACGCACAAGCAGCTGACCGATGTACTGCGTCGTTTCTCGGTGGAAGCCATCAATCCGATGGGGGAGGCCTTCAATCCCGAACTGCACCAGGCCGTGTCCATGCAGCCGTCGATCACGGCAGCGCCCAATACCGTCTCGGCTGTTCTGGCCAAGGGTTACACCCTGTCAGGGCGCCTGTTGCGGCCGGCCATTGTCGTGGTTGCCACGGCAGGCTGAGGCCAGGAAATTTCTGAATGGCCTTGAAATCTGTAAGGCCATCGCCATATCGGCACTCAAGGCGGGAAACTGCCACGAACTGAACCGGAAAGACGGGGCAGGCATCAGCCGGTGCCCCCGACCACATTAGCGGAGAGCATCATGGGCAAGATTATCGGTATCGACCTCGGCACCACCAATTCCTGCGTCGCCATCATGGAAGGCGACAAGGTCAAGGTTATTGAAAACGCAGAAGGCGCTCGTACCACGCCATCCATCGTCGCCTACACCGACAACGAAGTGCTGGTCGGTGCCGGTGCCAAGCGCCAGGCCGTGACCAACCCCAAGAACACCCTGTTTGCGGTGAAGCGCCTGATTGGCCGCAAGTTCAAGGACGATGTCGTGCAGAAAGACATCAAGATGGTGCCTTACGCCATTGTGGCCGCCGACAACGGTGACGCCTGGGTGGACGTGAAGGGTGACCGCAAGGCCCCGCCACAGATTTCTGCCGAAGTACTGAAGAAAATGAAGAAGACCGCCGAAGATTATCTCGGCGAGCCGGTGACCGAAGCCGTGATCACCGTGCCTGCCTACTTCAATGATTCCCAGCGCCAGGCCACCAAGGATGCCGGCCGCATCGCCGGTCTCGACGTCAAGCGCATCATCAACGAACCGACCGCTGCTGCCCTTGCCTTCGGCATGGACAAGAAGGAAGGC
>DPJB01000005.1 GCA_003543245.1 Moraxellaceae bacterium | reverse complement strand
TGGTGCTGCTGGCCATGGGCTTTGTAAGCCCGGTCGAGACCATTCTCGCCGGCTTTGGTATCGACAAGGATGCCCGCGGCAATGCCAAAGCCACGACCGAAGATGAAGGTGGCTACCGTACCAATGTCGACAAGGTGTTTGCTGCCGGCGACATGCGCCGCGGCCAGTCCCTGGTGGTGTGGGCCATTCGCGAAGGTCGTCAGGCGGCCCGTGCCGTGGACCAGTACCTGATGGGTGCTACTACCCTGCCGCGCTGATCGGCTTGCTGTGCCAGAAAAGACCCGGGACCTCCCGGGTCTTTTTTTGTCCGGCATCTACTGCATCGTTGTTTGTCATGTCCGGCTGTCACGTCGCCGTCATCAATCTGTCGCATCCTGCTGTGCATTCATCACGATGGCGCATGGCCGGTCATGTCATCACCAGATCACCGTTTTCCCGAACTGCAGCTGCTCAATACGCTGCTTGAACGTGCATCGCCCTGGTTGCGTGCCGACGCCATTTCCTCGGTCACTGTCCAGGATGAGGAGTTGCCCATCTGGTGTCTGGAAATGGGCAGTACCTCACCCGATGTTCCGGCAATCGGATTTTTTGGTGGCGTGCATGGCATGGAGCGCATCGGCACGCAGGTGCTGATTGCCTGGCTGCAGACGTTGCTGACGCGACTGGAGTGGGACGAGCACTTCGCCAGCCTGCTCGGCAGGATGAGGCTGGTGTTCATGCCGATGGTGAATCCCGGTGGANNCCGGGTTCCCTTTCTGGTCGGCGGTCACCGTCTCAGTGAGCGACTGCCCTGGTACCGGGGTCGCGTCGGGGATGACGTTCCCGTCGAGGCACAGGCACTTTTCCGTGTTGTACGTGAGCGATTGCACAGCCATGCTTTTTCCATGGCCATGGACTGCCACTCCGGCTTTGGTTTTCGTGACCGCATCTGGTTTCCCTACGCACGCAGTACAGAGCCGGCCCCCAACCTGCCCGATGCCTTTGCCCTGCGCGCCCTGTTCAACCGCACCTACCCCAACCACAGCTTCTACATCATGGAGCCGCAGTCGGTGAGCTACACGACACACGGCGATCTGTGGGATTTTCTTTATGATGAATACCTGTCGGCACATGACGGGACCTTTTTGCCGTTTACGCTGGAAATGGGATCCTGGTTGTGGATGAAGAAAAATCCGCGACAGCTGTTCTCGTGGTTTGGTCACTTCAATCCGATCCTGCCGCACCGGCAGGAACGCGTCTTGCGCCGTCATATCACCCTGTTTGATTTTCTGCTCGAGGCAGCCTGTGCCCATGAAAAATGGCTACCACGGGGCGAGCAGCGCAAACGGTACCGGCACGAAGCCCTGGTGCGCTGGTACAGAAGCTGAAAAGAAAAGTCCCGGCACATTGCCGGGACTTTTCTTCATGCTGTCACATCATGATCAGGGACACAGCGCCGCATCACTTCCGCACACCGCGCCTTCGCGAATCCAGCTGAGCAGTGTGTCATAGTCTGCCTTCTCGGCAGGCAGAAGCATGCTTAACTGTACACCGCCGCCATGGTTGAGGCTGGTGGGCTTGGTCAGCAACTTGCTGTTTTCCGGATCACGGAAATCAATGCGCGACAGTACCCGGCGATAAAGACCGCTATCACTCGACCAGAACACGGGAATGCCTGCATAACCGCCACCGCTGCTATGACAACTGGTACAGGCAGTCCCGCCTGACGAGCCAAGAATCGGCATGATGTCATCAACAAAAGTGAACTGCCCCGGTGCCTTGGCCAGTGCATCATTCACGGTCAGCGTAATTTCTGCTGTATCTGCACCACGGCCATTGCTGACGGTCAATGCAATGACATAGTTTCCGTTGACCGGTGCAGTAAGTACCGGACGCGCCGTTGCGGGATCAGTCAGGGCGGCACCGGATGGTGCACTGACAATCTGCCACTGGTAACGCTGCGCAAAATAACTGCTGCGACCATCCAGCTGCACGGTCTGCCCGGCCGTTGTCTTCACACTGCGGCTGTTACCCGGACGAGCAACCGGACGTCCGGGCTGAATCACGTTACCCGATGCATTGAACAGCGTCGGCTCGGAGAGATACGTGGCCAGCAGGGCCGGAGCCTTGTCGGGCTCCTTCCAGAAACGTTCGAAATTGCGCAGTGACATCGGCATGTTGCCGCGACGGTACACGTAATCAATGATCTTTGAGCGATAGCTGATGAACTTCTCATAGCTTGAGAAGTTGATGGCATTGGCAAGATCGGAAACATTCTCGCCAGCGGTCGAGCCCTGCAGGGCATGGCAGCCGATGCAATGCGGCTCCACCACCTGCTTGTAGAGTGCCTCGACACCTTCCGGCCGTGACACCGAAGCCGTCCAGCCCGCGGGAATGAATGCATCAACATGCGTTGCCGATGCCGCATAACGTCCCGCCGCCAGTGACTGCGCAAACGCGGCAGACCAGTGCGCAGACCCCGTCACCGCATCATTCACATCACGGCCAGCCATGACGGCATAGGTTTCCGCCACATACTCATTGATGGTGCGAAGTCCGGCCTCCAGTTGCGGTCGCTGATAACCCGACTGTGGCGAGTACTCCAGAAGACCAACATCCAGCATGTTCATCTTGGCCGAGCGCAAAGACTGCACCTGGAAGTTGCCGGACTCATCCAGCGGTGCAGGTTTGCCACCATGGCATGCCCAGCACATGCCCGGCATGTGCTTCACCCCTCGCCCATCCAGATCCGCCGAGACAATGCGCTTGCCGCTGGCATCAAACGTGAAGAACTTGGTGATCATCATGCTGCCGTTTTCGTTCGGTGCGTCCTCGTCGGCAGGGCTGAACTCGATGGCATTGGTACCCAGCAAATAGCGCGAATCCTGTGAAATGGCTGCCTCGACATTCAGGGGACCGTAATTGGTGCTGCTGCCAGGCAAGACACGTACAACATAATTGTTCACGAAAACGGCAATGCGTCCGTCCGGGTTACGACGTGCATACATGTCACGTCCATAACCGAGATCGAAAGCATCACGGAAAATCACATGGCTATCAAAGCCGGCATCAAATCCGTTCTTGCTTTTCCATTCAGCCAGGGTACGTCGCACACCGGAGGGATCAACTGCCGCATAGTAGGCTTCACCGTATTTTTGCGAGCTGATCAGGCTGAGAGGCCGGTCAATCAGTGCCTCCCCGTTGGCACCACCATCGGTATCACTGTCGATCAGATGATCATTGCGCAGCAGGAAAAGATAACCATCCACCGCCGAGTCCAGCGCGATACGAACTCCACCGGCGCGCGGAAGCGTGATCTGGTGGCGCCCGTTGCCCGCCGCAGCGGCGCTCGGACCACCAGACGACAGCCAACTGCCCTTGATCGCCTGTGTGGTGCCGTCATCAAACGTGACCACCAGTCGGTAACTGCCCGACTGGCCGGCAACATCGGTGCCCACCACGATGTCGTACGCCCCTGCTGCCAGACTGGCCTGGGTATCGGGATAGGTCAGAAAGGCATCCGGGGCCTCGGCAGCAAGTGCCACTGGCTCGCTCACGGTATCCTTGTCACCAAAACAGCCAGCCAGCAGGCTTGCTGCCATTACTGGAATAATAGCCAGAGCACGCATGATCAGAATCTCGCCAGAATGCCGGCACGCACAATGGTGCGCGCATAATCGTTATTTCCTTCGCCCTGCACGCTGACGCCTTGCACAGAAAGATCCGCAGAGAAATTGTGGCCAAAGCCACGATTCAGGCCGAGCACAAGGGCATGGGCATCGGCACGCAGGCGATAGGCAATCCAGCTGCCACAGAACTCGTCATTGAAGGCATCATCCGGCTCCAGTGCATCCGATGCCGCGACCAGACCAAAAATATCGTTGGCCGGCACCCCGTTGCACAACACCAACTGGGCTGATGAAAAGGTATCGCCATGCATGAAGCTGTAAGCGCCATACAGGCTGAGTACATCGGACATGGCGTAATCAAGATTGGCAAAAATTCGGCCATGCTCCGTATCGAAAACCGTGCCGTCCGACTTGCGTTGCTGCACCTCGAGCCCGGCGCTGCCCGTCATGTCGTCCGTCAACCTTCGCTGCACAAATGCCTGCACGGCATAAACCGTACTGTCTCGCTGATCCGTTGCGTAATCATCACTCTGCGCCGTCACGCTGAGCTGATACACCGGAGCGGTATACCCGAGACGGGTCTGGCCGCGCACAATGGCTTGTCCACCATACGTGGTACGGTCCAGTGAGCGGATGTTTTCGTACTTTTCGGCCTCGGCAAACCCGCGAATATTGATGGCACTCTTGAACCCTGGCGAAAACCGGAGGGCTGCACCAGCAGATGCAAGAAGACTCTGGTCACCAAGGCGATCCCTCTCGCGCTCGGCGCGACTGAGGTTATCGTCTGCAACATAGGTCAGCTCGCCATCAAACACCACGGGCATGTCTTCGTTTGCGCATACGGCGGCCGAGGCCCCCAGCAAAAGGCCGCACATGGCCATACGTCCCTGCATCAGTGAAACTCCCTGTAACGGCGGCGCGCCTGCATCAGCAGCAGCCCCAGAATCATGAACATCCAGCCATCTGCCGATCCGCCGGTCTGGCTACCGTCAGGATTTTCGGCGGGGGCTTCGCTACGCAGCACTGCCGCAGCACCGGTTTCGCGAACCACACCGTCTTTGGCACCATCGGCATCATTCGGGCCGCCATCAGAAATGGTCAGGCGCACACAGTCACTGCCGGCGACCAGGCCAACCCGCCAGCTGGCAGACACGATACCGGGACACTGTCCGTTCACGCTGACAGCCGAGTAAACGGCATCGCTGCCCGTCGTTACAAAATCATGCCAGCGCTCATTTTCCGGCAAGCGCCAGACTGCATTTGGTGGCAGGGCAACCGGCAGCGGCAACACGACACTGACCGACGGATCAACTGCGGTAATGCCGCGAATCTCGAAGTCGTAAATGGCACCCAGTGCAAGGTAGGCGGGATCCGTGATGATGCTGTTGCCGGCATTCACTACCTGGGTTGCGTACACCTGCAGGCCGCCGGTCTGTGCGGCCGAGGCAAAGGAACCAGCCACCAGTTGCAGGCCGGGCTCTGTCATTGCCATGCGCAACAGGGCACTGCCGGAACCGCTACGCAGCAACATGGCATCCGGCGACATGACGGCATCGAGGTAATCCTGCAATCCATCCCCGTCTTCATCCGTCACCCCTTCAACCACATCCGTAATTCCGTCGCCATCCGTGTCGGCAACCGTGAGCACCGGCGTTGCATTACCAACGACCAGCGCAATCTCGCGCCGGATGCTGGCGGTGCCGTCAGATACCGTTACCACCACGGGATAGCGTCCCGGCACAACGGCAACGGTATCAATGGTGAACGTCAGCCGGTCACCGCTCAGGGTGCCGTTAAGGGACCCCGGCGCCCAGCTGATGGTCAGGGCATCGCCGTTGACATCATGCGCATCCAGCACAAGTGTCGTCGGGCCGGCATCGTTATAGACAACCGGACGAGGCTCGCCTTGCTGCATTATCTGCAGGGAAGCCGTAGGGATTTGCTGTGTTGCCGCGATCAGGATGCGATGCGAAAGCGTGGTACCCCGTTCGGCCGCACCTGTTACACCATCCAGTGTCAGTACCAGTGACTCATCACCTTCACTCAGGGCATCGGCCTCCACCTTGAACAGTATCTGTGACTCGGTGGCACCACTGCCGAACGTGAATACGCCACTGCTGAGCGTGTGATCGGCAGCATCTGCCGTACCACCAAGGCTGTAAGCGACCTCGACGGGATAGGACGGTGCCGGGCCGGAAAGACGTGCAGTCACTGCGACAACATCACCTTCTGCCACGATCTGCGTGCCGCCGAGTGTCACCAGTGGCCTTATGACAAGCAGCTGTTTGGCAGTGGTCGTGTTACCTGCAGAATCTTCAGCCGTCCAGGTAATGACATGTTCCCCGGACACAAAGGGACCACTCTTGTCTGCGGTGACGGCGACCAGGCCATCATTGCCATCCATTGCCGTGGCCGTAATGCCGGCTGGTGTTGGCGTGAAATAAGCCGTGGCCGTCACAAACACATCGGCTCCCACCGAGATGACCGGACCAACCGAGTCGATCGAAATGGCCGGGCATGCCGTTGTGTCGCCGTTGCCGGCACAGGTGGCGTATTCGGCGGCATTGCTCAGGCCGTCGCCATCCTTGTCCGCCGCTGCATCCGAGGCCAGCAGGGGATCGAGTGCGTTAGCCAGTTCGGCCGCATCACTGATGGTGTCGCCGTCGTCATCGGAATCACAAACGTTGCCCAGGCCGTCAATGTCCGTATCAAGCTGGCTGGCATTGGTGACTGCCGGGCAATTGTCGCCATGATCAGCCACACCATCACTGTCAGTGTCTTCGACAACAAAACTGAACGTCTCATCATCGAATGCACTACCGGTGTCGGTGGCACGAACCGTCACTGTCACCGCGACTGGTGTCGCATCAGGCGCCGTCCAGCTGATGCGTCCCCGTGTTGCCGCAGCATTGCTGATGGACATGCCGGCAGGGGCACCGCTCAGGCTCCAGATCAGCTGGTCTGCCGTGTTGTCGGGGTCGGATGCTGATGCGGTCAGGGTAAACGTTGACACCGCCAGGCTCTGATCCGCGATCGCGCTTACCACGGGCGAATCATTGACCGGGTTGACGGTGACATCGAATGCAGTGGATGCAGCCACGGCACCATTTTCCATGCCGTCCTGAACATTGACCGTAACGGAGTAGGTACGCGCCGTGAGGCCACCACCCGACAGTGCACTCTGGTCCGGCGTCCAGCTGATAACGCCGGTATTCGAAACCGACATGCCGGCCGGTGCACCGGTCAGTGACCATGAGAGTGCGCCGGTACCATTATTCGGATCATCCGGATCCGTCACACCCGCGGCAAATGACAGCAGGCTGTCTTCATTAACGGACTTGTTGGTGATCGCGCCCAGTGTCGGCCCGACATTGAGCCCACCCACACTGATGGTGAAACTGCGTTGCACGGCAGAGGAACCGTTTTCACCGCCATCCTGCACCTGAACCGTGACATTTTCCGTGGCCAGTGCGGAATTCCCCGGTGTCCACGAGATGACACCCGATGTCGAAATGCTCATGCCCGCAGGGAATACGGGAAGCGACCATGTCACTCCACCCGGATTGGCGTCATCCACATCCGAAAAGTACAGAGCACCTATGTTGTAGGTAAAAAGATTGTTCTTGGTCGCAGAATTGTTCGCGACCACAGCAAGTGTAGGCGCATCATTCAGCGGCGTTACCGTGAGCGTGACCGGAAAATTTGCAGACGTTGTGGTGCCATCCGTGACGCTGACACTGAACGCATAATCCGTATTTGCCGTCGGGCTGTCCGGCGTACTGGCCGCAGGCCATGACAGGACATTTGCCAAGCGGGTAAGGCCGGCGGGCGGACTGTTAAGGGTATAGCCGGTTACGCCGCCAACCGTACTCAGGGTAATGCTGAAGGACTGGTCTTCATTAAGCGTCGTGCTACCCGTGGTGCCAGTGATGGCAGGACAGGCCAGGGTGGAAAACGACCGGGTTGAGCCCTGGGCACCGCCACCATGCGCACGGTAGTAATACGTGGTGCCGCAACTCAGGCCGCTGACACCGCCGGATACCGAATAACTGACATTGGCGCCACCGGAAACGGAAGTATTGTCCGATGTGACACTGACCGACGTTCCATTGCCTGCCCCGACGGTTGCCGAGCTTGTTGAATACTTGAAGCTGAAAGTGACATTGCTGCCATTCTCGATGACGCTGCCATTGAGCGTTGCCGAGTACTTGCCAATACTGCTGGCGGCGTCGGTCGTAATCTCCGGGGCGGCCGTATCCGGAGGGGCGATTGCACCAGCACGCTGTGACGTCCATGCACTGAGCAGGTCCCTGAGTGGCTGCGTCAGCGGACTGCCACTGGGCATCTCGCCTGCGCCCACACGCACATTGCCGCGAACATCACTGTAACCCGCGAGGGTAACCGCTCCACCCACCGCCAGGTACTGGGTGGCATAGGCATATGTATCAAAGCGTCGTCCGCCGCTTTGTGCCGAGCTGTCATGACAGCCTGCACAATTGGAAAACACCTGTACAGCAACCCCCTCGGACCCGCTGTAGGTCACAACGGCAAGGCCGGTTGAGGGGAGCATGAAGGCAAGCAGGGCACCAGCCGGAGCCAGTGACCGGAAAGAGCGGAACGACATGAGGGATCCCTCCACAAAAGAAACGGTCACGGCTGCAAGACAGCCCTGACCACGGGACACCAAATCCGGCACCCCAAACACACTGCCGAGTAAATCACACGGCAACTGTCCGCAAAACCCCTTGATCCGGCAGCCGACCGGCAGCTGCTCTGAAGTAGGGCACCCGGTAGATGCCTGCCAGCAACATGAAGGCTGTGTTATAACCAGCAGACATTCACCCATACCCGTTGAACACCCAGAAGGGACTGCCAGGAGAACATCATGGATCGTGATGACCCGATCGAAGCCCGCCGACACTTCCTCCGCCAGATGCTTGCTGCCAGTGGCGCCCTCACCGGCTCGGCATTGCTGCCCTCGCTGGTCCATGCGTTTGGCAAGATCCCGAAAAAACTTCAGGCAGGCCAGTCGGTTTATGACCTGCGCGGAAAAGTGCTGGTCGATGGCAAACCCGCCGATCGCAAGACGGTCATCAGCTCCAGCTCAAGGGTGGAAACCGCCAGCAACAGCTACGTGATTTTTGCCGTAGGGCAGGATGCCCATGTGCTCAGGGAAAACAGCCAGCTGCAATTATCAGGCTCGGATGCCGTTGCTGATGCCATGCGCCTGTTTACAGGAAAAGTGCTGTCGGTCTTTGGCCAACGCAAGGCCGGCAGAAAAATGGCTCTGCATACCACCACCGCCACCATCGGCATTCGTGGTACCGGCGTCTACATGGAGTCGGAAACCGATGCCAGCTATGTCTGCACCTGCTATGGCTCTGTGACCCTGGCCTCCGCCAGCTCGCCGGAAGCGCGTGAAGACATAGTGTCTGCCCACCATGATGCGCCACGCTACATCCTGGCCAACCCGGAAGGCGGCAAACTGATTGTGCCGGCACCGATGAAGAATCACACCGACGAAGAGCTGATGCTGATCGAGGAGATTGTCGGCAGGCATGCCCCCATTTCAGCTGCCCAGGGATATTCAACACCTCGTCGCGGTTACTAGAAGGCCGGCATCATGCAATGGAACTCCCTGCTCAGGGGCCAGTCACGCCTGCTGATCGGCCTCGCCATCCTCCTTGTCTTTCTGGCGCATGCAAGCGGTGCCATTCCACTCAGTGCGCTTGATGCCCTTGAGCGGCAGGCCTATGACCTGCGTGTCCGCAGCTCCGTTCCCGACACCATGGATGAGCGCATTGTCATCGCCGATATTGATGAAAAAAGTCTGGCCGAACTGGGACGCTGGCCNNGTCATCGGCTTTGACGTGATTTTTGCGGAGCCCGATACCGACTCCGGCCTTGGCTTGATGAACGAGCTGGCACAGGGCCCGCTGCGCAATGACAGCGCGTTTCAGCAGGCATTCCAGTTGCGCAAGGCGCAGCTTGATCATGACGGCCAGTTTGCCGCCAGCCTGCAAAACAAACCGGTGGTACTGGGCATGGTTTTCTCCCAGACAGACGGCAGATCGCACAATGCCGCACCCGCTCCTTTTGCCACGCTGCCGGCATCTGCCACAGCAGCATTACCCGGACTGATTCGCCCCAAAGCCTTTACGGCAAATCTTGACCGCTTAAGCCAGAATGCCCGCATCACCGGATTCTTTGACAACCCCAGCATTGATCCGGACGGGATATTCCGTCGTGTCCCGCTGATGCAGTTGCATGAAAACCGGCTCTATCCGTCACTGGCCCTGGCAACCGCGCACATTGCGCTGGATGCACCGCCGGTGCGCATGGTTACCGGCAAGTCCGGCGACTACGAAGAGATCGAAGGCGTTGCGATGGGGGACTACTTCGTTCCCACGGACCATCAGGCCAATATTCTGGTGCCATGGCGCGGCGGCGCAGGCAGCTTTCCCTACATGCCCATTGCAGACATCCTCGCAAAAAAAATTCCGCTCGATGCGCTGGAAAACCGCATTGTGCTGGTGGGTACCTCTGCCCCCGGACTGCTTGATTTGCGCTCGACGCCTGTGGCCAATGCCTATCCGGGTGTGGAGGTTCACGCCAACATCATTTCCGGCATTCTGGATGACATGGTCTGGCATGCGCCAGCCTGGAGCATTGGTGTAGAGATCATCACGCTGCTGGCCGTTGCGCTGATCACCCTGCTGGTTACGCCACGGCTCTCGCCGCTCCGTCAGGTTGCACTCAGCGCGGGACTGGTTGTGCTGTTACTGATGCTGAATACACTGGCCTGGAACAAGGGGCTGGTACTGCCGCTGGCCTCCTCGCTGTTGCTGCTGGCAGTTTTGTTCACCTACATCATGGCCTGGGGATTTTTTGTCGAAGCCCATGGCAAGCGCTCCATTACCAGACTGTTCGGGCAATATGTCCCGCCTGATCTTGTTGATGAAATGGCCAAAAACCCGGAAAGCATCAGCCTTGAAGGACAATCAAAGGAACTGACCGTCCTGTTCAGTGATGTCCGTGATTTCACGACCATTTCAGAGGGCCTGACGGCGACGGAACTCTCTGCCCTGATGAATGCCTACCTGACATCGATGACACGCCTCATTCACAAGCACCGTGGCACCATCGACAAGTACATGGGCGATGCCATCATGGCGTTCTGGGGGGCACCGGTTGATGATCGCGCCCATGCCCGCAATGCGCTGCTGACGGCGATGGACATGGCCGCAGAATTGCAGACCCTGGAAGCCGACTTCCGTGGCCGTGGCTGGCCGGCACTGCATATTGGCATAGGCCTGAACACCGGCCCGATGAACGTTGGCAACATGGGCTCCGAATTCCGCATGGCGTACACCGTCATGGGTGATGCCGTTAACCTGGGATCGCGTCTTGAAGGGCTGTCAAAGCAATATGGTGTGACTGTCGTCGTCAGTGCGTCGACAGCGGCGGCTGTTCCGGAGTTTTCCTATCGGGCACTGGACTGCGTGCGGGTGAAGGGCAAGCTGGAGCCAGTGAAAATATTTGAACCCGTTGGTGAAACGGCACAATTATCTGCAAGCGCGAGAGACAAGCTTGCACTCTGGGAGGCCGCCATCGGCGCCTACTGCCACCAGCAATGGGACGATGCCGAAAGTCGCATCCGCGCGCTGCTCACCGACGAAAACCGCCCGCTCTACCAATTGTACCTCGATCGCATTGCCAGCTTCCGGGAAACACCTCCACCAGTGGACTGGGATGGGGTCTACACCTACACCACCAAATGAGCCGGGACTGAAAACGAAAAAGCCCGCATTGCGGGCTTTTTCATGACACGGCCACTCTCAAAGTGCTTGTTCAAAAAACCTGTTCAAACAAAACACTGGCCCTGCCCCCTGTAGGTAGGCACACGGGCTTCAATCGTAGTGCCGCGCACCAGTAACAACTCGTTGAAACGCTCGCACAATTCACCCGCCTTTGCATGCCTGAAAATCACCGGCTCGCCCACCTTCAGCGTGATATCCGAGGGCACCCGCAACGGTGTCTGCACCTCACCAGTGCCCTCGTTGCTGTCGAGCCTGAGGCCAAACGGCAGATAAGGCTGGGGCAGCTTCTCCGTGCCGGCGGCACCGGAGGCCACATAACCGCCCCCCAGACAAGTCACGCGCCCGGGGGATGAAATGCGCGACACTTCCAGCGCAAAAAATGCCGCTGCCTGCAATCGCAGGCCCCGGTAATTATCAAACAGGGTAGGACAATAAAATCCCGAGCCGGCGGCCAGTTCCGTAATGCTGCTGTCGGTAATACTTTCACGCAGGCTGCCGGTCCCCCCGGCATTCACAAAACGCAGTTCGGCATTCTCGCGGCGCAAGGCATCCACCAGCATGGCGCGCCGGGCAAACACCTCCGGGGCCGACAGGCTTTTGAGAAAACGGATGACTGCATTCTTCACCGCGTGACCTGGCACGGCATCTCCCACGCCAGCCAGTTGCGCTTCGTACCCCATCACGCCATCCAGCACCAGTTGCGGATACTGCTTAATCAGCCTCCACAAACCCAGTACCGCTTCCTTGCTACGCACCGGTGAACGCCATACGCCAAAATGCAGCCCCGGAAAGTCCGATGCCATGTCGATATCCATGACAACCGGCAACGGGAGGTAATAGTCGCGGGCAATTGCAGCAAGCTTGTCGATGTGTGCCGGGCTGTCAATCATGAGACTGATGCGGGTACCTTTCTGAACGCACTCGCATACGGCACGTACAGCGGCCTCCTGCACCGTTGGATAGGCCACGACCAGATCATCAAANNGAAAACACATGCCTGAGCATCGCCACACTGCGAATCGACTTGGAGGCAACCCGGATGGGCAACGATCCACCCGATTCGAGCATGAGACGGGCATTCGCCTCCAGCGCCTCCAGATCAATGAATGCCGCAGGCAGGCGCTCGTTGGCGAGTAATGACTTGTATCGTGGATAGGTTGGCGCAGCCATAAAATCAGTCAATCTCTTGTCTTGCGTGATCCTGCTCCTGACTGCAGCAATTAGCCAGCAGCAGGTGTTTATTCACTGCGTTTTGCCTTCTGGCTATAGCCTTCCAGCGACATGCCGCTGAGGGCAAATTTCACCAGCGCCATGGGGCCGTGACTGAACAGCGCCTGCGTCAACTGCCCGAAAAGACCGTATTTCTTCGCAGTATAGGGATACCAGTTGGCCTCGATCTTCTTGCTGTTACCATCAATCAGTACAGACTTCTGGTTGCAGAAACCGCGCAGGCCATGCACACCCTTGTAACGCCCAATGCCGGAATCTTTTACACCACCGAATGGCAAGGAATGGTTGCCTTCCGACAACATCACATTGTTGATCGAGACATTACCCGTCACCAGCGCCCTGGCAACCCGTTCGGCACGGACCTTGTCTGCCGACCAGACGCTGGCAGACAGCCCGAAGGCAGAATCATTGGCAAGACGAATTGCTTCCTCCTCGGTATCAAACGGGAAAATCGTCACTACCGGCCCGAACAGCTCTTCCTGATTGATACGCATGGCATGCGTAGAACCTTCGACGATGATGGGTGGAATGAAGTCACTTCTGCCATCCCACTCGCTACCGCACAGCAGAGTGGCCCCCTGCGCTTTGGCATCACTGACCAGATCACTGACGATGACAACCTGACGCGGGCTGGTCATGCGCCCCATGTCGGCATTGCCATCCCTGTCCACTCCCAGCGTTACCTGGCGTGCCGCTGCTACAAGACGATCACGGAAATCATTATAGATACCGCGCTGCACATAGAGACGCTCGACACTGGTACAACTCTGGCCGCTGTTGGTCAGCGTCCCCCACAGGGCACCCTGTACGGCACGCTCAACATTGACGTCATCAAACACCAGCATGGGGTCCTTGCCGCCAAGCTCCAGCTCCACCGGAACCAGCTGCTGGCTGGCCTGGGCCATGATTTTCTTGCCGGTGGCCACCGAGCCGGTAAAGAAAATCTTGTCAGGACGCTGGTCAATCAACTGGCTGCCCACATCACCGGCGCCATACACAATCTGCACCCAGTCCTCCGGCACGCCGGCACGTTCCAGCAGCGATTCCACCAGCCCTTCCAGTGGAGTTATTTCGGATGGCTTGTAGACCACGGTATTGCCCGTTACCAGTGCCACAGTAATTGGCGTGAGTGCCTGATAGAACGGATAATTCCAGGGCGAGATCACCAGAATCGTGCCCATCGGTTCGTAGAATATTTTCGACTTCTTGCCCATCATCGCCAGCGGCGTTGGTACCGTTTCATCCGCCAGTGCTTTTTCGGCGTACTTGAGCAGAAACTCAAAGTGCTCCAGCAGCGGGAATATTTCTGATATCAGGGCATCCGTGCGGGATTTTCCGGTCTCGGACTGTATACGGGAAATGATGGATTCACGCTCGTCACGCACCAGATCATTGAGCCGCTGCACATATACCAGACGCTCACGCACACTGAGTGCACGCAATGCCGGCTGTGCCTGATGCACACGGGAAAAAACTGCCGCCGCATCCACGGGAGCAGCCTGTACGGCCTGATTCATGGGATTCACTTCCTCGGGATTGACCAGATCATCATGGTGGGAAACCGGCGAACGGATGGCGGCATCCCATCCCAGTGCCTGCCTTACTTTCTCTCCGCTTTTGCCATCATTGTCGGCAAAACCGTAATACAGGGTTGTCACCACACCCTTGAGTCCGAACATGACCAGTCGCCCCAGGGATCCTGGTGCGGCCGGCAGACGCTCCATACTGCCAAACAGCACCAGCAGGAGGCGGATCATGAATGCCGGAAGGAATGAAAATACGGTCAGCAGCAGTTTAAGATCCTCACGATCCGACACCACCATGTAATCCGCCATGTCATCAAAGCGGGCAACTGCTCCAGTGGCAGAGAATGTCGGCAGCACCTCATCACCGGGGCACAGGATGTCGCCCAGACGGTTCAGCGCCGACACTTCACGTGCGGTCAGGTAACGCGTGGCGTTCATGCGGACTCCAGAATGCTTGTGGTCGCCAGTCGGGCCAGCGCCATGATGGTCAGCGACGGATTGATGCCGGGAGCGGTCGGAAAGCTGGACGAGTCGGCACACCAGATACCGGGAAAATCGTGCAGTCGAAAATCCGGTGCAATACAGCCACCGCTTGCATTCTGGTTGAGGCAAAGACCTCCCATCAGATGCAGGCCGATACCGAACTTGCCATCAATGACCCGTTTGGCGCCGGTGCTGGCAAAGGTTTCACGAATAATGTCCTTGCCGGCATCAACACGCCGTTTTTCTTCCTCGCCAAGCTCCTTGTAAATCGTCACACCACCGTTGGCCGCGCGTGTGATCCGGCCTGGCGTCACATCGCGCACGGCCACTTCAATGGAGGCAAGGCTGTCGAGCTTGCGCATGTCCCGCGCCAGTTCCCGGCCAAGTGCTGGCAGCAGCATGGACACTGCTACAGGTGGCGCAAAAACGTTCTCAAGCTTGAAGCCCTTGGCACGGAAACGCGGATCGGATGTTTTCCATGACTGCATCGGCCCCTTCCATGCGTGTACCGGTTTGTCATAAACACCGAACATCATGTACTGCGGATGCGTCCAGAAGTTCTGGCCCAGCATCGGCAGCTTTTCTGAAAAGCCGGCAGAGCCAAGCAGCAGTTTTGAATTCCCGATCGCACCCGAGGCCAGCACAATCCGTTTTGCTTCAAAACGCAGGGCACCGTACGCCGGATGCTGCGCGTACACACGCTGCACATCCCTACCCGGCACGATCTGCGTCACCTCACAGTCCGCCAGCAGTTGCAGGCCATGCTCAAAACCCTTCGGCAGCACCGCAACCGGCGTGCTCTGCTTGCTGTCCAGACGGCAGCCGCCAAGACACTCGATACAGTCGTTGCCTTCCTCAAACCGGCAACCTCGCTGTGCACGCGTCAGGCTGGCTGTTTCATAACCGCATGCCGTCAGTCCTTCATGAAAGATGCGGGCGTTGCCGTTATCAAAGTCGTGATCCAGTTTCTCGTTGGGAATGTCTTTCCTGATCTGCTCATAGACTGGCGCAAAAACCTCTGGCCGCAGAAAGTCGATACCGGACTGCGCACGCCAGCTGTCAAATGCGCTCCCGTCAAACTCATCCAGCAAGGCCTGGTTCACGATGGAGCCGCCCCCCACCACTTTCGGGCGCAGGATGGCCATGGTCGTGGAAGTATTCAGCTCCATGCCGCCGCCCCAGAACAGGCTGGCGTTGCTGTCGCGCTCGTTGCGCGGATAGGTGTGGCGATTGAACCAGTGGCCTGCCTCCAGCAACAGGCACGTCATGCCGGCCGCCTGCAGGCGCGAGGCAATATTGGAACCGCTGATGCCTGCGCCGATGACCAGCGCATCATAGACAGGGAGACGTTTCATAGGGGCCGCAAGGGTCTTGTTGTAGTGATACAAGACTCCCAAAAGCAACGGCCGGCGACAAGGACGATGCAGGCTCATGGATTGGCCATGGGGGCCACATCACTGCCCTTCAGGCAATCCGCCCGGATCATGGCCATGTCCATACCCATAACGGGCTGAGCATAAAGGCGGGCAAGAAAAAACCGGCCATGGCGGCCGGTTTCCCTGTTCGTTCGGCCAGGCTGTCAGGCCAACGCAGGATAATCCGTATAGCCTTCTGCACCGCCACCATAGAGGGTCGCTGCATTGACCGCGTTGAGCTCGGCACCCTTGCGCAAGCGCTGCGGCAAATCCGGATTGGCAATGAACGGTCGACCGAATGCCGCAGCATCAATCAAGCCCTTCTCCAGCAATCCTTCGGCCTTTTCCACCGAATAGTTGCCTGCCGCAATGATGATGCCGGGGAAGCGGGCACGCAGGGCGACACGGAATTCCTCGTTAAGTACCGGACCACCGGCCCAGTCCGGCTCGGACAGGTGCAGGTACCCAATCCCCCGCAGGGCAAACTGCTCGGCCAGATACAGCCCCATGTCCAGGCCGTCACGATCATCGAGGCCGTTGAAAATGCCCAGCGGCGAGATGCGGATGCCGACATGCGCTGCATCCCATGCACCAATCACGGCATCCAGCACCTCCAGTGTCAGCCGCGCACGGTTCTCCAGTGAGCCGCCGTAAGCGTCATTACGCTGGTTACTGGTGGCCGACTGGAACTGGTGCAGCAGATAGCCATGGGCGGCATGCACTTCAACCATGTCGAAACCGGCCTCGCGCGCATTCACTGTCGCACGTCGGTAGTCCTCGATCAGTCCGGGAATTTCGGTCAGCTCCAGTGCACGTGGAGTATCACAGGCCACACGCTTGACCTTGCCATCCTCACCACGCACTGTCGTGCGGTTTTCATAGGGTATGGCAGAGGCCGATACCGGCAACTGCTGGTCCGGCTGCAGCGAGTGATGCGAGACACGGCCGACATGCCAGAGCTGCAGGCAGATATGGCCGTTGGCCTCATGCACGGCCTGCGTGATCTTCTTCCAGCCCGCCACCTGTTCGGCACTGTAAATACCGGGGGTATCCATGTAACCCTTGCCCTGTGGCGAAATCTGCGTGGCCTCTGCAATGATCATCCCGGCGCTGGCGCGCTGCACGTAATAGGCCTGCATCAGTTCATTGGGTACATCACCCGGCTGACTGGAGCGCATGCGCGTCAGCGGTGCCATGAGCACGCGATTGGGCAGGGTAAAACCACCAATGGTTACCGGGGTAAAAAGTTTGCCGGACATATGTATCTCCTGCTGAGTCCTGACTAGACCAATCGACTAGTCTTACGGTTAAAAAAATGGCTGACGCCATTGATTACTGTTCTTGCGTAAAAATCTTCGGCTGCAAAACGATCGGCACCGGCATTACATGTTTTTCAATGCATCGCGGGAGATCGTGGTGGTGACAGCATCATCTCCGTCTGCTTCAGCGCCTGTTGCAGCGGCACGGATGAGCGCTGCACCTTGGCCATCAACTCTGCACCCACCCACAGCGTATACAGCGATGCCGCCACGGCCGGCGCATCAAGCCCAGCGTCAAGCGAGCCATCTGTCTGGCCAGTGCGAATGGTTTCTGCCAGACGTGCCTCTACCTGCTGCATGCCCGCAGCCAGCGCCTCGCGCATGGGCTCGGACAAGTCTGATACTTCGCCAGACAGTTTCACGGCCAGGCAGGCCTGCTGGCAGTTACCTGCCTCATGGCTGGCCCAGCGCCGGTAATAGTCCAGCAGGCACTCACGTGCCGTGCTGCCCGGCCCCAACATCAGCTTGTCGAACTGGCGGGCGTAGTGCTCGAAGTAACGCACCAGCATGTCCACGCCAAAGGCTTCCTTGGACTTGAAATAGTGGTAGAACGAACCCTTGGGCACATCGGCCCCGGCCAGAATCTCGGCCAGACCAACCGCCGCAAAGCCCTTGCCCCGGATAATGGCTTCGCCAGTAGCCAGCAAGTGCTCACGGGTGTCCTTGTAGGGGGTGTCGTTACGCATGGTCATGCCCTGAATCAATACGGCAACTCTAGTAGACCGACCGTCTAGAAGCAAGACCCATGGTCACCAGACTGATTAATGGCTTGGAGCAGGACTACAGTACCTTGCCCTCTCCCTCTTTCAGCACGACAAAGCGGGCGGGCTCTACCCCATGCTTTTGCAGGGCCTCCGCCAGATCCCTGACCGGGCGATCGATGGTTTCGTCAGTAAGCTGGAAGGTATTGAAATGAATGGCCACTGACACATCCGCATCCAGATCCTGATGCGCTTTCACGGCATCATCCGGATTCATGTGCACCGGCCCCATGAACCAGTACGGCTCATAGGCGCCGATCGGCAACAGCGCCAGTCGCGGCTTGCCGAGGCGTTCCCGTATTTCGCGGAAGTGCGGACCGTAGCCGGTATCCCCGGCAAAGAACATTGCTCCCGCTGATGTCTGCACCCACAGTCCGCCCCACAGGCTCATGTCACGGTCACGCAAACCCCGGCCGGAAAAATGCTGCGCCGGCACAAAATGGATTTTCATGTCGCCATGCGTGATGTGATGCCACCAGTCGAGCTCGCTGACATGCCGGATGCCATTCGCATGCAACAGTGCGGCATTACCCAGACCGGTAACAATCTGCGGATGATCCCGTCGCTCCAGCCACTTCAGTGTCGCCAGATCAAGATGGTCATAATGATTGTGACTGAGCAGCACCACATCAATCGGGGGCAGATCCTGCAAGGCGACGCCTGCCGCACGCACGCGGCGCGGACCAACATAACTGAACGGACTCACCCGCTCGGACCACACCGGATCGGTCAGCAGGTTGTACGGACCGATCTGCAGCAGCATGGTGGCATGATTGATGAACGTCACGCGCCAGTCGCGGATCTGCGTGGAGTGACGCTCCGGTGGCAGTGTAAATTTTTCGTTTTCCACCCAACCCGGCCAGCGCGAGGGCTGGCGATTGCGCAGCCAGGTAAAAACCTGCCCCAGGTCACGTGCGGGTACAGCAGTGTTAAAAAACTGCTCTCCATTGCAGTGCTCCGTCACCGGATAACGATGTGCCGGACGGGCAAGCAACCGGTCACGCGGCTTTTCCACCCGCAGGTGCGGCTCGTGACGACGGGAAGGTTTGTCTGCCATGCGAAAATCCTGTGCCTGAATGAAAACGTCGCTACCGGAACGAACCCCTACCGCTGCAGATAGACAAGCAGCGCATCGTGATCCGAACTGCCCACCGCGGAGTCCGTCACTTTTACCATGCTCCGGTGGGCATCTGCATTACCGCGACTGGCACGCACCGAACTGACGCGTGGCACCAGCGCAGGACTGGCCAGGATATTGTCGATGAGATCGGGGCGGCACTGGAAAACATAGCTGTAGCGCTCTGCCTCGGGCAGCCGCTGCCCCAGCATACTCAGGCCCGCCGCCTGCAGCTTGCCGAGAACATCCACATTCCCCAGCACTTCCGGTGTGGCATTGAAGTCCCCCAGCATCAGCACCTGCGCCTGCGGGTGTGCCTGCCGGTACTGCCGCCACCAGCCAGCCAGTGCAGCCGCCTGCTGCCGGCGCTTCTCGGCAATTTTCAGGGCCTTGGCCGGCTTGTCGGAACCCCGCAGGGACTTGAGGTGGACATTGATCAGCTCAAGCTTTCCGCCCTTGTCATCCAGCACCGCCAGATGCAGCGGTGGCCGGTCAAACAACGGCTTGCCATCCATGCGCAGGCCCGCGAGCAGCGGCGTCACCGACTGCACTTTCCAGTCGGGCCGCACCAGAAAACCGACATCAATGCCGCCCGGGTCCTGACCCTCGACCAGTATGGCCTGATAGGGCCGGCGTCCCGACTGGCGAGCAACCTCCGCCGCCAGTGCACGCAACACCGCCTGGTTCTCGGCTTCCTGTACCGCGACAACATCCGGCACCTGCAACACATCCACCAACTGGTGTGCCAGCTTGCCCAGCTTTAGCCGGTATTTTTCAGGCGTGGCCACTTCCCAGCCATTATCGACATCATCAAACAACCGCCACAGGTTTTGTGTCGCAACAGTCACCTCACCCGGTGCGGCAACAGGCAACGATTGCGCTGTCTTCAACCGTGGTCGCTCGCAGCGACTGCCACTGGCATTTGCCATGCCAGTCGCCAGCAAACCCAGCACAAACAACAGTGAAACCAGAAACCGGGGGAAACTCCTCATGGGTACATCCTTGCACAGAGGCCTGATAAAAAACCGAACCGCATGATACAGGCGAGGCCGTCATAAAAAAGAGGCCCGGTAATCCGGGCCTCTTTTTTATTGTCTGTATGCCATCAGGCGTGTCATGACGGCTTGTCTTCCCCGTCAGACTCATGGGCATACAGCTTGCGCTGCCGTTCGCTGACCTTGAACAGCCGTCGCACCACCACAAAAAACACCGGCACCAGGAATACGGCAAACAGCGTCGCCGTAATCATGCCGCCCATGACGCCCGTGCCAATGGCGCGCTGGCTGGCAGAACCGGCACCACTCGCCAGCACCAGCGGCAACACGCCCAGAATGAATGCCAGCGATGTCATCAGGATCGGGCGGAAACGCAAATGCACCGCCTCCAGTGTCGCCTCGATCAATCCCTTGCCCTGCGCCTGCAGGTCCTTGGCAAACTCGATGATCAGGATGGCGTTTTTCGCGGACAAGCCCACCACTGCAATCAGGCCCACCTTGAAATACACATCATCCGGCATGCCGCGCAACGTGACGCCCATCAAGGCACCGAACACCCCTAGTGGCACCACCAGAATCACGGCCAGCGGAATCGACCAGGACTCATACAGCGCGGCCAGCACAAGGAACACCGCCAGAATCGACAAGGCATACAACGCTGGTGCCTGCGCTCCCGAAAGCCGCTCCTCGTAGGACTGACCTGACCACTCATAACCAAAACCCGGCGGCAGCTTGGCAAAGATGGCTTCCATTTCTGCCATCGCCTCACCCGTACTCAGCCCGGGTGCCGCGCTGCCTGAAAGCTTCACCGACGGAAACCCGTTGTAACGCTCCAGTCGGGGCGAGCCCATGACCCAGTGCGAATTCGAAAACGCAGAGAAGGGCACCATGGTTCCCGACGCGTTGCGCACGCGCAGCTTCATGATGTCCTCCGGCAACATGCGCTCCGGTGCCTTCGCCTGCACAATCACTTTCTGGATACGGCCTTCGCGCACAAAATCATTCACATAGGATGAGCCGAAGGTAACCGCCAGCATCGAGTTGACATCCGACAGTTGCAGGCCAAGTGCACGGGCCTTCTCGCGATCCACATCCACCTGCAACTGCGGCGTGTCTTCCTGACCTTCCGGACGCAGACCGGTCACCACCTTGCTCTGCGAGGCCATGCCAAGCATCATGTTGCGCGCATCAATCAGCTTGGCATGCCCCATGCCACTGCGGTCCTGCAAGCGAAAGTCAAAGCCCGAGGAGTTGCCAAGCTCGGGAATTGGCGGCGGATTCAGCGGGAAAATGATCGCATCCTTCACACTCATGAAGTAACCGAACGCCCGGCCGACCACCGCAGAAACATGTGAGTCCGGTGTAGTGCGCTCATCCCATGGCTTGAGTGTCGTGAAGGCAATACCGCCGTTCTGGCCTCGCCCGAAAAAGCTGAACCCCGCCACCGTCACCACTTCATCGACATTCTTTTCTGCCTGGGTGTAATAGTTCTCCAGTTGACCCAGTACCTTGAGCGTGCGCTCCTGCGTTGCACCCGCCGGCAGCATGATGACGTTCAGGAAATAGCCCTGGTCTTCTTCCGGCAGGAAGGACGACGGCAAGCGCACAAACAGCAGGCCGACCACCACAAGAATGACGCCGTACACCAGCATCCAGCGACCCGTCTTGCCGATGATGCGAGCCACCAGCCCCTGATAGCCTTCTGTCGTACGCGCAAAACTGCGATTGAACCAGCCGAAGAAACCGGACTTTGCGTGCTGATGTCCCTTCTCGATCGGCTTGAGCAGGGTGGCGCACAATGCAGGTGTCAGCGTCAGTGCCAGCAAGGCAGAAAACGCAATCGAGGCCACCAGTGACAGCGAGAACTGCCGGTAGATGTTGCCGACCGAGCCAGTGAAAAACGCCATCGGAATGAATACAGCCACCAGCACCAGCGTGATACCGATAATGGCGCCGGTAATCTGTCCCATCGCCTTGCGCGTCGCCTCGCGGGGAGACAGCCCCTCTTCACTCATGATGCGTTCAACGTTTTCCACCACCACAATGGCATCGTCCACCAGGATACCGATGGCCAGCACCATGCCGAACATGGTCAGCACGTTGATGGAAAAGCCGAAGACCAGCATTGCTGCCATGGTGCCAAGCAATGCCACCGGCACCACAATCGTCGGAATGATCGTGGCACGCAGGTTCTGCAGAAAGAGATACATCACCAGGAAGACAAGAATGATTGCCTCCACCAGCGTCTTGACCACTTCCTCGATGGAAATCTTCACAAACCGGGACGTGTCATAGGGCACCTTGTAATCCATGCCCTCAAGAAAGTACGGCTTGAGTTCGGCCATCTTGGCCTTCACTGCCGTGGCCGTGGCCAGCGCATTTGCCGTCGGCGTAAGCTTGATGCCCATGCCGGCAACCGGCTTGCCATTCAGGCGCGCTTCCACGGAATAATCCGCCGCGCCCAGTTCCACCCGCGCAACATCGTGCAGACGCACGACCGATCCATCCGGATTGGCACGCAGGATGATGTTGCCGAACTGTTCGGGAGTGGAGAGTCGTGACTGCGGCACCACCACCGTCGCGTTCAGCGCCTGCCCTGCCACGGCCGGCAAACCGCCCAGCGCACCACCGGTCACCTGCACATTCTGGTCACGAATGGCCGCCGTGACATCCGATGCCGTGAGGTTGAAGCCGGTCAGCTTTGCCGGCTCCAGCCAGATACGCATGGCGTATTCAGAACCGAACAGCGTGACATCACCCACGCCTTCCACGCGACGCAAGGGATCAATAATGCTGGCGCTGGCGTAATTGGCCAGATCGGTACGCGACAGCTTGCCGTCAGTAGAGGCGAGAATCACGAACATCAGGAAATTGTTGGCGGCCTTGTCGACACGAATACCTTGCGCACGCACTTCAGCGGGCAGACGCGACTCAACGCGTTTCAGACGGTTCTGCACTTCCACACTGGCCATGTTGATATCAACGCCAGGCTTGAAGGACAGCGTAATGCTGGCCGTGCCGGAAGACTCCGAGGTGGAGTACATGTACTGCAATCCCTCGGCGCCATTCATTTCCTGTTCGATGACGGCAGTAACCGTATCTTCAAGGGTTTGCGCAGAAGCACCCGGATAGCTTGCCGATACCGCAATGGCAGGCGGCGCAATGGAGGGGTACTGCGACACCGGCAGTCCACGAATGGACAGGATGCCTGCCAGCGCGATGATGAGGGCGATCACCCAGGCAAATACCGGGCGATCCACAAAAAAACTGGCCATGAGTGTCGGCTCCTGTTACTTCGTCGCCGCAGGCGAGGCTGGCGGTACCGCACCAAACGGCACGGCCTTGACCGGTGCCCCCGGCTTCACTTTTTGCAGGCCTTCCACAATCACCTGCTCTCCACCCTTGAGCCCCGACATGATCACCCAGACATCGCCCTGCGCTGCCCCGGTAGTGACTGGCTGCACTTCCGCCTTGCCATCCTTCACCACCATCACGAACGCACCTTGCGGGCCACGCTGCAAGCCGCGCTGGGGCACCGTAATACCCTGCTCGGCCACGGCCTGCTGCACACGGGCACGTACAAACATGCCGGGCAGGAGGAAGGCGCCGGGATTGGGGACCTCGGCACGCAGTGCAACCGTGCCGGTTGCCGGGTCTACGGCCAGATCAGAGAAAAGCAGTTTGCCGGCATGGGGATAGACGCTGCCATCCTCCATCACTACCTGCACTTCCGCCTGCCGGCCCACTCCCTTCACTTCGCCGGCATCCAGTGCCTTGCGCAGGTTCAGGACTTCGGTGCTGGACTGGGTGAAATTCACGTACAGGGGATTGAGCTGCTGGATGACTGCCAGCGGAGTGGCCTCGCCCTGCCCGACCAGTGCGCCTTCAGTAACGAGGGCACGACCAATACGACCGGAAATCGGGGCACGCACCGTGGCGTACTCCAGATTGAGGCGAGCCGATTCCAGCGCCGACTTTGCCGCCATGACATCCGCCTGCGTGGCGCGGGCATTAGCCACGGCCGAATCAAAATCCTGCTGGCTGATCATTTTCCTGCCGATCAGGGACTGTGCCCGCTCTTCCCGCATGCGTGCATCAATCTGTGCTGCTTCGGAGCGGGCCAGCGCCGCACGGGCGCTGTCGTATGTCGCACGGTACGGTGCTGCATCAATCCGGTAGAGCACATCGCCGGCACGCACATCAGAGCCTTCACGAAAGACGCGCTCCAGCACAATGCCGGATACACGGGCCCTCACATCGGCCGTACGCAATGCCTCCAGACGCCCCGGCAACTCCGAGGTCAGGGCCAGCTTGCCCGGCGTGATTGTCACCACCCCCACCTCGGCCGGCGGCATCTCGCCACCACCACCGCCGGCAGCCTGCTCCTGCTTGCCGCAGCCAGCCAGCATGGCCGTCATCAGTACCGTGGAAAAAACGGGAAGCAGGAAAGTCCTGTGACGCATGATGCGCTCCTGGATATACAGTCAAAACAGATAGGGTCGTGCTGCTTACAGCCTAGGGCCGCCCTGCGGATTTCCCATGAAAATCCGCCAGAGCGGCAGGCTGGAGAGGCAGTCATGCCAGATGAGCAAACGAAGCTAGCATCCGTGCTGTTTGAAAAAAAGCCGACATTGCGAACCGGGGTGCTATCCCAACAAAAATAAGACCGACCCATATTCCCATGAAAAAAGCAGGGAAATTAATGCGCTCAATGATGGCTGTGGTGGTGCATGTCCTCTGCCCCGGCTGCCGGGGCGGGTGGCAATGAGCGCACCTCCGCCTCGGTCCTGATGCGCCCGGACTTCTCGAAGCGCAGCTCCAGTGGCACCTTTTCACCCACACGCAAGGGCTTGCTCAGGTTGATCAGCATGAAGTGCAACCCACCGGGACTGAACTCGATACGCTGCCGCGCGGACACCGGCAGCGTTGCCACCGGACGCATGCGCAACACTCCACCCGCCACACTGGTTTCATGCAGTTCGACCACCTCGGCAACCGGGCTGGTGGCCCCCAGCAGAATGTCATTCTGCCCACCGCCCAGCACCGTGACATAGGCCGCTGCATTCCTCGATACCGACGGTGGCTCCGGCACCCAGGCAGACATCACCTGCACCGGAGGCACATCATTGCCTGCTGCCTGCACAGACAGGGGCAACAGCATCACCAGCATCCACATGCCTCGTTTGAAACCCATCATGCCCCCTGTCATTCGTCAGAACACACCATCTGCGGCAAGCAGAGTCCTCACATCCGCACTGATCTGCGTCGTGGGTGCCTGATTGTCATAAAGCTTGCGTACCCGCCCTTCCGTATCGAGCAGATAAATGTAATCGCTGTGGGCAAAACCATAGCCTGCGGCCGAGCCCATATCTTCCTTGAGATAAACCACACCATATTTTTTGGCAACAGCCGCAATCTCGGCATCACTGCCTGTGGCACCAATGATGCCCGGATGAAAGTGGGCCACATAGCCTTTCAAATGCGCCATCGTGTCACGTGCCGGATCAAACGAGACAAACACGACCTGGGCACGGGCAGCATCCGGTCCCAGCTCTCCAATCACCTGACGCAAGCGTGCCAGCACGGTCGGGCAGACATCCGGACACGACGCAAAACCGAAATTCAGCAGCACCACCTTGCCGCGCAGCTGCCGCAAATCCAGTGGCGCATCGCGCGTTGAGGGCAGCACAAAATCCCCGCCCATGCGGGTATTCACTGGCAAGGCATCCGCCGCCCGGCTCAGCACGAAATAACGCCAGCCCGCCAGCAACGCCACCAGCAGTGCCAGCACAATGACAACCAGGGAAATAATCCTGCCAAGGGGAAATCTGTTCATGTATACATCACTTTATTCAGCGGCCGTCTGTGCAAGATCAGGCTCGGGCTCTGATTCGGGAATCACCTGATTGCGTGGAGGAATGGCCCCCAGACGAGTCGTCAGCGATGTCCGCTTCTCTCCGAACGTCATGCTGTAGGCAACCGCATTGGCCATCACCTTTTTCACATAGTCACGCGTTTCCAGGAAAGGAATGCTCTCGATGTAGATCGCTGATTCCATGGGGGCATCGGCAGGCTGCCAGCCGCGCGCACGGCTCGGCCCGGCGTTATAACCCGCCGTGGCCAGCACTGGCTGGTTACTGAGCGTCTCCAGCACATGTTTCATGTAGTAGGTGCCCAGCTGCACGTTGGTCCCCACCTCGTTCACCATGCCACTGTGGTACTTGATGCCCATGCGGTTGGCCACCCATTGTGCCGTTGACGGCATGACCTGCATCAGCCCGCCCGCCCCTACCGATGAACGGGCAGATGACACAAAGCGGCTTTCCTGGCGAATCAGCCCATACACCCAGGACTCGTCCAGACCCAGTTCCTGCGCATAGCCTCGCGTCACCTCACGATACGGTGCCAGGTAGCGAAGGGTGTAATTGTGCAACTGCTTTGTCCTGTCTGCGGCATAGATGGCACGGTCATACCAGCCGACATCGTTGGCCGCCTCGGCCGCTGCCAGCAGCAAGCGGTCATCCGCCCCGCGCAATGCCCAGTTCCACTCACGCACGGCTTCCGTGCGAAAGCCCATGCCGTTCAGTGCCAGTGCTCGCTGGAGACCGGCATTCGCCTGCACCTTGCGTTTGTCATCTTCTGTCACGCGATACGCCGTATTACCGGGCCCCATGAGCGGCCCCAGACGATCACGCGCCAGCAGGCCGTAATAGTCGTCATCAAGACTCAGCGTGGCGAAAATGCGACTGGCACCTGGCATGGCCTTGCGCGCCTCCAGTGCCCTGGCCTCCCAGTATTGCCAGCTGCGTTGCTGACGGGTCTGGTCACTGAGCTGACGGATACTGCGCAGGGCCAGCTCCCAGTTGCCAACCCGCAATGCCATGCGGATGCGCCACTCCAGCAGCTCATCCGTCCAGGTGGTCTTGCCATCGGCCATGGCCATCCAGTCCAGTGCCCGTGAATCAAGCTTGCGGGCAGCCGTCAGACCCAGTTGCTGCCAGGCGTAGGCAGCCGCTTCCTCGCCAAGCGCAGCCTGCCGTTTTTCCAGCAGGGCAGCTGCCGCATCACGGTCGGAGCGCGACAAGCGCCCCAGGGCAAACACGGCCAGCTCGCGATCCAGACGGGTGTCCAGCGATGCCTTGCCAAGATACGTCGAAGGAGCGGACACGATGGACTGCAGTTCGGCGGCGGTGAGTGTCCGTCCAAGCAGGCCCGCAAGATGACGAGCCAGGCCATGGGCATTGGCCTGCAGCGCAAGGCGCAAGCGCGCCCAGCGGTCTGCATCAGTCAGCACCGGAGAGTCCTGCAACGCCTGCAGGATGGCATTGCACGCTGCCGGCAGGTCCCGGGCAGTAAACCAGAGCGCTTCACGCGCATCAGCCAGCACTTTCTTGTCGCCCGCAGCAAGACGGGCACTGTAGGAATAACAGCGCAGATCCTGCGCGGGTGCATCCAGCAACAGGGCATACTGCTCACGAAACAGGGGCCACTCCCCTTTGCGTCCCAGCACCGCCAACCACTCGGCTCGCAGCTTTTCCGCCAGCCAGGCCCCCTGGTAGTACTTCAGGAAAGGCTGCATCTGCTCGGGCGTTACCGTCTCCACCTGCCGCGTCAGCAGCCAGTAGCGCGGATAGATGCCCAGTGGATCACGCGACAGTGCCTCGGCCTTTTCGGCCACCGTCTGGTTATCCCCGTTGCGGTACGCTTCGCGGGCTGCGACAAAGTCCGGGTTGGCAAACACAGTCGCCGAGGCCATAAGCCCCAGCGCCACTGCCATCCCACGCCAGAATCCTGATTGCACAAGCCACTCCCTGTCATATGACCGGCTAGGATACGGGCATGTCGCGCCGGGGAAAACCGGCATTTGTGTCTGCTTTTGTGTACGCACAGTCCAGCCGATGTTGCTGTCCCCTGCCCCGGCCCATCGCTATAATGCGCGCCTGATTTGATACCCCCCTACCGATGACGCGCAGAACCATGGCCAAAAAGCTCTATATCGAAACCCAGGGTTGCCAGATGAACGAGTACGACAGCTCGCGCATGGCCGACCTGCTGGGCGACTCCCACGGCATGGAGCTGACCAGCAATCCCGAAGAAGCGGATGTACTGCTTCTCAATACCTGCTCAATTCGTGAGAAGGCACAGGAAAAGGTGTTCTCGGAGCTGGGCCGCTGGCGCAAGCTGAAAGAAGCACGGCCGGACATCGTCATCGGGGTGGGCGGCTGTGTTGCCTCACAGGAAGGCGAAGGCATCCAGAAGCGCGCGCCCTATGTCGATCTGGTATTTGGCCCGCAAACCCTGCACCGCCTGCCGAAAATGCTGGATGCCCCCAAGGGCAACAAAATCACGGTCGTGGATGTGAGCTTTCCGGAAATCGAGAAGTTCGACTACCTGCCGGAGCCCCGCGTTGACGGCTTCAAGGCCTATGTCTCCATCATGGAAGGCTGCTCGAAATACTGTACGTTCTGCGTCGTGCCCTACACACGAGGCGAAGAAGTATCGCGCCCGTTTGATGATGTGATTGCCGAAATTGCCGTGCTCGCGTCCAAGGGCGTGCGCGAGGTTACGCTGCTGGGCCAGAACGTGAACGGCTATCGCGGCCCACACCACGACGACACCATCTGTTCGTTCGCCGAACTGTTGCGCCATGTCGCCGAAATTCCCGGCATCGACCGTATCCGCTACACCACGTCACACCCGCTGGAATTCAACGACGACCTGATTGCCGTCTATGCCGACACCCCGAAACTGGTTTCGCACCTGCACCTGCCGGTGCAGTCAGGCGCCAACGCCGTGCTCGCCGGCATGAAACGCAATCACACGGCAGCGGATTATCTGGAACGCATTCGCAAGCTGAAGTCCGTGCGTCCGGACATTTTCATCTCGTCCGACTTCATCATCGGCTTTCCCGGCGAAACCGATCGTGATTTTGAAGAAACGATGGACCTGATTGCCGAAGTGGGTTTTGACCACTCCTACAGCTTCATCTACTCGAAGCGCCCAGGCACCCCGGCGGCAGAAATGCCTGATGACACGCCTGACGACGTAAAGAAAGTTCGTCTGCAGATACTCAAGGACCGCATTACGCAGCACACCGGACGCCTGACCGAGTCGCTGGTGGGCACCCGGCAGCGCGTGCTGGTGGAAAAGAAGTCGGAGCGCTTTGACAACCATCTGGTAGGCGTTACCGAGCACAACCGCCTGGTACACTTCCCCTGGCCGGATGACAGCCTGCTCGGCCGCTTTGCCGATCTCGACATTGCCGGCACCATCAATATCAATGCCCTTCGGGCAGATGCGCCGGTGTGGACCGAGAACTGAAACAGCGCCCATGAAAAAGCCCGCCAATCGGCGGGCTTTTTATTACCGGACCATGCCGGAAAGCCTGATATCGGGCCGGCGCAGGTAGTGGCCTGTCAAGACGACCACTGCCTGCACCTGAAGACCGGTCAGAACTGCTTCTCCAGACTCAGCTGCAGATAGCGGTCACGATCACGACCACCGAGGATGGTTTCACGGTAATCGACCCCGAACGACAGGTGGCTCTCTTCAGCGCTGAACAGTGCACCCAACCCGGTCACAAACCTCTCCTGCTCGTAGTTCGCGACTGAAAGGGTATACACGGGCCCGTTCATGACATCGGCATACTGCATGCTCTGGTTGCCGTCATCCTTCATGTCATGCTGGTACTCCAGCATCAGCTGCGGCATGAACACACCCCAGCCGGCCTTGTGGCTGACGCTGAAACGGAGGCCTGCATTGGCGGTAGAAGTATCAAGATCCATTTCGCCATAACGCAGCGCATATACCGCATCACCACTTTCGGCATAGCCCTCCATCGTTGCCTCGGCTACATCAAGACGCAGATACGGCGTGAACTGCAGCTGACGACGCTGGATATCGGTACCGACCGAGACCGAGGCCATCCACTGTTCACCATCGCGGGAACCGTTGACAAAGCCTCCGTTGGTGGTGACGTAACGGCGCTGATCGAAGGAAACCGACTGGTAGCCCACAAGGCCGTCGACAAAGAACAGGTCATCCGGACTGTAGCTGGCATAAAGTGCCACGGTGTAGGCATCACCAGTGGAGCGGCTGCCATTCTGGCCAATATCCGTGTCGGAACCGCCATAACCCAAACCGCCGCCCAGCGCGAGATCATCGCTAAGACGATAGTCTGCTCCGATCGACACGCCATCCGAACGGAAATCCATGTCTTCATTTTCATCAGGGGTGCCACGCTTGGCGAAACGGACAGATCCAGCCGTCCATATACCGAGCGGCGAGAGACTGTCGCTAGTGGCAGCCGCCTGACCAGACTCAGGTTCACCTTCAACACGCTGCACTACTTGCACACTGCACGCCGGGCTCGAACCATTATCTTCGGCCAGCGGGCAATTGCGCTCGTAGGAGAGGCTCAGGGACGAACTGAACCCCCTGCCATCACGAGCACCATGCAGACGACCCATGCGCTGCTGGAAGTTGACAATCTGCGTGCCGGCAAAGCGGCGCATCGACTCCGACTGTGCATCGATCAGACCACGGACTTCCTGGTCCTTGGTCGGATCCGGGCGTTCAATGATCGTCATGCTGTAGTTCACCACCCCGGTGAAGCCCAGCGCATCAGTTGCCGTCACGGAGAAGCTGCTGCTACCCGAACCCGACGGCGAACCGGTGAGCTTGCCATTCGCCGCCAGCGTGAGACCCGCCGGCAACGCGCCGGCCGTCACAGCGTAACCATAGGGCGCCGTACCGCCACTGGCGGAGAACGTCACCGAGTAGGGAACGTTCTGCATGGCGACCGGAACCGTGGCAGGGGAAATCGCAATCGTGGGTGCAGACAATGTCAACGCGTAGGCATTGGTGACCACGCCGGCCGTACCGGACGTACTGTCGGTGGCCGTCACGCTAAAGCTGAAGCTGCCTGCAACGGTCGGCGTGCCGGACAACAGCCCTGCTGCATTCATGGTCAATCCTGCCGGCAACGCACCTGCACTCACACTGTAGGAGTAGGGAGCAATGCCGCCACTCGCCACAAAGGATTGCGAATAGGCCACACCCGCTACCGCGTCCGGCACGGATGCCGGTGTCATCGACAAGGTCGGCACCGCTACCGTCAGCGTGTAATTGTTGGTCACCGTCGCCGGTGTACCACCTGTGCTGTCGGTCACTGTCACGCTGATGTTGAAGCTACCCGACTGAGTCGGCGTGCCACTGAAGGTACGGCTGCCTGCATCGAAGGCAAGGCCGGCCGGTAACGTGCCGGTCTGGACCACCGTATACGGTGCAATACCGCCACTGATCGTCAGTACCTGGCTAAAAGCAACACCTGCCGTTGCCGACGGCAGTGACGCCGGAGTCAGGCTGATGGTCGGCACAGCTACAACGAGGCTGTAGGCACGGTTGCCGCTCTGGCCATGGACATCGGTCGCGGTCACCGTGAAGTTGAATGTTCCTGACACTGTCGCCGTGCCGGACAGCGCACCACCCGTGGCCAGCGACAGGCCGGCAGGCAATGCGCCGGTCGTTACTGCGAAGGTGTACGGTGCAGCGCCGCCACTGGCTGTCAGTGTCTGCGAGTAGCCATCGCCAGCCGTCGTGCCCGGCAGGGTGGCCTGATCGACCACGATAGTTGGTGACGGAACGTTGATCGTGTAGTTCTGCGCAACGCTGAACGGCGCACCTGCCCCGGTGAGCACGGTGTCGGTGGCCGTGACCGTGACCGGATAACTGCCCGGTACCGTCGGCGTGCCCGAGACCGTATTACCGCTGAAGCTCAAACCAGTCGGCAAGCTACCAGTCACTGCATAGCTGAAGCTGCCCGAGCCCCCACCTGAAGTCAGACTCTGAGAGAACGGCGTGGCATACGGTGCATTGAGCGTGCCTGGCGCCGGCGTCATGGTAAGGGTCGGCGCGGCAATGGTCACCGCGTAGGCACGGCTGCCGGTCTGGCCGAAGTTGTCGGTTGCGGTCACCGTGAAGCTGTAGGAGCCCACTTCATTGCTGGTCCCCGAGAGGCCACCACCACTGCTCAGCGTAATGCCTGTCGGCAGCGCACCGGATGTCACGGCAAAGGTATACGGCGCAGCACCACCGGTTGCTGTGATGGTCTGGCTATAGCCCGTGCTCGCCACCGGATCCGGCAGCGACACCGGATTTACAATAATGATTGGCGCCGGAACATTGATTGTGTAGTTCTGCGCAACCGAGAACGGCGAGCCGGTGCCAGAGGTACCGGTATCAGTCGCCGTCACCGTTACGCCATAGCTGCCTGGAGCCGTTGGCGAACCCGACAGCGTAGCGCCGCTGAAACTCATCCCGGTGGGCAGCGTGCCGGTCAATCCGTAGGTGTACGGACCCACGCCACCACCAGCCGTGAAGGTCTGGGAGAACGGTGTGGCATATGGCGCGCTCAATGTGCCTGCTGCAGGAGACAGCGTCAGCGTCGGTGCGGCCACAGTCAGCGCAAACGCCTGACCGACCGAGTACGGACCGTTGCCGGAACTGCTGTCGGTAGCGGAGACATTGAGGTTGAACGACCCGGCCTGTGTTGGCGTGCCGGAGATGGTCACGGTATTCACGGTTGTACCGGTGATCGATAGCCCGGCCGGCAGGTTTGTCACCTGGAAGCCGCTCCAGGGCTGCGCACCGCCACTGAAGGTAAAGGTCTGGGTGTACGAAGCAGCGACCGAGGCACTGAACCCGCCGCTCGGCGTGATGCTGATCACCGGATCCTGCACCGTTACCGTAACCGTTGCCGGAGCAGACGTACCACCACTGTTGGTCGCGGTGTAAGTGAAGCTGTCCGAACCGGCATAACCGGTGACCGGCTGATAGGTGATGGTGGTGCCACTGACAAGCGTGCTTCCGTGCAGCGGCGCAGTACCGATCGCCAGCGAGGTCGGCGCACCACCGCTCAGGCTCAGCGTCACATTGGTCGCAGCGGCGTCATACGCGACTGTCAGCGACGAACTGCCGGCAACTGGCGTCACGTCGATGACGATGATCGAATACGACTGCGTGGCAGTATAAGGGCCAGTGCCGATGCTGCTGTCGGTAGAGGTGATGCTGAAGTTGAAAGTACCCAGCGCGCTCGGGGTGCCGGTAATCGCACCGGTTGCGGCGTTCAGCGTGAGGCCGGTCGGCAATGCACCGGCGGTGACCGCATAGGAATATGGTGCAGTACCGCCCGAGGCTGGCGTAATCGACGCGGAATAGCCTGCGCTGAGTGTGCCACCCGCCAGCGCAGTCACCGGCAGCGAAATCGTCGGGGGCGCCATGGTGAGCGTATACGCCTGGTTGCCGGCGAAAGGGCCCGGGAACGGACTGCTGTCGGTGGAGGTGATGGTGAAGTTGAACGTGCCACCGGCCGTCGGCGTGCCGCTGAGTACGCCGCCCGACGACAGGGTCAGACCTGCAGGCAACGCACCCGCGCTGACCGCGAAGCTGTACGGCGCAACACCGCCGCTGGCAGTAACGGTCTGACTATACGCAGCCGCGACGGTGCCGTTGGGCACAGTGCCGGGGCTGACCGTCACCGGCACGTCATCATTGGTGATGGTACCCAGACCCTGGTTGTCGGCGATGGTGGCGTTTACCGCGCCGCTGAGGTTCACGAAGTAAGTCTCGTTCGCCTCCGGCACGGTCTCGCCGGCCATTGCCACGGTGATCGTCCGGGTGGTCTGACCCGGCGTGAACGTCAGTGTGCCGCTGGTGTTGGTGTAATCAGCCGGTTGGGTGGCGGTGCCATCGGCCGTGGCATAGTTCACGCTCACCGTCTGGCCGCTTGCCGCGCTCAGGGTCACCGTGAACACTGCATTGGTGGTGCCGCTGTTGCCTTCCACCAAGGTCACGTCGTTGATCGACAGACTAGGCAGCGGATCGTCATTGACGATGGTGCCGACACCCTGACCATCAACCACGATCGCATTGACCACATTGGTGACGTTGATGAAGAAAGTTTCACTTGGCTCGTTCAGCGTATCGCCGTTGACTTGCACCGTGAAGGTGTAGGTGCTGCTGCCAGCAGGAATGGTCTGACCGGTCAGGCTGTTGGCGACATAATCAACACCCGCCGTGGCACTGCCATTGGCGCTGGCAATATCGAAGGTGACGCCGCCCGGACCAGCCGGAGCACTGAGGCTGACGGTGAAGGTGAAGTTGGTAACGCCGGCATTGCCTTCGTTGGCGGTGACGTCATTGATCGTCAGATTCGGCAAATCATCATTGAGGATGGTGCCGGTGGCGCTGTTGGGCACGCCGACGGTGTAGCCAACGCCGGCGGCGAGCGTGAGGATTGCAGTCTCATCGGACTCGATGGTCGCATCGGCGGTCGGATTGACGGTGATGGTGCCGGTGGTGCTGCCAGCCGGGATGACCAGCGGCGAAGCGATCGTCGCGTAGTCGGTGCCGTTGGTCGCGGTACCGCCGATGGTGTAGCTGATCGAGAGCGCTGAGAAAGACGCCTGGTTCAGGCTGACCGTGTAGACCAGGTTCGGGGCGCCATCTTCGGCGACCGCACCCGGCGAGACGGTGATTGTCGCACTCGGCACGTCGTCGTTCAGGATGGTGCCGGTAGCGCTGGCCGGAGCGCCGACGGTATAACCGGTGCCGGCAGCGACGGTGAGGATGACAGTCTCGTCGGCTTCGACCGTGCCGTCGACCGTCGGATCGATAGTGATCGTCGCGGTGGTTGCGCCGGCCGGAATGACAATGGTGGCGACGCCGCCGGTGTAATCGGTACCGGAGGTTGCGGTACCGCCGGTAGTGATGTTGACCGTCGTCGGCGAGGAAATGTTGAGGCTGCGGGTAACCGTATAGGTGAAATTGGTCGCGCCGTCTTCACTGACACTGGCCGGTGCGACCGCGATGGAAACCGACGGCGGCGGACTGACGGTCAGCGTGAAGGACTCCAGCTCGAAGTAGCTCCCGGGGCCCGTGCTGGCATCGGTAACACGCAGGGTGACCGGGTAATTGCCCGGTGCGGCGGCGGTGGTGCCGCTGACCACACCGGCCGAAGAAATGGAGATGCCCGCAGGGAAGGAGCCGGTTTCAAGCAGATAGGTATGCGGGGCGACGCCACCGGTGGTGGCGAGCGCCTGCGAGAAGGCGGCGCCCTGGATCGCGGTGGCGCTGGCCGACACCAGAGCCAGCGAAGGATTCTGGACCGTGCCGGTATAGCCCTTGTCAGTGAACTGGGCGGTGTTGTCGGTCGAGCGCACGCTGAAGCTGTAGTTTCCACGCTGTGTGGGTGTGCCGCTGAGCACGCCGCCAGAGGACATGCTCAGGCCCACCGGGAGCGTGCCGCTCTGCAGGCTGTAGGTATACGGCGCAACCCCGCCAGCGGAGGTCAGTGTCTGGGAGAAGGCCACACCGGCCGTGAGCGTCGGCAACGATGCAGGAGCAACCGTGACAGGGGACGACGGCGCTGAGATCGTGATGTTGACCGTCACCACCCCCAGGTCATTGTCTTCCAGATAAAAGACATCACTGGTGGCCGCATTGCCGCTGTGCGCATAGGTAACAAACTGCGTCCCACCACTGTTGGCTCCAATGGTGACGGTACCATGCTGCGCAAGGGGGGCGATGGGGCCGCTCATCCCGCCATCAAATGGACCGTCACAGGAGCTGACGTTGACGGCAACAGACGCGCCGCTAGCGACAGTGGCACTCAGCGTCGGGCAAAAAGCGGATGGCGCCGCCGCCACCTGAAAAGACGACATCGCACCAAAACAAAGCACCAACACTTTCAAAAAGGCCTGATGCCATGTGCAATAACGACAACCCGTGAAGAAAACGCGCAATAACCGATGCATGAACCAGCTCCCTGGACATGGCAGGGCTCGCCCGGAGCCGGGCGGGCTGCTCTTCGTCCCTGAATGAGCAAGTGTCATTGTCACTACGACACGGACACTCGTGAAATTACAATCAGGGCAATTGAAGCAGGAACGCGTCTTTATGGGAAGAGCAACCTTCCCCACACTACGAGCAGGTTGCAAGTTACCTCATCCATGATTCAGAGTATGTGCGTACTCCCTGCATCAGGAGTTCAAACTCAATCAACCAAGGGATGGATTCAATGAGTGAGTTCTTTATCGGTCAGATCATGATGACCGGCTTCAGCTTCGCTCCAAAATATTTTGCAGCGTGCAATGGACAATTACTTCCAATCGCACAAAACCAGGCACTGTTCTCTCTGCTGGGCACACAATACGGCGGCAATGGCACAACGAATTTCGCATTGCCTGACTTGCGTGGACGCACTCCCGTCGGATACGCCGCGTCTGTCGATCCAGCCTGGCAACCACCGGGTGTACAAATAGGTCAGGCGGCAGGCGCCGAAAACGTCACACTGCTTTCAAGCAACCTGCCACCCCATACCCATGCCGTAAATGCATCGACCAGCCAGGGCGACAACCGCATTCCGTCCAACCGTGTCTACGCCACCAACACCACTGCCACACAGAACCTGTATGCAGCTGGCCCCGGCACACTGGTTGCCATGAATCCGGCGACGGTCGCCCCGTCAGGCGGCAACCAGCCCCATCCGAACATGCAGCCCTATAGCACGATCAATTTCTGCATCGCACTATCCGGCATATTCCCGTCTCGCAGCTGATGGATCACGACACGCAGCGCCCCGATCCGGCGTTGCCGACTGACTAATGGAGCACAGTCCAATGAGCACCCCTTTTACCGGTGAAATCCGCATGTTCGGCTTCGGCCGCACCCCGCAGGGCTGGCAAACCTGCGATGGCAGCCTGCTGGCAATTTCGGAATACGAAGTCCTGTTCGCCCTGCTGGGCACCACCTATGGCGGCGACGGGCAAACCACGTTTGCCGTCCCCGACCTGCGCGGCCGTCTGCCGCTGCATCAGGGCCAGGGCCCCGGCCTGACCAACCATGTGATCGGCGAGATTGCCGGCACCGAAACCGTCACCCTGATACCGCAGCAAATGCCGGCGCACACCCACACGCTGATGGCAACGACATCGGCAGCCACTGCCGTCACTCCCGGCACTTCACTGCTGCCCGGCACCGTCAGTGGCGACACGTTTTATGTGAACACCATTACCGGCAATACCGCAGCACCAATGTCACCGCAGATGCTTGGTGCAAGTGGTGGATCACAGCCACATGAAAACCTCATGCCCACGCTGACGGTTCAGTACTGCATTGCAACGGATGGCATCTACCCTCAGCAGAGCTGACCGCAACACGCAACGACAACACCATAACTGCGCCACGCTGGCGCGGCCGCCATTATTAATGTGCGCGGCAACATTCATCGGAGGAATCGCATCATGACCGAACCCTATATCGGCGAAATCCAGATGTTCGGCTTCAACTTCAACCCGAAAGGCTGGGCACTCTGCAATGGCGCCACACTGCCCATCTCGCAGAACACCGCCCTTTTTGCCTTGCTCGGCACCACCTATGGCGGCAACGGCCAGACGACGTTCCAACTCCCGAACTTCGCCGGTCGCGGCGGGTGCCAGCAGGGTCAGGGCCCCGGCCTTTCACCCCGCACACTGGGCGAATTTTTCGGCAGCAATACAGCGACACTGAACAGTAACCAGACCCCATCCCACAACCACGGCGTTAACGCCTACTCGCAATCGGCGTCGGGCAGTGGCTCAAGCTCTCCGGTGGCAAATGGTGGCCTTTCCTTTCTGGCGTCCAATACATCATCGAAGAATTTCATTGCCAGCCCACTGAATACCCAGCTCTCCCCCGTCATGCTCAGCCCCAGCCAGGGCGGAGGCTTGCCGCATGAGAACCAGCAACCCTATCTGGGCGTCAATTTCTGCATTGCGCTCCAGGGCGTCTTTCCGTCATTTCCGTGATGGAAACCCCGCAACAACGGCTCGCATCATTCCCGTCAGGGCGGTGCGAGCCCATGCAGATACCCGCGCTCCTCGCCGAGCGCGGGTACTCCCTGCGTGCCGCCCGCGACAGCGACCTGCCCTGGCTGCATGATCTTTATGCCAGCACCCGCGCAGAGGAACTCGCTACGCTCCCGTGGCCCCAAAACATGAAGCGGTCATTCACCGACCAGCAATTCCAGCTTCAGCATCAGCACTACCTTTCGCACTATCCCGGTACCGACTTTCTGGTGATCGAGTACGCAAAAGCAGCGGTCGGGCGCTATTACCTGCAACAGAGCGCTGCATCGGAATATCTGGTGATAGACATCAGCCTGTTACCGGAAGAACAGGGAAAGGGAATCGGCAGCGAACTGATACGACAGACACAGCGCGACGCACTCGCACGAGGGGCCACCATCAGGCTTCATGTGCACCTCATGAACCCGCGCGCACGCCTGCTATATGAACGCCTTGGTTTTGATGCAAAAGACGCGACCGCCACGCACATTGCCATGCTTTGGCGGCCGGACGGGACCGACAGTCAGTTGAAGATCGCCTGATACAGGAACCCCCCCTTCTCCTGGGCGACCGGCACGATAAAAACACCCACATCCCCGATGCGGCCATTCCGCATGCTGTAGGTTCCCTGTGGAAAGAGGAAGGCTGAACAGTTTCTGAAGAGCAAGGAAAACGGTGCACGCACCAGACTCTGCATGGGCGTTTGCAGAGGCCTCGCCTCTACCAGCACGAACGGAACACTCATGCCGTTGACTACCACATCAAACGTTTCATTCAGGCACGACGCAAAATCTTCCAGCTTCAGCAGTTCCATTGCAGGTATCCATGACAGGTCGGAGTCGGGGGTAGAGTGTATTTCCGGGAAAGGATTATGCAAGAGAGCAGTCAGGAGAAAATCCTGCCAACATCACGACTACTGCCCGAGGATGCACTCACGGTGATAGCGGTTCTCGGTATTCAGCTTGATCCGGCCGGCCGTGTTGTTCATGGTGTCCTTCATCTCCGCACACTCCCTTTTTTTCTCCTCCTGCCGGCTGATCTGGCGGTACGTGGCGGCTGAGCCACGACCGGAGTCGGGTCGACCGTACGGGTAGTCCACTTTTTTCCCCAGGGACTGGCCGGACACCACCGTAGCTTCGTTGAGCTTCACTTCCGTAGAGGAAGAGGTGGTTTGTGCATCGGAGAAAACACGGCGGCCATTGGCGTCCACATCAGAGTAGATCGGACCCGCCACGGCAGGAGCAGAGACTGCTACGCCACATGCAACAACTGCGGTGAGAAAGAAGCTGAGAAAGTATGGTTTCATGCCGGTTGATCACTGCCAGACCAGAAAATCCGATGCTAGCGCATCATTGCAGCAGATTCACCTTACCGCGATCGCTCGACTGTCTGGATAAACCGCGCCATGTGCCGGTACGCCGCACGTGCTTCCGGCAGCCAGAAGGCAAACAGCTGAAACACATGCGGCATGCTTCGCCACTCTTCGTACACCACCTCAACGCCATGCTCGCGGGCTCGCTCGGCGGCACGACGGGCATCGTCGCGCAAGACCTCCGTCGATCCTGCCGTGATCATGAGGGGGGGCAATCCGGTAAAATCGCCATGCAGGGGCGACACCCTCGGATCATAAGGGTCGCGATCACGGGCAAAATGTCGTGACAACCCAGCTACTGCACGCGATGCAAACATCGGATCATGCTGGCTGTTGTTCTCGTAGGAGGGGCTCTCGCAACTGAGATCGGTCCAGGGCGAGAAACACATGCCGGCACGCGGCAGTGGTAGCCCGGCGTCACGGATGGACTGCAGGGTAACCAGCGTCAGGTGCCCGCCCGCCGAATCGCCACCGATCAGGATGTTGCCGGGGGCATAGCCGCGATCCAGCAAATACTCGTATGCACGCAAGGCATCCTCACGGGCAAGGTCCAGATGGTGATCCGGCCCCTGTCGATAGTTGATGGCCAGCACCGGACGCTTTGCCGCCCGCGACAGACGCCAGGTCAATGGCCGGTGTGCCTCGGCCGAACTGAAGCAGTAACCGCCACCATGCAGATAGAGCATGGCCTTGTCTTCCCGCAGCCCCTTGCCTGCTCGTAGCCACTCCCCCTGAAAGAGACCGAAATCCTCAGACCGCGCCTCTACAAAGTGTGGCAACTGGCGCAGAAAGGCACCCGCCACGCCGTAAAGGCGGTCGGCCAGACGCATGGTAGTGGGACTGACCGGTGCCAGCTCCAGTACCGGCTTGATGGAGTAGCGAAGGGCCATGTTGAGGGCGCGCGCCTGCCAACTGACGGAGAGCGCCGGAGCCACTAGCAGAGAGGAGTTACGCAAGGCATTCATTGACACGTCCTGACCCGTTAGTCGCATATGCATGGTTTAGCATAATCATGACCGGTTGGCCACGACCAGACCGCCGACACGGGAGGCTGACGGGGTGGCCGGCTTTGCGGTATTCTGATCCCCCGGATATCCGAGCCATCACCGCTTGAACACCCAGACTGCCGTTGCACGGCGCCAGCTAACGCTGGAACCCAATGATCCCCGCCGACTGAGCGCCCTCTCCGGGCAGTTTCACGAGCACCTAAAACTGATTGAACAACGCCTGAATGTCGCCATTCATGGCCGTGGCAACCATTTCCGTATCGAGGGTGCCGCTGTCGCAGTGAATGCTGCGGCCAGCGTACTGGAAATGCTGTACGCCGAAACCCGCGACCGTGATCATCTGGATGCCGAAACCGTGCACCTGCTACTGTCCACTCTGGATGACAGTGTTCTGGACGGGATTGTCAGCGACGACCACGACCTGCTCGCCCCCGTCAGCGATGTCGACCCGGCTGGCGTCACCCTGCACATCCGTCGTGGCGCCGTAAAACCGCGTGGTGAAAACCAGCAGCGCTATGTCGAAAACATCCTGGCGCATGACATCAGCTTCGGTGTCGGCCCAGCCGGTACCGGCAAAACCTATCTGGCCGTTGCCGCCGCCGTGCACCTGCTGGAAAAAGACGAGATCCGCCGCATCCTGCTGGTACGCCCCGCTGTCGAGGCCGGTGAAAAGCTCGGCTTTCTGCCCGGCGACCTCTCGGAAAAGATCAATCCCTACCTGCGTCCGCTCTACGATGCCCTCTACGAAATGCTGGGCTTCGAGCGCGTCTCCAAGCTGATCGAAAAACAGGTGATCGAAGTTGCGCCACTGGCGTACATGCGTGGCCGTACGCTGAACAACGCCTTCATCATTCTCGACGAAGGCCAGAACACCACCAGGGAACAGATGAAGATGTTCCTGACGCGTCTGGGCTTCGGCTCTAAGGCCGTGATCACCGGCGACATCACCCAGGTTGACCTGCCCAAGGGCCAGGAATCCGGCCTGGCGCATGCACTGCGCGTATTGCATGACGTCAAAGGCATTCACATCACGCGCTTCACATCACGCGATGTTGTGCGTCATCGTCTGGTGCAAGTAATTGTCGAGGCCTACGAAGCATGGGATGCCCGCCCCGCCAGAACTGCAAAGGCAGCCGGCACGGATGAGCAGGCATGAGCGCACCTACCCTGCCCCTGATTGATCTCCAGCTCGCCATTGAAGCGGCCAACCTGCCCGCCGAAGCCGACTTTGCCCGCTGGTGTGCCACGGCACTGCAGCAGGCCGGCTACGACAAGCCGGCCGAAATCACCGTACGACTGGTCGATGCCGACGAAAGCCGTACGCTGAATCATGAATACCGTGACAAGGACAAACCGACCAATGTGCTGTCCTTTCCCAGCGAACTGCCCGACTTCCTGCAGGATCAGCTCGACATCCTGCCGCTGGGCGACCTGGTCATCTGCGTACCGGTGGTCGCCGCCGAGGCAATCGAACAAGGCAAGGATGTACAGGCACACTGGGCCCACCTGACCATGCACGGCACCCTGCACCTGCTGGGCTTTGACCATATCGACGATGCCGACGCCGAAGAGATGGAGGCGCTGGAAGTGGCCGCCCTGTCACGGCTTGGCATAGAGAATCCCTACGAATAAAACCGACACATTCATGTAGCATCATTGCCCTTGCGGGCGGCTTCACTACCGAAGAAAGGAAAAAGGGAAACAAGATGAGCGAGGGGCGATCGTCGGGCGACAGTCCGAAATCCTGGTTAAGCCGGTTGACGCTGGCACTGAGCGGCGAACCACAGAACCGCCAGGACCTGGCCGAAATGATCCACAGCGCGGGCGACCGCGGCCTGCTGGACCCGGATGCGCTGCGCATCATTGAAGCCACGCTTCAGGTCTCCGAGCGCCAGGTACGTGAAATCATGATTCCGCGTGCACAGATGATTGCCGTACGTGCCGACATGGAGCCCCGTGACTTTCTGCCACTGCTGATCGAGTCCGCCCATTCACGCTTTCCCGTGCTGGATGCCGACAACGCCGATGAAGTCATCGGCATCCTGTTTGCCAAGGACCTGCTCAAGCTGATCCTGGAAGAGCGCAACGAGCGCTTCACGATCAAGGATTTCCTGCGCCCTGCCTTTTTTGTGCCCGAGTCAACGCATCTTGATCGACTGATCAAGGAGTTCCGTGCCAAGAAAAATCACATGGCGATCGTGGTCAACGAATACGGCGGCATTGCCGGTGTGGTCACGCTGGAAGATGCGCTGGAGCAGATCGTTGGCGAGATTGATGACGAACATGATTTCGAGGAAGACGAAGACGCTTTCATCCGGGAAATTGCGCCGGGAGAATTCGTGATCAAGGCCTTCACCCCGATTGCCGATTTCAACGAACACTTTGGCACCCGCTTCAGCAACGATGACTTTGACACGATTGGCGGGATTGTCATGAGCGCATTCGAGCGGTTGCCCGAGCGTGACGAAAAGATCGTGATTGATCACTGGGAGTTTACGGTGCTGGCAGCTGACCGCCGCGCCATTCGCCAGCTGAAAATCCAGAAAGCCTCCTGACGACCCACCCGGAATGCGGCATGTCGTGATGACCTGCCGCATCAACCACCATAATTGCCTGCGCCCATGCCGATCATTGCCCGTTATCTGGACACCCTTCGCACCCACCGTCTCCTGCCATTGCTGATGGTCATGCTGGGCGCACTGACGCCGTTTGCACTGGCGCCCTTCCATGTCTGGCCTCTGGCACTGCTCACCATCGGCCTGTCGGCCGAACTGCTGCGCGGACACAGCGTCAGGCGCACGGCCTTTCTGGCCTGGTGCCATGGTTTTGGCCTGTGGGCGTATGGCGGTTCGTGGCTGTATGTGTCGATTCATGATTACGGCTACACCCCGCCCTGGCTGGCCACGCCGATGGTCGGCTTTGTGGCCGCCGTCATGGCCCTGTTCTTTGCCTTTATCGGGTTTCTTTATGCCCGCTTCAAACTGGAACGCGCACCGCTGCTGGCACTGCCTGCATTGTGGGTACTGGGCGAGTGGTTACGATCCTGGTTGTTCACCGGCTTCCCCTGGCTGTTCACCGGTTATGCCTTTATCGACACACCCCTGATCGGTTATGCACCGTTGCTGGGCGTGTTCGGCATCAGCCTGATTGCCGTGTTTACCGGACTCGTACTGTTCCGGGTGCTGGCCGACCGCACGCAATGGCCTGCACTGACCGCCGTCCTTGCACTCTGGGTGACGGGCGCGGGACTGCAGCACATCGCCTGGACTCACCCCACAGGAGAGGCCCTGTCGGTCAGCATCGTGCAGGGCAACATTCCGCAGGAATCAAAATGGCAACTGGAGTGGCGCGACAAGACACTCGCCATCTACAAGGAACTCTCCAGAAATGAATGGGGCCGAGACCTGGTGATCTGGCCCGAGTCTGCCGTGCCGATGTTCTATCACGAAGCCATCGACTTCCTGAAGGAAACCAGCGACAAGGCACTCGCCAACCGCTCCGCCTTTGTCACCGGCATTCCCTATATTGATCCGGACGAAGCCTCCCGCACCCTGCGCTTTTACAACAGCATCATCGCCCTGGGTGACGGCAGCGGGATTTATCACAAACAGCGACTGGTACCGTTTGGCGAATACATTCCGTATGAAGGTTTTCTACGCGGTGCCATTCCGTTTTTTGACATGCCCATGTCGAGCTTCAGTGAAGGCCGTGCCGACCAACAGCCCCTGCTGGTGAAGAATCACTGGCTGGGACCGATGATCTGCTACGAAATTGCCTACCCCGAACTTGTACGCCGGATTGCAGCCCGCAGCGATGTGCTGGCAACCATCTCCAATGATGGCTGGTTTGGTGGTTCGATTGGTCCGCACCAGCACTTCCAGATGGTGCGCATGCGCGCAGTGGAAACCGGCCGCGAAGTGATTCGCGCCACCAATAACGGTATTTCCGCCATCATCAGGGCCGATGGCAGCGTGCAGGAGCATGCCCCGCAGTTCCAGCGTCTGGTATTACGTGCTACGGCGCAGCCGCGTGAAGGCCTGACGCCGTATGTAGTAATGGGCAACTGGCCGGTACTGGCCATCATGGCACTGATGCTTCTTATTGGCTGGCTTATTGGCTGGCGCCACAAGCGCCCGTCATGACTGCCTGACCTGAGAGCATCGGAAATTCAGGTATCCGGGGTCACGCGCGCCGTCAGCAACCGTGCCTCCAGCGTCTCCCAGTCCAGTGCATCAGCTGCAATGATTTCCAGACGATTGTCGGCTCGCGAAACTTCGCTGTTCACGGCGGTTTCATGCCGGGTGGCATTGAAAAAAATCCAGCCCTGATCCGTATTGAACACGCCNNAACTGCCACTCACGGGGAAACACCCAGCCGGCAATGGCAACGTCACCAACATGCTCGTTGTAATGATACGGCGGCTCAATGGCGGCCGGCGTCGCAACAACCGGGGCCATCGCCGCCGGCACATGCAACAGCGAGCGCCGGACCGGCTGCGCACGCCCCGGCAAATCCAGCCATTCCCGCTGCATCTGGCCATCACGCATGAAGTGCACATTCACCTTGGGCGGTATCAGGCTGTCAGAAAATTCGCGGGCGCGGGCGCGATCCGGCTCATCCAGTGCATCATCCTTGCTGAACACCAGCACATCGGCCGCCTCGATCTGCGCACGAAAGGTTTCATGGGCCTGCACGCGCGGATCCGCCAGCTCACGTGCATCCACCAGCGTAATGGTGGCACGCACTTCCAGCACCTCACGCCAGTGTGCCTCGCGCAATGACTCAAGCACACGGGCCGGGTGCCCAAGCCCGGTCGGTTCAATCAATACGCGGGAAGGATTGGCACGTGCCAGCAACTGCGACAGCGCCACCTGCAGAGGCAAGTGATTCGTGCAGCACAGGCAGCCTCCGGGGACCTCCTTTATGGCCACCTCATCAGAAGCAAGCACCGACTGGTCAATGCCCACCTTGCCAAACTCGTTGACCAGCACCGCCCAGCGCTCGCCATTGCGGCCATGCTCCAGCAGGTGGCGAATGGCCGTGGTCTTTCCTGCACCAAGAAACCCCGTGATGAGATTGACGGGGACAGATCGGGATATTTTCATGGGTGCATTCTAGCGAGGGTGGTGCTCATAATTCACCTCCTGCGGTTTTCGTCCGCTTCCGGAGCACGCGCTGTTGCGCTTACACTCCGGGCATATTCACGCTTGCAAGGACTGTCATGCAGATTCTGATCACGGGTGGTACCGGCTTTATTGGCAGCGCCCTTTGCCCACAGCTTCTGATGGAAGGCCACAGCCTGACAGTACTTACCCGTCACCCTGAAAAGGTGGTACACGCCTATGGCGGCAAGGTACGCGCCATCCGCTCACTCACCGAGTTCAGCGAAGACTGGCCGCTGGATGCCGTCATCAACCTCGCTGGTGAAGGCATCGCCGACCGCCCCTGGAGTGCGGCACGCAAGCAGCAACTGCACACCAGCCGCATCTCGCTCACTGAAGAACTGATTAACGTCCTCAAGCGACGTACACAACAGCCGGCAGTCATGATTTCCGGCTCGGCAATCGGCTGGTATGGCGATCAGGGCGACACCGTACTGGAGGAAAGCTCCTCGTTTCATGACGAGTACATGCATACCCTTTGCAACGACTGGGAACTGGCGGCACGCAAGGCAGAGTCGCTGGGCATACGGCTGTGCATACTGCGCACTGGCGTGGTTCTGGGCAAAAGTGGCGGCATGCTCAAGCGCATGTTGCCGGTCTTCGGTCTGGGGCTTGGTGCCCGGCTGGGAAGTGGCGAACAATGGTTCTCGTGGATTGCACTGGGCGATTTTCTGGAGATCGTGCGCTTCATGCTGACCGACGAAAACCAGTCCGGCATCTACAACGCCACTGCCCCCAAGCCTGTGACCAATGCCGAGTTCACCAGCACGCTTGCACAGGCGCTGGGACGTCCTGCCTTCCTGCACATTCCCGTGTCGATACTCAAGCTCGCCATGGGTGAAATGAGTGCACTGCTGCTGGGAAGCCAGCGCGTAGTGCCCTCACGACTGCTGGAAGCCCGCTTCAAGTTCCGCTCGCGCACACTGGATGAGGCACTGCGCAACGAGGTTGGCTGATCAGCGCGAGCGTGATGCCCACCAACCCTGCAACCACGCGCCCGCAAACAACCCTGCCAACGTATACAGCAACGGCCAGTTGCCCGTTCCCAGTCCGGCAATTGCGGGGCCCGGGCAGACGCCCGAGAGGCCCCAGCCCACTCCAAAAATGGCAGCGCCAATCAATGTCTGGCGCGAACCAAACAGGACATGTTTGCCAAAGCCTTCAGCAAACAGCGGTTTTTTCATGACGCGGGGCACCAGCTGGTAGACCACCAGAGTGATCATCACCGCACTGCCCAGCACCAGCATCAGTCCCCAGTCCTGAAAGCGCAGGAAGGCCAGCACTACCTCTGGCTGGATCATTGTCGCCAGCGTGAGCCCTGCACCAAACAGCGCACCGCCTATCAGCACGGCCAGATAAAAGAATGCATTCATCATTTGCCTCCCAGCCACAGCACGGCATTGGCCGTCACGAAAGCCGTCGCCATGAACGTGAGCACTGCAGCCAATGACACCCACTGCAGCGAGGCCATGCCACAAATACCATGACCGGATGTGCAGCCGTTGCTGTAACGCGCACCAAAACCGGCGATCAGCCCGCCAAGGGCAAGCTGCCATGGCGCAACACTTGTCACCACAAACCGTTCCGGCACCAGCAAGGCGCAAAGCAATGCCCCCAGCACCAGCCCCGCGGCCAGCACCAGGCGCCAGCCACGTGTTTCAGTGAAGCGCGCCTGCTGAAAGAACGGCAGCTTCGACACAAACGAGAGTGTCGTGCTGAAAAACGAGCTCATGCCGGCCACAATGCCGGTACTTACAAAAATGAACGACACCGCCAGACCAATCAGCATGCCACCGGCCAGGTAATGGGCCATGCCGGCCGGAAACAGGGAATCCAGATCCATCATCAACTCACATCAGAAAGCATCAATAGAAAACATCAGTCAAACAACATGCGCAGGCGGTACCAGACCAGCCCGAGATACTCGTGACAGGCCTGCGATGACGCCATCAGTCGCTCCGCCCGGGGGGCGAAGCGCAACAACAGCGGTAACCGGGCGGCATCCGTTTCAAAGTCCAGCGGCGCCGCCTTCACCACAAAACCGGCATGCTCAAACATGACCCGGGCACGCCACATGTGTGCCGCCTGTGTCACCAGCACGATGCGATCAATGCCCAGAGGCTTGAGCAAGGCACGGGTATTCACCGCATTGTCCCAGGTAGTGGCGCTGCGCTCCTCCAGCCAGTAGACATTGGCTACATGGTCGTGGACCAGACTGTAATGCATCAGCCTGGCCTCCGGCTCCACCTCACCGGGACGTACCCCGCCGCTCACGGCAACAGGCAGTCCGGTCTGGCGATAGAGGAACGCCGCATAGCGCAAGCGGCTCGCGGTCCAGTAATTAGGCACATCGCGGCGATCATACTCTGGCGCGCCATGATCCCGCCCACCGCCTATGACCACTATGGCCTGCCAGCCATCGGCTCGCAGCCGCGCCGGCTCGGCAATGGCCGGATAACGTTCCAGCCCCTGCAACAGCCAGGCGGCCCCCTGCGGGGTAGCCATCAGGTAAAGACTGCCAAGCCCCAGCACGATCAGGGACCTGCCCCATGCCCGCCGCTGGCGGCGCAACGCCCACAGTCCTGCCAGCACCAGCAGGATCTGCAGGCCGGGGGGTGAAAAACAGGCACGAAGAAAGGCGATGAAGGTCATGGCCGGCGATGGTCTGGGAGAGGCGTCTACGCTATGCTATGCCCCTTTGATTTTCCACGATTTTTTGTATTTTCACCCGTTGCTCTTTCAACCTTTGCCCCAAGGCCCCGACCGCGCCATGCATGAACAATACCGCCCCCAGGACATAGAGCCCGCCGCCCAGACCGAATGGGAACAATCCGGCGCATTCACTGCGACCGAGAAGGAAGGACAGGAAAAATTCTACTGCCTGTCCATGTTTCCCTATCCCAGCGGCAAACTGCACATGGGCCACGTGCGCAATTACACCATCGGTGACGTGATTGCGCGCTTCCAGCGCATGCAGGGCAAGAATGTGCTGCAGCCCATGGGCTGGGATGCGTTCGGTCTGCCGGCAGAAAATGCGGCAATGAAGAACAAGGTGGCACCGGCGGCGTGGACGTATTCCAACATCGACTACATGAAGGGCCAGTTGAAATCGCTGGGCCTCGCCATCGACTGGTCACGTGAGGTCACTACCTGCAAGCCGGATTACTACCGCTGGGAGCAGTGGCTGT
>DPJB01000025.1:198973-278799 GCA_003543245.1 Moraxellaceae bacterium | reverse complement strand
GCCAAGATCGACGAAGTGTTCATTGGCTCTTGCATGACCAACATCGGTCACTTCCGCGCTGCCGGCAAGCTGCTGGACAAGGTGGAAGGTGGTTCGCTCGCAACCCGTCTGTGGCTGGCCCCGCCAACCCGCATGGACGAGCACCAGCTGATGGAAGAAGGCTACTACAACATCTACGGCCGCGCCGGTGCCCGCACCGAAATGCCGGGCTGCTCGCTGTGCATGGGTAACCAGGCACGTGTGGCACCGAACACCACTTGCGTGTCTACCTCTACGCGTAACTTCCCGAACCGTCTGGGCCAGGGTGCCAACGTGTACCTGGCCTCTGCAGAACTCGCTTCTGTGGCCGCGGTACTCGGCAAGCTGCCCACCGTTGAGGAGTACATGGTGTACGCCAAGCAGATCGACAGCATGTCTGCCGACATCTACCGCTACCTGAACTTTGACCGCATGACCGAGTACACGGATCAGGCGGGCAAGATCAATGTGGCGCAGCTGGCCTGATTGATCTTGCGGTAATGAGGTGAATAAAAAGCCCGGCGACAGCCGGGCTTTTTATTTGCTACTTCTTTGGAAGCCTTAACACTTTGGCCGCAGCACTAAATGTTCCAGAAGCATCTTCACTCGAAGCTTCATTCGCAATCCGCTCATAAACACGTATCAGCTCCTCAATGTCTACATGCTTACTTTCTTCAATGAGGGCGTTCGCCTCATCCTCATTGATATCGCGACCGACCCGTCGAACTTCAGTCATCAATTGCTTGATGGCTTCTTTATAATCCCTATGCTCGTAATACTCGAGCATCACTAGTTCCAGCGTACTCCAAGTCAAGCGAGGCACCTGATCGCCGATACGGCTCGCCTCCTCACTTTCCATGTCAATTCTCTGAAAAACCTCATTCCATACTTCAAACTGCGCGTGCAACACGGCCCATGCCCTCGGCCCAAGAATAATGGTGGGATAAAGCATTGGCCTCAGGATCCGTAATGCGCTGCCCGGCCCCAGCTCCTCCTTCGCATCCTTAAACACAGCCACAACATCAAAGCCCAGGGCTGTTGCAGCATCGGCATGTGCATCTGCCTCGCCAATGATGTCTGCGGGCTTTAGCCCCAAAGCTGGCGCCATGCGATACAAGTGATCCACCGCACAAATCGTCTTGCCGAGCTCAATCTTGCCAATTGGTGCCTGCGACATTCCTACGCCTTTCGCCCGAGCTAGCCCCGCCTGACTGAGCTCGAGGAGCTCTCTTCGTTTGGCAAGAACTGCTCCGACAATTTCGGGATATGCGACCTGTGGAGTCGGGCTCCAGATGCTAAACATGTCCAACCTCGAGGGACTGCTGAAATCGATAAGTTTACCGCCAAGAAGGAGTTGCCTCTACCTTCATATCACCTCCCATTTGACGTTACCTCTGTTTTGGAGGTATAAATACTTCGCGCCCATGTGGGCGTTAACAACGTTGGAGTAATAACCATGAGTACGAACCTGCTTTCGCCGATTGACACTGGTCGCATGACCAGCATCAGGATCGGCGACGCTCTTTTTCAGTTTCCCACGCCATCTCAGGATGTAATTGACCGCATAGTGGACCGCAATGGCGACTTCCTGCTAGGAGTGTGCTGCATTGCTGCAGGAGTACTGCTCGGCGCAGCAATCGCAAATGCGCGCTAGGAGCTAATCAGCTCAAAAATACAGCTCTGCAAAAAACCCTCTAGCTAGGGCACAAAATGACGCACCTACTGCGTAGACAGATAGCGGCCCGGCGCTTGCTGGGCCCTTATCTTTCAACATGCCGTCGACGCGAATTGTTTCCTCTGGCACCTCAAAGCATGGCGCTGGCACACCTCCTTAAAAAAGAGAAGTGCCGGAAATCGCACCCCAACACAATAGCCCCTTAGGCACGAAAAAATTTAATATCTCCGGCCGCGCCGGTGCCCACACCGAAATGCCCTGCTGCTCGCTGTGCATGGGTAACCAGGCACATGTGGCACCGAACACGACCTGCGTGTCCACCTCTACGCGTAACTTCCCGAACCGTCTGGGCCAGGGTGCCAACGTGTACCTGGCCTCTGCAGAACTCGCTTCTGTGGCCGCGGTACTGGGCAAGCTGCCAACCGTTGAGGAATACATGGTGTACGCCAAGCAGATCGACAGCATGTCTGCCGACATCTACCGCTACCTGAACTTTGACCGCATGACCGAATACACGGATCAGGCTGGCAAGATCAATGTGGCGCAGCTGGCTTAAGTTGCAGTAGCAGTTGAAATAAAAAGCCCCGCGAATGCGGGGCTTTTTACTTGACACACTCAATATTGCGACTTTTTATCAGTCATCTTGATTTGCAACAAACCTGGAAAGCATGGATGGCAATATTTTTAGAAATTCTTCAGAAACCCTATCGAGCTTAGACAAATGTGGATCCGGAAAATTTCTATACTGATGAAAGATAAAATTCCTTATCGAATAGAAGTAAGACTCGAATCCTGGGTGCTGCTCCATTCCCAATGCAACCAATAAATCATTGCAGACAATTCTTAGATCCGTCAAATCACTACCAACCTTAGAATACCTCTCAACAAGCACCGAAAGCCTCTTTTTCTCAGCAAGATTTGATTGAACCCTCTCAATCGCATCCTTTACTTTCGCAGAATCATCAATTGCAGCCGCAATATACTGAGCAACCCGCCGCTGCTCCAGGGCAAATATCCTTTCAATCAAGAGCTCAACAATTTGGTATAAATAGAAAAACTTCATAACGGGATTCTTGGCGCTCGACGCAAGAGACAACAAAAGAGACTCAATTATTTTGTTTTCCGATAAATCATTAGAGGTAAGGTATATTTTCAACTTGTCGCCATCAGGCTCATCCACCAATAAGTCTATTGACGTAGGATCAGACTCCCGTAACGGGAAATATCCATACCTGGCAAAAGACGGAACCGCCCTTAAAAAATCAAAAACAACCCCTTCAACAAGCGTTTCATGACTAATAACTAGAAGAGCAGTATTCTCATGAAATATATCTGACAGTAACAACCCACGCCCATCAACAATATTTGGACGCCTTGTATAAATATCATCACTAACACCGTGCAATGCGCCTTCTATTGCCTTATATGCGTAGCGCAGAAAGTGTGGGTTATTTGAAAAATCATGCAAGTTCGACGAAAGTGCTGCCACGGGAATTAGCCAGCCAATTCTCTTATTAGATAACCCATCTACAACTTGGTAAATACTATTTTCCTTCAAATTAAACTTTGAAAAATAGAACACACTAAATTGCTTATCAGAAAACTCAGCATCCAAATCCAGAGGACACTCAACCTCGACCTCCCACCCTGATTTATCGGTAAGCCAAAAGGCACCCTCCCTAAAAAAAACATCTAAGAACTGAACTCCCCCATCCTCACTTGCCGCCCTGATAATCATTTTTTACGCCTACATGTTCTGTGCCTGATACTTTCTCAGCCCACTTTTTGCGGCATCTACTGGACATCTAAACGCATCACTTTCTCTATTTAGAAGATCCCTAAAAAAGTAAGTAAAAAATGTTCTCTGCGCATTACCTATCTTTTTCGTATTATTTTTCAACCAATCAAGCGAATTATTAATCTCCTCCAAGAACGCAGATCCATCATTAATTTCAATCTGAGAAATTTCAGCCTTCACAGAATCAAAACCGCCCACGACCCCGGCATCAATAAGCTTACCCATCGCAGCGCCAAATCCAGACATTGCCTGCGGCTTCTTAAAAATCTTTTGAACACTCTCACCGAATGGGCTTGAGTTTTTCTCAATATAATCCTCTGACAACACAAGACCGCCAAGAAGTTCGTCAAATCTACAAACAAGACTTGAGAATGCTTCTACATATCCTTTAAAAATATCAGCTTCCTGATTTTCTTTAGAAAGCTTCTCCAAACTACTGATATTTTCCAAAATATCAGACTTATCTATAGGGAGCTCATCTCTATCCAAATACGAATTAAAACCCTCAACCATATCCTTAAAGATATACTGCTCAGGCCGAGTAACCGCCCGACCATCAACCTCTCTAATCAGCTCTACACCTGAAATATTTTCATCAAGATAATCCAGATAAAGAATCTCAATCTGTTGACGCAAGGACATAGGAGTCTGCCCGGTATTTAACGTCAGCATTCTATAGAGAATTCCTATACGATTTATGCCGACATATATTTCCGCCCTAATTTTTGTCCCCAATACAGATCGCAGTGTCTGCTCATCACTTGACGCTCGCAGTTCTTGAACGAGATCGAGAATAGTATGGGTACGCTGCAGACCATCAAGAATAACCAAATGCTCTTGATTCACTCCCAAAAATGCCTCAAATCCATCCGTGTCATTTATATCAAAATCACCAACACTCGATGTAAGGGCAAGGACCACCGGCGGAATAACACATTGTTTTGTTAAGTCGCTCCTCAGCAATGAATAAACTGTTTTGGATGAGCGCACTCTCTTTCTCTGAAACTCATTTTTATCCAATACAGGCTTCACCATTGCCTCATAATCACCAATAGAAATCTCTATCAGAACATTATGAGCATTAATTCTGTTGTCATGCAGACAGGAAGCAACCTTCATAGCATAGGATCCTCAATGGGAATTCAAATTAATTCTCTAGTGGTTCTAGACCAAAGATAAAGTGAGATACCACTCCATCTCAAGGCAAACAATAGCGAGTACAGGCACGATAGCTAGACACTAGCCCATACAACCCTACATCAATTGACCTCCAACTATCCAACCACAGCTATCCACTCCGCCACCACCCTCACCGCACCCTCATCCTTCGGCACCAACACCAGCGGCTGATACTGCGTATCACTCGACACCGGCATCAACGTGATGCGCTCGTGCTGCCAGCCTTCACCATCACCCTGCTTCTCGCTCTGGTAGCGTTTGACCGTGTAGCTGCCGCCCGTTTCTGGGTCGGTTACGTCGCGGTGCTGCACCAGCACAATCTTGCCCTGACGCGAGCCAGCGGGATTGGCGCGGAACAGACACCAGGCGCCGTTGGGGATGCGCTTGTTCATGGATTCGCCGATGACTTGCGCCACGAACATACCCGGCGTGACGGCAAAGCCTTCTGGCAGTTGCACCCAGTGCTCGGCTTCGTCTTCCAGTGACTGCGTGCCGGAGAAAGTGCCGGCGGCGATCTTGAGCGAGAACATGGGCACGGTGCGTTCGGTGGTGCGTGCCTGTTCGCGGGTGAGCAGCGTGAGCGTTGGTTCGTTGGCGGCTTCGGGCAGCGGAGATGTCTGTGTTGTAGCAATAGCCGCGACTGCACTTGTTGCGGCCGCTTCTGATCGCATTCCCGTCAACCGTGAGCGGAAGAAATCGGCTGTTTCGCGGTCGGTGAAATACACATAGCAGCCGCGCATGCCGCGNNGCCATCGCGCACCACCAGATCGTCGCCGACGATCACGCCGATGTAGTCGACTTCCAGTCCCTGACAGGTGTGGATGCAGCCCACTTCCTCGACCGAGTCGGGTGAGACCATCCACAGGCCGCCGTCCTTGGTCAGGTTCCAGCGCGCCTGAAAGCCGTGCTCGGGCATGACGATGTCGTAGGCAGATGCATCTTTCTTGCTGGGCCATTTCCAGCAGTAGCCGGCCACCATGCGGGCGCGGTTGCGTTCGCTGTTCTTTTGCAGGATCAGCCGGCGCAGTTCGCTGGGGGAATCAATCACGCGAAAATCGAACTCGGCCACATCCATATGGTCATTCGCGGTTTCACGAATATCCAGTGTGTGGTCCAGCCAGGCCAGATAACCGTCCGATCCGCTGCAGCGGAACTGGGAGGACAGCGTCATTTCCTGAACGGTGGCACCCAGCGCTTTTGCCCATTTATGGATGGTGTCCTTGTCGCCGACATCCTGCAGCGTAACCTTCTGCGACTCATCCACAAAGAACACCGAGTAGCGGGAGGCGTTGATGATTTCCTTGACCTGATGCTCGCCCAGATTGCGGTACAGGCCGGACATTTCATTAAGGCGATGTGCTTCGTCCACCACCAGTGCATCAAATTCGTTGGTATTGGTCTCGGTGAAGGCACCGGAGCCAACGAACAGGTTGGAAATATGGCTTTTCTTGAACGAGCCGGTGAGGCGCGATTCGTACACGGCACGCGGGGCGGCATTCTTGGTGACGTACTTGGCCACAAGGCCGGCATTGGTCAGCCCTACCAGCAGGTTGACTGCGACCACGGATTTTCCCGTTCCAGGTCCACCTTCCACAATCAGCACGCGCTTGCCTTGTTCCTGCACCTTGCGCGCCTGCCCCAGTGCGGTTTCATACACCAGCTTCTGGTCGTCGATCAGCACGAATTCGGGATTGCCCTTGAGCAGGCCGACCAGGCCATCGGCCAGACTCTTGGAGGGCCGGATGCGGCCGCCTTCAATGCGGAACAGCGTTTGTGCCTTGTCGCCGTAGCGCACATGCGCCTTGATGAACTCCTGCAAGCGGCGTCGCTCATCTTCGCCCTTCAGAAAGACCGGGGCGCGGCGGATATGGTCGGCATAGAACGGATCGCAGATGGCACCGTCATGATCGGCATAGTTATGCAGGTAGGCGCAGGGTGACAGCTGTATGCCGCCATCGTAGACGGCCTCGTTGTAGCCCTCCAGCAGCGAGGCATAACTCCAGGCCTGATACGAGGGATGGCTGACTTCCGCCGTGCCTCTGGCAAAGCGCGTGACGACAATCGCGTCTTTCTCGGTTTTCTGTGCCGTTTCCCATTGCTTGAGTTCGACAATGACAAGGCAGTCTTTCTGGTCGGCGGTTTTGCCGGTCAGCAAAAAATCGACACGCTTGGCGGTTTGCGGAATGTTGTATTCGATGGCCACGCCGCAATCATCGGGAATGTCGTCATCCACCAGCACCTTGCCCATATAGGCGAGCGAGTTGGCCCAGGAGCGGACTTCTTCTTTCGAGACCTTGTGGCCGATCTTGGCGCGAAAGGCTTCGTGAATAACCTCTTCGATGTCGCGGTGATGGACATCGTGAAGGAATCCGGACTTCTGGTTCTGGTAGATGATCACTACTCAGAGCTCCGTGTATTTCTTGCTGGAGCCCCTGGCCTTGTCGACCGGATATTTTTCTTCGTTGCGCCTGAGCTTGTCCTGCAGGGCACTTTGCAGATCTATGCCGGCGTCATGCGCCATCAGCAGGGTGTAATACAGCACATCGGCCAGCTCGTCCGAGAGATCCTGCCGCTGCGCGGTGGCCACGGCATCAATCGCGGGGCCGGTCTTCCACTGGTACAGCTCCAGCACCTCGGCGGCTTCGAGCGTTAGCGACAGCGCGAGGTCCTTGGCGTTATGGAATTGCTTCCAGTCCCGTGCATCACGAAAGGCGACAATCTGGTCGGTGAGTGACTTGATCTGGGACATGGGGCTTCCAATGGTATGTCGCCAGCGAAGGGGCTGTTATGGCGGTGCTCCTTCACCGGCGCTTTCTGTTTTTATGTGTTCATGGCCCGAGAGTCACGATGCCCCAACTGTACCAGTCTTGTATGGTACGTAAAGCATGTAAATTGGGTGGGGGCCTGAGAACTTATTGTCGTTAGCGACAGTCGCTGCCGTTGATTGACCAATAACCACTGGCAGCGATAATGCTCCATCTGCCCAGGACAGGGCTTAATACCCTATGGACATCACATGCGTCGTCTTTGCATTCTTCTCTCGCTGGTTTTGACCCTGCCCCTGGCCGGATGCCCGACGAGTGACAAGAATAATGACGAGGCCCCTCCGCCAGCCACTCATGATGACGCGCGTTACGTACCAATGAGTACAGGTGATCGCTGGGTTTATGACTACTCGGCATCGCTGGGCGCCCCCATGATGATGGCATTCGGGAATGACACGCTCTTCCAGATTTCCGGCATCACCAGCATTAATGGCCTTGCCACGATGCAGCTTGATACACCGGCACTTTCCGACTATGCCCTCGTGAATCAAAGCCGTTACCTGCGCGCTACGTCGCATGGCCTCTGGGAATACTTCATGCCAAGCCAGGCGACCTCCGTAGTGGCAAGCCCCGTCCAGCTACTCCGCTTTCCGCTGATTGCAGGCGACAGCTATGCAACCGTGAGCAAGCTTGATCAGGATGCAAACGTGGATTTGGACAACGACGGACTGACCGAGCGCAGGGACGAGCGCGTTATTGTCACCATAGTCGGCCAGGAAGCTGTCAGCACACCCGCCGGGGATTTCACCAGGGCATGGAAGGTGCGTCGTCGTAACGAATGGCGTATGCACTACAGCACGGGCAGGACAACTGAAACCACGGTGGTCACGGACGAATGGCTGGTGAAGGACGTAGGTGTAGTCAAGCGGGATTTCGTGTACACGACAGGAAGCGGCTCTTCCTCGCCACAGTTGTCAGAATATCACTATGCCCTGCTGCGCTACGCAGTAAACGGCATACGCAGCGAATCAACACCTCCACAGGTTCAACAAGTGGGGCCGGCTGCCGGCAGCATCAATCCTCCCTCTATCCATATCGGCGCCAGCTTTGATGAGCTGCTGGACATACCCAGCCTTGATGCGAACTCGATACGACTCTTTGACGAAAGCGGCATGCCGGTGGCAGGCGAGGTCAACGGCGACCATAAAACCGTTTGGTTCCTGCCCTACTCACCGCTGGCGATCGGCAACTATACGGTTCGCATCGAGGGTATTACCGACGCCATCGGGAATGCGATTGCCCCCCAGGAATGGACGATTACGGTGGTACCTGTTGAAGCCTGCGACAACGGCAATGTTTATGTGTGCTGGCAGCCGTCGAGCTGAGTACGCTTATCCATCCGCCGCTGCACCATTGCACAGCCCGGCATTACCTCATCCTCTATGAGGCCACGACATCCCAATGCTAGGCTTGCATCCTTTCACAGGGATGACACAGGTTGGCGACAATGTTGGCACGGCGTTTGGGATGGGTACTGATCACGCTTGCAGGACTTTCCGGCTGCGGAGGCTCGGGCGGCGAATCAGGAGCAGAGGAGCAGGCTTCGTCGTCTCCTGACTATCTGGAGATGGCTTCCGGCAATCGCTGGACCTATGCCTTTTCCGAACCGGACAATCCCTACCCCCAGCCTCGATATACTCTTGTCAAAGTGGATGGCCCGGTCAGCATTGAGGATCGCCAGGTACTTCGGCAGACGACACATTACCTGTGGCAAAGCCTTTACAGCTCTTCTTACTTCAAGCAGACGTCCAGCCAACTGGAGCAGCACTTTGATGGCTCGATGAGCGTCTACCCGGACAGCCTGAACAAGTGGACTGTTCTACGGCTGCCGCTGGTATCCGGTGACGCATACACGGCGTATGACTATCCGCACCTGGCCCTTCCTGATGGCAGCGATGCGGACGACATTGAAGAGAGCCACGCCAGGCGCCGCAACGTGGTCGTTGGTCATGCCGAATCCGTGACCGTTCCGGCCGGCACCTTCACAAATGCGCTGAAAATCACCGTGCAATCACATGCTGTCACTACAAGCTCTGCTGGAGGCATCATTGCAGACATCAACAGTTCCTCCGAGCATTGGTATGTGCCCGGCATCGGCATGGTGAAACAGCGTACAACGCAGTCCTTTTCCAGCACTGCCGAGCCAACACCTGTTGTTGATAGTACCGAGAGTGTTTTGACGGGCTACAAGGTGAATGGCGTCAGCACCGACACTACTGCCCCCACCATTATACAAACGTGGCCCGCCAACAGCGCCACAGTCATCGACGTCACATTTGTTGCAATCGAATTCAACGAAGAAATGGACCCTGACAGCTTCTCACCCTCAACACTCGTCGTAACAGACGGGGATGGCCACCCGGTTGCCGGCACTTATTCGGCCGGTGGCCTGAGCTTCGAACATGGACTACCTGTTGGCACATATACCGCGCACGTAGAAGGCGTAACCGATGCCCTGGGCAATCAGCTGGTCGCGCCCTATACGTGGTCATTCACGGTAGTGCCTAATCCCTGTTACGGCACCACGATGTTTTGCTGAGACAAAATCTGGCATTCGGCTATGCGCCACAGCTCCGAATGTGCGACCACCTTCAGCAGAACCAGAAAACCCTGGGGTTTAAGCTCCATGACGCCTCCGCATTCGCTATTCGCGAATTACGAATACGCACGCAATTGGAGACTCCTGCAAGCATGGGCTGGCAACTGTATTCGTCTTGGGGAGAGGTAAAGCCTGTCGCTCCAGCATGACAACCCAAAACCCAATAATTAGGCTATTTGAACCACTTTCTGGTTTATTGCGTCTTCGTCGCAAAACAGGGCAGCGTCATGGGCACTGTCGGGATTGCCCCGGTTCACCCCCGGATAGCCGCCTCCAGCTCTTCCGCCGCACGCGGATGCTCCCCAAGCTGCGCCATCACCAGAGGCAGTGCTTTCTGCAGATATCTGCGCGCCGAGACGGGGGTGTCTCCCACAGCTGTTTCTATCGCGCCTGGATAAAGGTCACCCAATGCAGCAACAAGGACGGCCGCCTGATAAATATCTTTATCAGACTTTGCCTCCCTGTTGGTTCGCAACTGCGAGACCATCATTTTGTGGATGGCAAAACGCTCTGCAACGGGCACGCGAACAGGGCATACGCCTTCACTGGCGATCAGGGTCGACAACTGTGTCTGCCCCAGCAGATACGCCAGGTAGGGCAAGGTGGTGGCATGGGCCTGCAGTTCTGGCACAGGCGCATGCCCGATTTCATCATTCGGGGAAGGCACCAGCAGGTCGACATGAAAACGGGACTTGCCTTGCTGTTTGAAACTGGTGGAGGGCAGCCTGACATCGAGTTGTGGCACCTCGACAAAATGAATGCCGCTGTCCCTCAGCATGTCGATGAAGGACTTGCCAGGGAGTGTCTCGAAGGCCAGCGCTTCGCACCGGGCCACATCAATGTCTTCCGTGGCGTAGGCATCGGCCTGCACGCCCATCTGATTAAGGAGGATGCCGAAGGCGTGTGAACCGACCAGCGTAGCGCCGGCCGCGAACAGGCCATGCAGGTGAAGACTGGCCAGCGTGGCATAACTGGGCGCATCCGCAGACTGGAAGCCCTCCCGCATCAGCAGGCGAACTTCTTTCTGGATGGCTTTGACTTCCTCGATCTGCTCCCTGATCGACGCTGCGTTGCTGTCGGCTTCGCCCACAAGGCCGATATAGGTCTCTTTCTGGCTGCCAGAGCCATCGTAATGCCGGCGGACATAGTATTCGGAACCCGCCTGGTTCTTGCGGAGGCTGACAGAGCCGGGACTACCCGCAAACACCGGAAGGCCTGCCTTGGTCATCCCGTTGATCGATCCGAAAAGGGTTTTGAGGGACGGGCTGGCTGACCTGTAGAGGGGCCTTGGCATGGTATTTCCTTATCTACCGATTCGTATCCCTTAAAACTATCCTATAAGGGATATTTTGCAAGAGCCTCGTCCTGGCAATCGCTGTCACAAGGCGAGCAACAGTACCCGTCTTGCATGAGACGTAAACACACAAAATCTGCGCAGTTACACCATCACTGTGCGGTGATAGCCTGCAGGGGGCAATCGGTCTTGCTGGCGGGCAACTGCCAGTTTCGTGATCCTGAGGACATGGCATGAAAGTCAGGGAAGGATTTGTCGAAGTGGAAGGCCATCGTCTGGCCTACCTGGCGGTGAACGAGCATCTCGCCCGCGCCGATGAGCCGGCCGTCGTGTTCATCCACGGCGTACTGGCCTCGGTGAACTGCTGGCGCGACTGTGTGCCGCCGTCGTTCCGGGACGGCAGGGCCTGGTATGCCCTGAGCCTGCCAGCGCATCATCCCTCCACGGTCCCACCGGACTTCCACGCCTCGCAAGTGGACGCGCCGTGGTTCTTCCGCGTGATGAGCGGCGCCCTGCAGGCGCTCGTGCCGGACAGGCCGCTCATCGTGGTCGGCCATTCCACGGGCGGGTTCTGTGCGTTGAACCTCGCGATTCACCAGGCACCGAACCTGATTGGCATTGTCAGCGTGGCCGGATTCCATGTGGGGAAATGGGGCAGCGTCGAGGGACTCCTCCTGTGGCTGGCCGGGCTTGGCAGATGGGCGAAATACCCGTTCGTGGCCAACCTCCTGTTCGCGCGCAACAGCCCGTTTGTGCAGCGCCAGTTCGCGAGCATGCTGGCGCACGACCGCAAGGCCTATCTCGCCAATCCCCTGAGCCAACAGTTCCTCGACAATATCGGACCGAACACCCGGGCTCAGGATCCGGCGGCCCTGTTCGAGTTGTTCAACGGCATTTCCCGTCTTGAAATCCGGCACGAACTGGGCCGGATTTCCATCCCCTGCCATGTCCTTACCGGCAGCCACGACCCGGTGGTGCCCGCGAGCCAGTCGCAGGTCATAGCCGACGCCGTGCCCGGGGCGAAGATCGTGGAATTCCCCGGCGTGGGCCACATGCCGTTCATCGAGGCCGCGGACGCCTTTGCGCGCTCGCTTGAAACTGCGATCGACGATTTGTCCCGCGATCAGGGCAAGCGCGCGCCAACACCCTGAAGGAGATAGAAATGAACTACCCCCAGTACAAGAAAGACCTGCAGCGCATTCACGAGTCGGAAGTCTACGGCAAGGCGGTATTTGCCACGGCAGCGCGACTCACGCGGAATGCAGAGCAAAAAGCGAAGTGGCTAAAACTGCAGGCACTGGAAGAAGAGACGCTGGCACGCTACCTGGCGCATATGGCCAGAACCGGCCAGGCCGTTATCGAGCCAAAGGGCTGGGAACTGAAGGGCTACGCCGAGGGCATGGCATTGGGCCTCATGCCGTGGAAGCTCGCGATGCGGCTGGTACGTAATGCCACGGGTCCCTTCCAGGAAAAATTCCTGCGCCTGAAGCAGAACAGCGGCGACGCTGAACGGGAATTCTTTTCCTACGTCTATGCGCACGAAAAAGCCCTTGAGGCCTTTGCGGTGAAAGAGCTGGCGAATGCGCCAGACAGCCTGAAGGCGGTGGAGAGCCTGTTGGCGCGCTAGACCTGTTGGCGGGCACCCGCGGTACCGCCCTCAGGGCCGGTGCCGGTAGCCCGGCGGCAACTCGAACAATGCGGGAGGTTGCGGCGCAATTCGCTGGAGGTCGGCATCCGCTACACCCCGTTGCTGGTGCAAGGAATGGACGATTACGTTGTGCCTGCTGAGGGCTGCTACGACGGCAATATTTTTGCCAACACCCGCACCAGACAGGTGCTCAGGAACGATGTTGTTCAGCTGTTTTCATTTTTAGTTGTGCCAATAACCATAAAGAGAGCGCACCGGCGGGTGGATCCTGTACGCTTCAGAGCGCCTTCCAGTCGCGCGGCTCCAGGGTCTGGTTGTAGGTCGTGCAGGCCTTGCCTTCGCGGTTGAACACCACCCATTGCACCGCGTAGGAGCGATCGCCCCCGGCGCTCTTCACCTTCTCGCCCCAGGCCCAGGCTTCCAGTGGGCCGCGGTCCTGCCAAGTCAGGCAGACACTGCGCTCGCGAAAAAAAGGCATGTGCGCGCGCCGGCGCTGCACTTTCTTGTCCGGCCGGCCCAGGGCCTTGCGCACCTGCTCGGGCGTAGCGCCCAGCAGCGTCATGGGTGGCTGCGGAGGCGGGGCGACCCAGCCATACCGCTTCGGCTCCAGTCCCAGGCTTTCTGCCGCCGCGCGCTCGACCACGGCACGAATCGCGGCAGCATCCGCGAGGTCGACGCCCTCCCAGGTGGACGGCGTGAACAAGGGCCACCAGGACGTCTGGCTGATGTCACGGCTATCGCGCTCGCCCAGCAGGAACAACGGCTCGAACAGGCCAGCTGTAAAGGCATTGCCGGCGGGCAAGGTTGCCACGCAGGCCTGGATCTCAGGCGTGATCTCGGCCTCCTTGCCGGCCAGGCGAGGCTTGTCCGTGTTGTACCAGAAGTCCACCACATGCTGGCCTTCCCAGTTGTAGAGCAGGCCGCAGACCAGCGTCCGCTCCAGCACCGTTCCCATCTTCAGCAGGGGCTTCAGCACGTCGTAGCCGCGCAGGTAGCGGGTGTTGTTGCAATACTGCTCCGGCCCGGGATGCCCGTGCACCGTGTCCGGGTACTGCTCGCGCGAGTCCTGCGCCTCCTGATCGCAGCCCGCGCTGAGCAGGAAGCCGAGCCGCAGCCGCCACGGCTCGGGATACGTCGCGTGCGCGAGGCGCGCCACCCGCAGCATCACGCTGGGATCTGGCCAGGCGACTTCCATGGCGCGGTCGTACACGGCGGGCGCGAGCGGTGAATTACCCGAACGGCCATCAAGGAGCACGCGCCCGACGCGCACGAGGCGGGCCTCCTGATCCATCTGCACTTGCGCGCGCCTCTGCGCCTCCTTGCGCTCGCGCTCCTTCTCGTACTCGGCCTCTCGGCGCTTCTTCTCCTCCTGCTCGGCCATGAAGGCGCGCGTGGCGGGCGAAATATCCTGTCCGCCCTGAGGCTCGGTGCGACGCCGCATCTCGTCGATGAAACCCTGCGTCACTTGCGGCGTACTGCCAGGGTTGTTGGGCGCGTCGGCGCGGTAGCCATCCTCGCGACGCTTCTGCGTTTCGCGCTCGTAGGTGTCGAGGACGCCGGCCTGGGCCAGCAGGGGAAGACAGAGCGCGAGGGGAAGCAGACGGGTGATGCGCGACATGAAGGACACCTGCAAGTAGAAATTCAACGAAGCAATCAAAAGCTGCCGGCACTCCGGACGCGGGCGACGGAGCCGCCGCCTCAGAGCTCCTTCCAGGTCGGCGCATAGACTTGCTGATTGTAGGTGGCGCACGTCTTGCCCTCGCGATTGAACACCACCCACTTCACTTGGTACGCAAAGTACTGCTTGTCCTTCTTGCCCCATGCCCAGGCCTCCAGCGGACCGCGGTCATGCCACTCCAGGCAGGCGTTGCGCTCCGGGAATGACGGCATGTGCTGGCGCCCGCGCTGCACTTTTTTGCTGGGTCGTCCCAGCGCCTTGCGCACTTGGTCCGGCGTGCTGCCCAGCAGGGGATCAGGCGCCTGCACCGGCGGCGTCGACGTCACGAACGGCTTCGGCTGCAAGGCCTCGTTGTCCGCCGCCACGCGCTCGAACACGGTGCGGATCGCGGCGCCATCCGCAGGGTCCACCCCCGCCCAGGTGGACGGCGTGACCAAGGGCAGCCACAGCGGGTCGCTGACATCGCGGCGATCGCGCTCGCCGAGCAGGAAGAGCGGCTCGAACAGGCTCGTCGTGAAGGCGTGGCCGGCGGGCAGCGTGGCCACGCAAGCCTTTATCTCGGCAGCGATGGTAGCCTCGTCGCCGGCCAGCATGGGCACATCCAGCGGGTACCAGAAATCCACCACATGCCGGCCCTGCCAGTTATAGAGCAGGCCGCAAACCAGGGCCCTCTCCATCACGCTGCCGCTCTTGAGCAGCGGCCGCAGGATCTCGTAGCCGCGCTCGTAGCGGGTCGTCTTGCAGAAGGCCTCCGCTGGCTGCCGGCTCAGGTAAACATACTGCTCGCGGGTCGCCAGCGCCTCCGGGTCGCAGCCCGCCGACATCAAAAAGCCGAGCCGCAGCCGCCACAGCTCCGGATGCGTCTGCTGCGCCAGTCGCGCCACCTGCAGCATGACGCTGACGTCGGGCCAGGCGACCTCCATCGCGCGGTCGTACACCGCAGGCTGCCGCGGCGTCGCGCTCGCAGCATCGTCCGCGAGGACCTGCCGCATGCGCGCCAGACGGGTCTCGTAATCCATCTGCACGCGGGCACGCTTTGCCGCTTCCATGCGCTCGTGCTGCACCTGCATCTCGGCCTCGCGCCGCTTCTTCTCCTCCTGCTCGGCCATGAAGGCGCGCGTGGCGGGGGAAATGTCCTGTCCGCCCTGCGGCTCGGTGCGACGCCGCATTTCATCAATAAATCCCTGCGGCACCTGCGGCGTACTGCCAGGGTTGTTGGGCGCGTCGGCGCGGTAGCCGTCCTCGCGACGCTTCTGCGTTTCGCGCTCGTAGGTATCCATTACACCGGCCTGCGCCAGCAGGGGAAGAAGCAGGGTGACACGGAACAAGCGGAAAGCGAGTGACATGAAAGCATCCTTCAAAAAGCAGCTACACCCGATGGGGCAAGGCTACAGCAAGGCCAGACAACCGCAGATAATCAAGAACCAGTGAAAATGCAGGCGCGGATCGGATTGATCCGGATTATGTCGCAGGCGGGTACCGGCAGGAATCCCCCGCAATCGGGGGGCTCGCGCAGCGGATCTGGATGCCGTCTGTTTGTATGAATGGCATTGCCGGCGGGACACTGCAAAACGGCCTGGGCAAGTATTTTACCGTTTGAGCTCCAGCGCCCAGTGAACGCATCACCGGGGCAGCAAATTCGCTATCGGCGGCGCCAGCGCGGGCGATCATGTCCAGAGCCTCGCAATACGGCAATGATCACTGCTGCCAACCTGCCGCTCGGGGCTCCCGTCGGCTACAGCTGTCCTGCCTCGCCCAGTAGTATCTCTGTTGCACGGTGAGCGGCATCCACTGCCGTGCGCTGTGGGCGGTCCATGTCTGTCATCAGCTTCATGCCCTGCGCATCGTCAATGTAAAAGTTGAGATCCTCCATCAGGCCATCAACTTCGTTGTCACCCGCCAGTTTCATGATTCCCATCCCGTCTCTTGCATCCTTGTAGTGCTCCAGCATCATGACGACGCCTTTCAACAGGCTCAGCAGCAAACCGTCCTTGGCTTTTTCAACCATCAGCGCAATGTTGCCTGGCTTTGGGAACACGGGTAGCCGTGTGAGCGTAATGATGTTACGTGGGTCGCCGGGCTGCATGTCTTGAAGCTCAAGATGCTGCATGGGGTTTTCGGCTTCGTTCACGCGCTTGCTGTTGAAGAACGATGCATCCAGACCAAAATGTGACACAAGCATTTTGACGAGACACGCATGGTCGTAATGATGGGTATCCAGCGTACCCACACGCATGCGTGGATTGATCAGAACGGCGGGCACACGTGGTCCGGTCATGCAAAAATCAAAGCCGTTTTCAGCAACAAGATCATTGGGCGAACTAACATTGTGCTCCGGGTATACATGATCATAAAAGCCACCATGCTCGTCGTAGGTAACAATGAACAGGGTTTCATCAAAAAGCGTTTTGTTTTCCTTTAGCGCGTCATAAATGTCAGCAATAAGTTTTTCGCCTTCGGCAAAAGACCAGTTATCACACTGTCTGTCCATGAAGCCTGGATGCTGCGATGACGAATCCCGCCCGAAATGATCCGGCTCTACCCAACTGAATGCGGGAAAATCCGAAGCAGCTGTGTTACGGATATCATTTAGCAGTTGCCTGGTGCGGGAATAATGCGGGCGGAGATGCGCGTCGGTCATTCCACGCATCAACATGGCCAGACAAGGGCCGTCATGATAGATGCGCCAGCTTGCATCTTTCTTCGCGTCCAGCGCCCTGAAAACCGCAGGCACATCTACCGGCACCTGCAGGTATTCGTTATCGACATGCCCGGCCGAGCTGCCGGCCATGGCAAAAAACCGGTTGGGCCAGGTGGCACCAGGCACAGAGCAAAACCAGCGCGTGCAAAGATGGTACTGACGGGCCAGCTGGCTAAGCACGGGGACTTCATTCGGCGTGAGTGCCCGCATGACCTCGCAAGGATCACCACCCTTGCCTTCGTGCGCCATGGCAAAGCCCTGCATCTTCCCGCCATGGGTCATCTGCTCCATGACATCCGAATGATCATGGCCCGGCTTTGCATTGACGCCGTAGTCGCCGGGGCGCGCCTGCATTTTAACGTTGCCTGCGGTGTTTGACGGATTGGATTCATTGCCCTGCAGAAACGCGGTTGGGTCCTGACTCTTACAGGGATGATCGAGCAGTCCCAGCATGTGATCGAACGAACGGTTCTCCAGCATGAGAACAATGATGTGTTTGATTCCATTCATGACTCTTTTCCTTTTTGGTCAGGCGCACTTGAGACCAGCCTTCATGGCGGCTTACCCTGCAATCTACCAATCCTGTACCAGACGTTAAAGACTCCGGCACAGCCCGTGATTTTGCCCAACCAGTCACGCAGGCAATGCCATCCGGAATGCTTCCGGCAATACACACTGCCACACGGGACCACTTTTTCTGCCCCGAAAGACAAGACGCAAGAATCGCCGACAGGACACTGTTTTCTGCGAAAAGATGTGCACACGGCGGTATGTTCTCCCGTAGACTCAAGCAAGCAGGCCCGTTCCGGGCACTCACAACAACATCCCCCTGCCCCGCAGGAACCAAGGGAGTACGCCATGAAGTCCACGGCACCACAGGACAGCCGTCCCAATCCGCTGCTGTCCGCCATCGGCCGCATTACCGATCTTTTTGCCTACCCCCTGCGCACCTCGCACTATGTGGAACTGGTCAACCCGCTGTGGACCACGCACCAGTTGCAGGCGCGGGTGGTAAAGGTATGGGATGAAACCCGCGATGCCCGCACCATCACGCTCAAGCCCGGCCTTAACTGGCGCGGCCATCGTGGCGGCCAGCATGTACGCGTGGGCATTCCCGTGGGTGGCATGCATTACACACGCACCTACACGATTTCGTCCGCACCGGAACGCAGCGATGGCTGCTTCACCATCACGGTGAAAGTGGTGGATGGTGGCCGCATCTCGCGCCATCTCGTGCGTAACCTCAAGGTGGGCGACTACCTGCCCATCGGCCTGCCGCAGGGCGACTTCTACCTGCCTGATGCGCAACCGGTAAAACCGCTCTTCATCACTGCAGGCAGCGGCATCACGCCGGCCATGAGCATGCTGCACAGCCTGATTGCGCAAGAACGCCTGCCCGACAGTGTGCACATTCATTACGCACCACATGAGTTTGATGTGATTTTTGGCAAGGAAATCGCAACACTGACGCAGGAACATTCACGCTACCGCTTTAATCCGGTATTCACGCGAGAACTTGGCGAAGAGCAGCGCCAGAAGCGTCATTTCAGTGAGGCGCAGCTTAACGAACTATGCCCAGACTGGCGTCAGCGCGAATGCTATGCCTGTGGCCCGCAGGAAATGCTGGCCGCAATAGAAACACTGTGGGAGCGCGAAGGCCTGTCACGCCGTCTGCATGTGGAGCGTTTCCGTGCGGCATTTTCTTCTGTGCCGGCCGATGCAGTAGGTGGCCAGGTAAAGTTTTCCCGCGGCGGTGTTACTGCCACGGCAGATTCCGCCACCAGCCTGCTGCGCGTAGCCGAAGATGCAGGCCTTAATCCGGCACACGGCTGCCGCATGGGCATCTGCCATGCCTGCGACACCACACTGCTCGCCGGCTGTGTCCGCGACCTGCGCACCGGCCAGGTAGTGAACGAAACCGGCACCATCGTACAGCCGTGCATTTGTGCCGCTGCCGGTGATTGCGAACTCGATCTGTAATCCCGCCACACAAGAATAAAAAGGGAAACACCGAATGAATGCCACTACCCTGCCGACCACATTGCCCACCACGCTGAATGCCGCACAGATCGAGGAGTTTGGCCGCGAGCTGGACACCATCCGTGATGAAGTCATGGACTCGCGCGGCGAACATGACCGTCGCTACATCCTGCGCCTGATCAAGACCCAGCGCAGCATGGCGCTGGGCGGACGCGTGCTGATTTATGCCTCGCTGTTCTTGCTGCCGGCCTGGGGCCATGCGCTGGCCAGCTGGATCAGCTGCCTTGCCGTCATGGGACTGGGCACACTGATCCTCGGTCTCGCCAAAATTCTGGAGAACATGGAAATTGCACACAACGTGCTGCATGCCCAGTGGGACTGGATGAAGGACAGCACCATCCAGTCCAACACCTGGGAGTGGGATAGCATGAGCCCCTCGGACCGCTGGATGCATTCACATAATGTGGTGCACCACACCTGGACCAATGTAATGGAGAAAGATCTGGATGTGGGCTACGGCATTCTGCGCGTGACACCGATGCAGCCCTGGGCATGGAAATACCTGCCGCAGCCAATCTATGCCTTTCTGCTCATGATGTTTTTTGAAGAGGGTGTGGCGCTACACGAACAGGCCATTCTGGACTGGGTGGAGGGACGCAAGTCCTACGCAGAAATCAAACCGCTGATGGGCAACATCGGACGCAAGGCCGGTCGCCAGATCCTCAAGGACTACATCATGTGGCCGCTGGCAGCCTTTCTGGTGGCACTGCCCCTGTCGGCCTATGTACCAGCCTCGCCATGGCTGGTGTTCGGCCTGGTGGCAGGCGCCAACGCGGTGGCCAACATCATCCGCAACATCTGGGCCTTCATGATCATTTTCTGCGGTCACTTTCCGGCAGGCGTACACACCTTCACACCGGCACAGGTGGAAGGCGAAACCCGTGCACACTGGTACCTGCGCCAGTTGCTGGGCTCTGCCAACATCGGTGGAGGAAAACTCTTCCACATCCTCTCGGGCAACCTGTCGCACCAGATTGAGCACCACCTGTACCCGGACATGTGCAGCAACCGCTACCCGGAGGTTTCACCACGCGTGAAAGCGCTCTGCGCCCGCTACGGCCTGCCCTACAACACCGGCTCGCTCACCCGCCAGTTTGGCACCACCGTGTGGAAAATTCTGCGGCTCTCACTGCCCGGTGGCTCGGACATGATCAAGGCATAGTATGGCAGCCAAACCATGAACATCGATCCCGCCGAACACAGCAGCACCGACAACTACAAGCTGCTCACCAACATCGTGGTGCCACGACCGGTGGCATGGGTGACTTCGGCGAATGCTGACGGTGTGGTCAATCTGGCACCGTTCAGCTTTTTCAATGCGGTTGGCAGTGACCCGCTGATCGTGATGATCAGCGTGGCCCACCATGATGATGGCACGCTAAAGGATACCGGCCGCAACATTCTGGCCAATGGCGAATTTGTGGTGAACATGGTTACCGCCGGGCTGATGGCAGCAATGAATGTATCGGCAGCGGACTTTCCTGCCGGTGAGAGCGAGCTGCATGCCAGTGGCCTTCACGAATCACCGTCAGTGCACGTAAAGGTACCGCGAGTGGCGGAGTCTCTCGCCAGCATGGAGTGTCGCCTGCACAGCACGCAGGACTTTGGCAATTACACGCTGATCTTTGGCGAAGTTGTCATGTTTCATGTAGCCGATCATCTGGTTGGTGACAAGCTGCGCATTCACGGGTTTAACCCGGTGGGCCGCATGGGCTCGCCGGCGTATTACTGCCGTACCGATGACCGCTTTGAAGTACCCCGCACGACATATGCAAAATGGAAGAACGAGCAGGACTGACCGCACGCCAATAAAAAGCCCCGCAACTGCGGGGCTTTTTATTGGTTTCATACCGGTTTCATACTGATATCGCGAGAGCGATTACTCGGACTGGATACCGGTGATGAACCAGGGGGCATCATCCTTTGAGTAATCACGCTCCAGATGCCAGATATCCACAAAGTCTTCCTCCACACCTTCCACCGTATCGCGGTAGCGACCGACGAAACGGATGCTGACCTCTGCATTGCCAAACTGCTGGTCGGCACGCACCAGTTCGGCACTCACACTGAGTACTTCGGTGTGCTGCTGCGCGGGCAGAATGGCACGTTCGGCCTGCAGGTCGGCGTACAGCTCGGGGGTGACGTATTCCTGAATCTTGGGCAGGTCGTTCTTGTTCCAGGCGTCCTGCAGGATGCGGTAATGATCCTTTGCGCCCTCAAGAAAGGCGGGCGCATCAAAACCCAGCGGCAGATTGAACGGCACGGCGTGGGCAGCGGCACCGCTCACTGGCGCATCTACTGGCGCCTCACGACGGGCACCGAACACAGGCTGTGGCGACGACGGTTGCGGTGACGCCTGCTGGCCGGCGCCGGCATAGGCTGGATGAGGCCCACGGGCCGGTGCAGGCCCTTGCCGCATGCCGCGGATTACCTTGAAGATGACAAAGGCCAGCGCAGCGATAATGAGGATATCCATCATCTGCAGACCTTCGAAGGCGCCGCCGGCAAACAGCGCTGCAAACAGGCCACCCACCAGAAGACCACCAAGCAGACCACCCATCATGCCGCGACCGGCACCTGGTGCCTGCTTGCCCGCCATGTCCTGCTTTCGTGCCGGTGCATCGGCGGTGGAACGGCTGGGCGCAGGTGCAGTCTGGTAGCTGCGCCCAAACGACTTGCCGCCACCCAAACGCCGGGCTTCTGCCTCATCCACAACAAGGGTAAAGGTGAACAGGATGGCAACGAGTGCCCACAACGTTTTCATGGATTTCCTTTGGGTAATACCGGAAGTGGTCCCCTGCCATCAGGCACATGGAACCGTTAGAAACAGGTTGATGCGGAGTGTGGAGAAAGTGATGGGCAAGTCAATGTGTCACTTGTATCGCCTTGCCCTCTCGCTTGCTCAGGCAAGCGCAAACAGGCGCAAGTGGTCACGAATGTGCATGGTGTGCGCCTGCGCATACTCGTCCTTGCTTAACTGCCCATAGGCAAAGTGCGGCGCCAGCTCGCCTTCATGTGCCGCAAACGTATCCAGCGCCACCAGCAGCCGTTCCAGCGCCGCCTGCGTGTCGCCGTTTTCGGCAATGGCAGGAGCACCGGGAATGGGCTCGGTGAGCGGATGCCGCATGGCCCCTGCGGTGGTAAAGGCAAAGAAAGCCATCGGCCCTGCAGTGTGCCGGAAGACCGGGGACTTTAGGCTGGAATAGCCCGTCATGGACAGCTCGATGCTCTGCGCCAGATGGGAAAGCACCGTATACGCCGACCAGCCCGATAGCGTGGTGATCGTGTGTATGCGCATGGCCTGCAGCTCGGCCATGATGACCTCAACGCCGGGCGTGGGCATGGTGACGCGACGCAAGGTAATGCCGGTAACAGCAGCGGTGGCCACAAGGCCGGAGGCAACAAGAAAACGTCGTCTGTTCATGATGTAAGCATCTGCATCCATTCAATTGCTGGCGAAATAAAACAGGTTGTTTTTATTGTGCCGTAATTACCACATTCGCGCGTGAGCGGGTGCGGGCGCACCCTTTACCAGCGCCTTGGCTGTCTTCTGGTATCTGGCGAGAAAGCCGCTCTCTGCATGCTCGTCTGCATACAACGCTGCCAGATCATTTTGCATCTGCAAAAAAAGATGTGCCGTCATGCTGGCATCGGCCAGCGCACGGTGATGTCGTCCATCAACCTTGATGTTGTGCAGGTCTACCAGTGTGGCCAGCTTGTGGTTGGTGGCCCATGGATAAAGGCGACGGGCAAGGAGCACGGTGCACAGGAATTCATGCGCGCAAGGCACACCAATGCGACCAAGTTCGTATTGCCAGAACTTGCGATCAAAGCTGGCGTTATGCGCAACCATGACGGCATCACCAACAAACGAGGCAATCTCGACCATGACCTTTTCGGGGGGTGGCGAGGTACGCACCATCAGGGGAGTGATGCCGGTGAGCGCAGTGATGAACGGCGGTACGCGCACGTCGGGGTTCATCAGGCTTTGCCAGGAGTCGATAATCCGGTTGTCCTGTACCAGCACGGCGGCCACTTCTATGGCACGACCACCGCTGTCGGGCATGAGTCCGTTGGTTTCAAAATCGATGATGGCGTAACGAGTCATGCGGGGGCTGTCCTGATGACCGGGATAACCGGCCTACCTGCTGGATTTGTCTGGGCGCGAATCTAGCAGGTGGGGGCAGCAGGGGGAACCGGAATCCGCCATGCCACGTAAAAGACCATGCAAAGTCGATACATTGTTGCCATGCCTCCGGTCGTTGCGCCTGATTCTGTGCACAGTTTCGGGCATGGCCGGATTCAACCGCTAATTGTCCCTTTGCATCCTGCACACCCGTCGACTCTCTCCTAGATTGCCCCTCTGCACCAAACCATCACCATCCGGTCGATCCGGTGCGGTGCGTTTAAGCAATTCACGCATGAAAAACAATAAAACAATTACATGGACAACGGAGAGTCATGATGCACTTGCTATCACGCAAAACCCTGCTGGGGGGCCTGCTGGCCACTCTGGCCTTGCCAATACTGGCGGTTCACGCTGCGCCTGTTCCCGGGCCGGCTGACAGCACGTTTTATTCCCCACCCACTGCTGCCGGCACAGGCGCCCATGGCGACCTCATCTGGTATCGGCCGGCCACCGTCAATCTGGGTGCCGGCGTGCCGCCCGTGCAGGGCTGGAATGTCATGTACCACTCGACAGATGCGCTGGGTGCACCCAACATCGTGACCGGTACCGTGATTGTGCCGTCAGCCGCCTGGAGCGGCACTGGTGCTCGCCCCGTGATCGGCTATGCCGTCGGGACACACGGCCTGGCCCAGCAATGCGCCCCCTCAATCCAGCTGGCGCGCGGCACTGATTATGAAGCGGCCAATCTCGTGGCGGCCACACGTGCAGGCTATGCCGTTCTGGTCAGTGACAATCCGGGTTACACCACGGGCAACACACCAACCTACCTGGCCGGCAAGGCTCAGGGACAGGCCGTACTCGACATCTTCAGGGCCGCCGCTCAAATCCCCTCATCCGGGGTAAGCGCCAGCGCCAAGGCGGCCATCTGGGGCTACTCACAAGGCGGGCAGACATCGGCCTGGGCAGGTGAACTCAAGTCCACCTATGCCCCCGGCCTTAATCTGGTTGGTATTGCTGCCGGCGGCACACCAGCCGACTTCATCAAGACTGCGTCCTATCTGGATGACAGCACCGGCGCCTCCTTCCTGCTGCAGGGCGTGATCGGTCTGGCCGAGCAGTATCCTGCCGGCATTCCCGTCAACAGCCTGACCAACGCCAACGGCCAGGCCGCAATTGCACGCGCCAAATCAAGCTGCGTATTTGAGTCGCTGTTCGAATTCATGAATCACAATGTTTCCGAATACACCGAAAACAACCAGACACTGTCCCAGCTGGTTGCCATCCCTTCGATCAACCAGACGCTGATGGCACAAAATCTTGGCAATACCAAAATTCCGGTGCCGTTGTACCAGTATCATGGCAAGGCCGATGAATTCATTCCGATCAGCCAGCATGCTGCACTGAAAAAGAAATATTGCAGCAAGTTCTCCAACGTGACGTTTGATGTATTCCCCAGTGAACACATTGCCACCCAGTTTCAGGCGGCACCGCATGTACTGTCATGGCTGACTGACCGCTTTGCCGGCAAATACACAATGGGCACCTGTCTGACACTAACGAAGGAACCTGTTTCTACCGCCAATCCTGGTGGCGGTAATTTTGTGGTGTCGCTCAAGAGCTGGCCACTGTCCGGCAACATCGGTCTGAAAACCCTTGGGCAGTCGGTGGCCATGCCAGCGGACGCAACGTTGACTGCCGATGCCGACATGACGGCCAAGACCATAAACGGCAACCTGTCCATTCCCAGCTTCACCACCAACCTCAAGATCATCGGCCTGCCGGTGGATGTGAAACTTGCGGTGACAGAAGCAAGCCCAACGACCGGCAGTTCCACGCTGGACAGTGACGGCAACCTGCATGTACATGGCACTGCTGCCGTAAATATCCGGATTGTGTCCGCAGGAGAATCCATCCTGCAGATTCCGTTTGGCTGCCAGACGGAGCGCCCGGTGATTCTGCCGATTGATTTTGATGGCCCGGTTTCCTCACTGGGAAATGGCAACCTGAATTTCTCCGGCACCACCACGTTCCCCAACATGACCGGATGCGGCCTGTTCAACAGCCTGTTCACCACACTCATGTCGGGCCCCGGCCAGACCTACAGCTTCACGGTAAAGCCACCGGAACCAACCCGCTGGTAACAGCATTGTCATAACTGCAACGCGGGGCCATTGACTCATCGTTTCATCATGAGCCAATGGCCTCTGCCAGGCACCGGACTCACGGATAATTTCAGATGGATATCACTGATAAATATCGGGGCACCACATCACCACGTAACTCGCTGGTGATTACGCTGACGGCATCAGCAATACTGGCTTTTTTTGCAATGATCATCCGGGGTGACGATCTGCCCACACCTGAGGCAACTGCTCACACAGACAATCCTGTCAGGAGTGCCGCTGCACCGGCACAATCCTTTGACATAACGGCGGCCAGCATCCAGAAAATCAATGCTGATCAAGCAGTCCTTCAGACCACTGAAAACGCAACCAGCGACAAGCTCATCACTGCAAAACCGGACTATGTATCGGACATCGAGTGGCAGGTACTGCAGGGAGTGGCGCAACAACATGCAGAGCCTGACAAGGAGCTGACACGTCTGGTAAACAAGTTGCGTTTCACCAAAGAGCTTGAGCTGTGGCACACCATGGAAGCATCCGCAGGCAATACCCGGCACACTGCCCTGGCAAACAGACTGATCCATGAAATTCCGGAAAGGGTCGCCAGCAAGGACATGGATGTATTTGAAGCAAGAAAACTGCAGGAAATACTTCTGGAAGCCACCATCAACGACCCGGACGTATTACACCAGCGCATTGACAGCGAGGCGCGACGACTGATGCTGCTGATTACGCCAACAGAAAGCACATCACAGTGAATGACTTCGTCATTTCCAATCATGCCGCAGTAGCACAAGCATTCACGTCAAACGCTGACCCGATTGCTATCCGGACCGCCTTCACGCTGCAGCTGATATTCGCTGGGCGAAAGTCCGGTCCATTTGCGAAACGCCTTGGCAAACGCTGATGAGTCGGCAAACCCCAGCATGAGCGACAACTCGGTCACCGACTCACCGCCCCGCGCAAAATACTCCTCGGCCAGCTTCTGCCTGACCATATCCAGCTCGCGCTGGTAGGATGTACCTTCCTCTGCCAGCTTGCGCCGCAGGGTACGACCGCTCATGCCAAGATCGCCGGCAGCACGCTCCAGCGAGGGAAACGCCCCGTAATATCGCATGAGCAAGCGACGCAGACGCAAAGGCAGCAGGCGCATGGCCCGGGTGGGAATATTCTCGAACAGGGTTTTCTCTGCCGAAATGGCCATCAACCGGTTGGCAAGCGGCAGCTCCCGCTCGGCAAGAAAGGCATCCCCTACAATGGCGGTACGCGGCTGGTCAAAACGCACCGGGCAGCGGAAATAGCGTCGGTAGATATTTCCCCATGGTGGCTCCGGGTAGCTGAAGTCGACACTGTGCGGCTGATAGTCGTCCCCGATCAGCTGCAGAAAGATATTATAGAAGCTGACCATATTCACTTCATGAAAAAAGTGTTTGTATGGATCCAGCGTGATGTTTTCGCTGATGACTAGCATGGCCTTCTCACCCTCGATAACACCATTCATTTCCAGCGGAGGAAAAAGCTCTGCGCAAAACCGGCAGACGGTTTCTATGCACCCGCGCAGGGTTGGCTGGGTGACTGCCGCAACACCGGCCATGCCATGATGGGAGATGGTCATCAGGTTACCCATGGCAAGCCCGAGATACGGCATCTCCAGGGCATCAATAGCCTGCTGGACGAGGGAAATACACTGGCGCGTACTGATATAGCGACTTGTATCGCCCGGGCAATAATCAATACCGGCCTTGCGATAGAATTCTTCGGGATTGATCCCGACAATGACCTCCAGCAGTTCGTGCGGATTACGAACCTGGATCTTGCTTTTGCGCAACAACCAGTCCACCTCGGGATTCAGGCTCTTGCGCAAATCAAAATAGGTCTGGATATGTCCAAGCGGAATGCATTGTGTATCGACATCCATCGTACACCTCGATCAGGGTGGTCCCTGTTTTCTTGTTCTTGATCCGCGGGCTTACCTGTCGGCAGTCGTTCGCCGGGTAACAGCCGATCTGTTGATCTTTGCTTTACTGATACAGCACAGGTAATCCGCATGGGCAGGAATCTAGTCGCGTAACCCTGCCGGATGCAGGATCAGAGCGGCCATTCACCGGTTAAATCCGGCCACACCCTGTTTTACCGCACTAGGCCCGTCTGTGGCTATGCTGCCGGTCGCCAGGCAAAAGCCTGCCGCCATTGATGCCACAAGGGCACGGGAGCCATCTGGTGTCGGCCCGGGGCAAGCCCGACCGGGGAGAGGCCGGGGGCATAAAAACCGCCCCCTTTGCAAAAAAGGCTTACTTTGCCTGCGTCAGAATCCCGTCGAGAAACGTCAGGTAATCATCTGCTGACCGGGATGGTGCCTCCAGAAACGGCAAGTGGCCCAGATCCGGGTAAATCACTTTCTTTGACCCGGCAATGCCCTTCTGAAAAACATCCGCCATGGCGACATGCAGAAGACGGTCTTTGGCACCCCATATGATCAGCGTCGGCACCTTGATTTCGTGCAGGCGCTCATTTGACATGTCCTTGCCGAAAATGGTTTTGAAAATTGACTGGTAACGCGCATTGCGTTCAACAAACTCATCGGCAAGATGATCCTTCACCAGCCCCGGCATCCACGGAATGTCATGCATGGTCATGGGCAGGAAGGCCGTAAAATCCTCGCGGCGACGCACATCAAACGGATTACGACCTGTCTTCTCGATCTGCAGGGTAAGGTCACTCTTCATGGGCGAAACCACACCGGCGGCATCGAACAGGGCAAGGGATGCCACCCGCTTCTGGTCCTGCAGGGCGTAGGTCAGCACGATATGCCCACCCATGGATGACCCGGCCAGATGCAGCTTGCCGGAGGGCGACACGGCATTGACGAAAGCCTGAAGGCGCGATGCCTGCTGCGGGATCAGGTAACTGATATCGGCGCGGTAGGGTGACTGACCAAAGCCGGGCAGATCGGGCACGATAAGGCAGCGGTCTTTAGGCATGTGCCGGGCGAAGCGGAACCAGTTGCCCGCCTCGGCGGTAAAGCCGTGAACAAGCACAATGCAATCGCCCTTGCCGGCATCACGCACGTAATAATGCCAGGTGACGCCATCAACCTGGCGTGTTTTTTCTTCCAGACCTGCCAGCCAGGCCTCGGCACTGCGATTGCCGTTATAGAGGAACTCTCCCAGCGAGGCCTGGGCGGCCAGCGAAACCAGAGAGAGAAGTAGAGCGGTAACAAGCTTAAGCATTTCAGGTGCCTACAAGATCGAATAACGTCATGACAGGTGAGTTTATGTGGCCATGCCCGGCAAAGTCACCACTGTCTGTCGTCATACCTTGCGCACCACCGGCCAATCCGGCAACTTCCTGCATTATTTGACGCATACGTTGCCACGCCGTATTTTGCCCTTCACTGCCCCGCCGCCCTGGCCAAGCCATACTGCCTGCCTGACAGGCTTAACCGCGCAAGGAACGTAACATGGACCTGAAAGGAAAAACGATTGCCGTGACCGGTGCCAGCGGCATGATCGGCGTCTACATTTGCCGCAGCCTGCTTCGCGCCGGGGCGACGGTGGTTGGCGTTGTGCGCAACCCGGAAAAGGCGGCATTTCTTGCTGCCGAGGGCGTGACGTTCCGCAAGGCGGATCTGGCAGACACGGCGGCACTGACACGCGCATTCGACGGATGCGATGCGGTTATTGCCAATGCCGCCATGTATGTTGCCATGAAAAGCATGAGTGCCTGGGCCGAGCACGAGAAAGCAAATCTGGATGGTACCCGCAATGTGTTTGATGCGGCACACAAGGCGGGCGTGAAACGTGTGGTGCAGATCAGCACATTTGGCATTTATAAATGGTCCATCCTGCGCACACTCAATGAAGAGTCGCCCCAACTGGACGGCAAGCGTCGTCAGGGCGGACCTTACCGCGCCAGCAAGCAGGCCAGCGAGCACATGGCGTGGGACATGTCCGCGTCTCTTGGACTGGACCTGACCACGCTGCGCCCGACAGCGGTATACGGCGCACGTGACGACAACACGATGCGACCAATCTACAAGCTGCTACGCCTGCCGGTGCTGCCACTGCCCAGCATTTCATTTCCTTTTGTCTATGCCGGTGACGTGGCAGATGCCGTCGTGGGCGCACTGCGCAATGACGCCAGCATCGGACAGGCCTACAACGTAGGTGGCGCGGGTCATCAGGTGGCAGACTTCCTCAAGGCGGTCGTGAACGCAGCAGGACATGGGCCGAAAGTACTTGGCCTGCCGATGCCGGTGCGCATCCGTATAGACAACAGCAAGGCCGAACGCGACATCGGCTTTCGCAATCGCTCGCCGGAAGAAGCATTGGCAGAAATCATTGCAGAAGATCCGCCACGCAGTGCCCGCTGAAGTGAGGGACTTGCAGAGATCTGAATACCACCACTTCTCTCACGGGACACCCAGACACCCATGAGCAGCATCCTGCAATTCCAGGCAACCTATTCGCGCATGGTGGCGCGCGAGCTGGGTTTGGATGATGCGGGGCTGACGGCATTGCTGGCGGGTACATCACTCACCCCGCAACACCTGTTCCAGCTGGACCAGCAGATTTCAGCAGCAGACCAATACCTGATCATCCACAACGGTTTGCGCCTCTCGGGTAATCCGGCGTTTGGCCTGCAATTTGGCAGCCGTCTGCCGGTCACCTCGCACGGCACGCTGGGCGTGGCCATGTCGACCGGGGCCAACCTGCGGGAGTGCTTCAAGGCCATTGCACGGTTCCAGTTGCTGCGGGCACAGTTTGTGCGGGTGTCTTACCTCGATGAGGGCGAGCACTTTCGTATTGCAATGCAGTTGCAGGTGCCGCTGGATGAAGTGGGCCTGTTCCTGATCGAGGCCATGGTCGCCTCCACCCAGTGGGCGATCGAGTTTGTGCTGGGCCGTCCTGTGCCAGAGACCGAATACCGGCTGGGCTACCCGGCCCCGGCCCATGCGGAGCGCTATGGCGAGTATCTGCATGGTCGCTGCTCGTTCGGGCATGACACGACAGCACTGGTCATTCCATCGAGCCTGTTGAGCGTCAACAATCCCTTCAGCGACCCCGAGGCCTGCCAGCAGGCATGGCAGCAGTGCGAACGGCTGGAGGCAGCCATGCGCCCGCGGGAACGCTGGCAGGCACGCATCAGCAGCCTGCTGCAGCAACATCCGGGACAGCTGTGGACACTGCCGGAGGTGGCCGCCACACTGAATGTCTCACCCCGTACCCTGTTGCGGCACCTGCAGGCCGAGGGCACCTGCTATCAGGCCATCCTGGACGAGGAGCTGTACCGGCAAGCCCTGCTGCATCTGGAGTCGCCCCGGCATACGGTGGCCTCGGTGGCGGCTGCACTGGGCTATCAGGATGTATCGGCGTTCCGGCGCGCCTTCAAACGCTGGACAGGGCATACCCCCCAAGCCCATCTGGCCTCACGAAAGGGCTGATTCTGCCAAATTGGCGTAATCTGCACCCATAACGGCATATTCCGACCTCCCCGCCACGGCAATGGCATGGGACGCTTCAGGCTCATACCAAGAGGGATAATCCCCATGTCGACACCACCATCACTGTCGGCGGGCCGTGCCAGCGCCACGCCAGAAGAACAGGCGGCCATTCGTGCGCTGCAAGCCAAGCCTGTGATTGCCTGGCCCACCATGCTCATCCTGCTGTTTTTTGTCCCGCCCATTCTGGTGCTGGATTATCTGGCGATCACACAGCAGATGAATGTGGTACTGGCCGCCGTGCTGGCGGCGCTCTGCGGCTACCTGAGCTTCAGCTCCATTCACGATGGCATTCACCGTGCGGTTTCCAGCAAGTCATGGGTTAACGAACTGGTAAGCATGGGCACGGTCAACCTGCTGTTTCCCTACATGCCGATTGCCGTATTGCGCTGGGGCCACATGCAGCACCACGTACACACGGGTGATCCGGTCAAAGACCCGGATTACGCCACCTCGCACAGTTTCTGGGGCATGATGTGGTACGGACTGTGGTGGGCCGACGTGTATTACCTGCGCAAATATTTCCAGCACCGGCATGAACGCCCCGCGCACGAATTGCGTACTGTAAAAATTCATCTGTTGATTGGCGGCTCGCTGTTTGTGGGCATTGCCTCACTGCTGCCGCTGGAGGGACTGATTTTCTGGCTGATTGCATCGCGCCTCACGCTGTGGGTGATTGCGCTGGTATTCATGTACCTGCCGCACGTGCCGCACACGATTGCGCAGAAAGATGCACCCTATCAGGCAACGCTGATTCGTGAAGGCTGGGACTGGCTACTGACGCCTCTCATGGCTTACCAGAACTGGCATCTGGTGCATCACCTGTATCCGAGTGCGCCGTTCTATCGCTACAAGAAACTGTGGAATGCACGGCGTGAATTCCATGAGTCACATATTCCGGCCCGGGTAAGCGCTTTCCAGATAATGCCTGACCAACAGGAACTGGCGGCCGGCGTGGCACTGGCCGCTTCCCGCAAAAAAAGCAAACAGTAGAATGACGGCAACCGGGACAAGGCAGCAGAGGTGCTACTTGTCCCCGGCCTCCTCCAGCAGCTCGCGCGGCACATCATGCTTGAGCATGAGCTGGCATTGTTCACTCAGCGGATCAAACACGATCACCGCAACGCCCTTGTCGAGGGCATGACGCACGCGTTGCACGCGAGTCTCAAGCGGTGTGTCGTCACCATTATCGGTGCCTTCGCGCGTGACAAAGTCCTCGATCAGGCGCACGAGCGTATCCGGGTCCAGCATGTTCGGTGGAATTATCACGACAGGTCTCCTTGCGGCCTGCAGCATACCTGCGCGGCTGCTGAAGCGCCAAGGCCAACCCCTCTTCTTGCGTTTTGAGCGTTACCGTCACCCTTTACGGTCATTGACGGTGGACTGCCGGCTGCCAGAATCGCGTCATGCCTGATACGGCAACCGCCAGCCCGAGGATACGCCATGACCACACGCCTGCCCCTGTCCAACCAGAACGGCCGCATTGCCATTGTTGATGGCCTGCGTACTCCCTTTGCTCGCATCGCGACCAACTTCCGCGACATGAGCGCCATTGATCTGGGGGCACTTGCCGTGAAGGAACTGATTGCCCGCAACAGCCTGAAGCCGGCAGAGATTGATCAGCTGATCTTTGGCATGACCGTGATGATCCCGGAAGCGCCTTTCATTGCACGCGAAGTTGCCCTGCAGCTGGGCCTGGACAATCTGGATGCATATTCCATTACGCGCGCCTGTGCGACCAGTTTCCAGACTGCCGCCAGTGCAGCCGAAAGCATTCTGGCCGGTAACGCCGATGTAGTGATTGCCGGCGGCACCGACTCCACCAGCAGCGTGCGCCTGCCCATGTCGCCAAAATTCTCGTCGACCCTGCGCGATGTGAACTTTGCCAAGACCGTGGGTGATCGCATCAAGCTGCTCTCCACGCTGCGCCCGAAGGACATCCTGCCGCTGCAGCCTTCCATCACGGAATTCTCGGTGGGCGAAACAATGGGCCAGAGCACCGAAAAAATGGTGAAAAAATGGGGCGTGACGCGCGCCGAGCAGGATGATCTGGCTCATGCCTCACACAGCAATGCTGCACGCGCATGGCAAGAAGGTCGTCTTGACCGTCAGGTGATTGGCGTACAGCTGGGCAACCGCGTCCTGAAAGACGACAACCTGGTGCGCAAGCAGTCCGAGCGCAGCAGCTACGACAAGCTCAAGCCGGTATTCGATACACATGGCACCGGCACGGTGACGGCGGCCAACGCCAGTCCGCTGACCGATGGTGCCTCTGCGCTGCTGCTGATGAGCGAAGCACGCGCCAAGGCCGAAGGGCGCGAGATTCTGGGCTATATCCGTTCTTATGCCTTTGCCGCAAAAACACCGAAAGATGACCTGCTGATGGGGCCGGTGCTGGCGGCTCCGATTGCGCTCGACCGCGCCGGCCTTACCCTGAACGACCTGACCCTGATCGACATGCATGAAGCGTTTGCCGGGCAGGTGGCCTGCAACATCAAGGGACTGGCCAGCGCGGACTATGCGCGTACCGTGCTGGGCCGCAAGGCCGCCGTGGGTGAAGTGGATTACAGCAAGCTCAACGTGAATGGCGGCAGCATTGCCTTTGGCCATCCCTTTGGTGCCACCGGCGCCCGCGTGATTGCACAGGCCCTGTACGAGCTGAAACGCCGTGGCGGCGGGACCGCACTGACCACCGCCTGCGCCGCCGGCGGAATTGGCGCGGCCATGGTGCTTGAGGTGGATTGATGCCGTACTGACATCCATGCGCTCATAAAAAATCCCCGCCGTTGCGGGGATTTTTTATTGCATGCGTCACTACTCAATACATCACAGTGGCGTGAACACCCTGATCATCCAGGCGTTGAACTTCTGCATGCGCGTTGCATCATTCACCGTACAGCGCGGATCAGTATTCTGCAGGGCCTTTATGGCGCCATCTGCGATAGGCAGCTTTTCACAGCCATGGCCCTCTTCGCAGATCATGTCCCACTCCGGCTTTGCCTGCACATGACAGGCAAAGCAGTTGCCACCAAAACGGTTTTTCACATCAGCAAAGCCACGCTTGCGGATGGTGGAACCGTTCTTGCTCACGTCAATCTCGAAGAACTCCCAGTCTTTGGTGACAGGACTGAAGCCATTCTCGCGCTTGATCATGACTTCATTGGGAAACAGCTGCACCACCGACCCCGGAGGATAGACGCCTCCCGTCGGTGATTTTGCCACGGCAAGGGTTCCCTCCAGATTGCCGGCAATATTGTCTACAAAGAAACCGCGCACAGGTGTCATCTCTTTCAGACACTTGAAGGATTTCTCGGTCACCACCACAGGCTCTGCCGTCAATGACACTCCGGGCAACAGTGTCAGCAACAGCAGGGCCAGGCGTGTGGCATTTCCAGGCGTGGCAGTCATTTCAATTGTCCTTCACGTGCAGGAGTGTGGGGATGATTATCCATATATTCAGGCATCATCCCCCATGTTCACCAGACAAATGTATGACGCCACGGTACTTGTCCATTACGCTTACAGCTGCTCGACCGCCTTCTCAGTCAAGCCATACTGACGGATCAGGCGCTGCCGTCTGGCTGGCATGAAATTGATACGGGTAACATCACCGTTCACCGCCTCGATCAACCGCGGGTTCATGATGCGAAACCATACCGGTGGCACATATGCCGCCAGGAACATGCCGAAGTAGCCCACCGGCAAGCGTGGCAGATCCGGGAAGTCACGCAGCGACTGATAGCTGCGTGTCGGATGGGCATGATGATCCGAGTGACGCTGCAGATGGAACAGCACCAGATTGGATGCAATGTGGTTACTGTTCCATGAGTGGTGCGGCTGGCACTGCTCGTAACGGCCATTGGCAAGCTTTTTACGGATAAGTCCGTAGTGCTCGATATAGTTGGCGGAGGTGAGCTGGAAACCGCCCCAGAATGCCACCACCATCAGGATGGGCACCATGGCAACGCCATACAGTGCAATCAGGCCTGCATACAGCACAAACGTGATGAGACCGCCCTGTACCAATTCATTGTCCAGACTCCAGTCGGACTTGCCGAGGCGCTCCATACGCTCGCACTCCAGATCCCATGCACGGAAAAAGGCACCCGGCATTTCACGGAAGACAAAGCGGTAGATGGTTTCACCCATGCGCGAGGACGCCGGATCTTCCGGAGTTGCCACATGACGGTGATGACCGCGATTGTGCTCGACACTGAAATGTCCATACGCACCCAGCGCCAGCGTGGCCACGGCCAGCTTGCGATCCAGCAGGTTCTTCTTGTGGCCCATCTCGTGACAAAGGTTAAGGCCGAAACCCAGCATGCTGCCGGTGGTCAGCGTCACGGCAAGCCAGTGATACCAGGGCAGTTCATGCGTGGCGAGAAAGATCACATTGAAGAAAAAACCGAACCACAGCATGGGCACGACTGCGTAGGTGATATAGCGGTAGTAGTTGTCGGCCTCCAGACGCGGTACCGCTGACTCCGGCGGATTGCTCAGGTCCTCGCCAAACAGGCGGTCCAGGATGGTCACGCCGACATAGAACAGCGCAAGGAAGGCCCACAGCCAGACCACGCTGCCGGTTTGCAGGTAGAGAATGGGGCCCAATGGTCCACCCAGCGGGGCAAACACGGACAGCAACCAGGCGTATCGCTTGCGATCGCGATAGGTGAGCGCGGCGTGATCCGTAGAAGAAATGGCAGCAGTCATGGCAGATCCTTTCAGTCATCAATGAGACAGGCTCCAGACTAGGGCTCCCCTCCTGATGAAATAACCGCTAGGATTGGCAATAAATCGTCTTTTTATGACATATCAACCGGCGGAGGCCGCATGATCGAACCGGAGCACTGGCTCAAGCCCGCGATACATCCGGTCTACGCACGCCTGCTGTGCGCAGAGTTGCGACGTCGCGGCTTCGGCGAGGCCGAGATCATTGCGGGGACCCACCTTGACTGGGAAACGCTGCACACGGACAACCGCTTTCTGAGCCTGGAGCAGATGCGCCGTCTGACGCTGCATGCGCTGGCCCTGTCACAGTGCCCATGGCTTGGCATTGAAGTGGGCAACCTGACGCAACTGTCGGCTCATGGGGCGCTTGGCAGCGCGGTGGTCGCCAGCAACAATCTGGTGCAGGCACTGGCAGTGGTGGAACGCTATGCCTCGTTGCGGCAGGGCGTTGCCTCCATGCGGCAAGAGCAGGGCGAAAACCTGTGCATGGTGATTGATGAACACATGATGCCCGAAGAATTGCGCGAGTACCTGCTCGGGCATTTTGTTGCCAGCCTGTTGCGGCTGCTGGAAACAGTGACAGGAAAATCCCTGCAGGGTGAAGTGCACATCGAGTGGCCTTTCGCGGAGCCACCATGGGCCGCGATGTACCAGCATCTTGCCGTGCAGAACAGTTTTGGTAACGCGCAACTGCGCATTCATGTCACCGCCAACCTGATCAACAGTCCCAGCCTTGCCGCCGACCCGGAGGCAGCCCGTATTGCATTGCGCGAGTGTGAGCGCCTGCTGCAAAAGGAACAGCAGGGAGGCAGCCTGACCCAGCGGGTACAGTCACGCCTGGTGCACTGCAAGGAAAGTTACCCGACGCTGGAAGAAATGGCGGAAGAAGAACACGTATCGTCACGCACCCTTATCCGCCATCTGCATGAGGAAGGCACCACATACCAGCAACTGCTGGACGATGTGCGCAAGGAGCTTGCCTGCTGGCTGCTGCTGCAGACAGAACTGCCAGTAGAGATGGTGGCCGAACGTCTGGGTTACGGCGATACCTCCAATTTCAGCCGTACGTTCCGGCGCTGGCTTGGCATGACGCCGCGCGAATTCCGCACGGCGTCATGACAAACGGCATCATCGTCCGGATGATGCTTATTCATCCTTGAGTGCACACTCGAAGTTTGCCGGATCAATCTTGCACCGCACCTTCTTCAGGATTGCCATCATCCGGGGATCGTATGTCCCGTCTTTTGTAAGCTGCATGCGGGACTCGCGCATGAGCCGCGAGTATTTCTGCTGTTCTGCCTCGGGCAGGTCGAGCCAGTACTTCGGATCAATATCCTTTTCACTCTTGTCGATCATTCCATAGACCGTATCCAGCTTGGTTGCAGCATAGGAACGCAGCTTGAGCACGAGATTGTCGAATTCCGGCACGTCCTTGACGAACTTTGAACGACGGATAACGATGGACCCCGTGATCTGGACCAGCGGCATGCGGTAGATGGCGCCCTTGGTACCAAGCCCGCGGTACAGTTCGAGCGGCTTGAACGCCAGGGCCGGCGCAGCGATGATGTCGACCTGCCCGTTGTTGAACTTGCCGGCAAAGTTGGTGATATCCGACGCCACCGGCTGTGCGCCGAGCTGTTGCACCATTTTTGCCTGTGACTTGTCCCACTCCAGTACCGCGACTTTCTTGCCGGCCGCCTTTTCAATCGAATTGATCTTGCGGTCATTCACCATGACATAGGCAGCACCCAGCGGAATGACCGCTACCGTCTGGTAGTCGCCACTGATGGTGAAGTCATTCATTTTTGGATTGTTCGTGAACATGTTAATGAATGCCTTCATGTGCTTCATGGATGGCAATGCCCCCACCGCATCCAGACTGCCCATGAAGTGATTGAACTGCTTTGAGCGCAGGGTTGACATGGCAGCGCCATCACACTGGCCGGCCTTAAAATCTTCGGCGGCAACACGCTCGTCGCTATAGGCCTTGAGCTCTACAAACAGGTTCCATTTGCGCGCTTCCAGCGCAAGATCACGGGCATAACTGAACACATCACCCTGCGTGCCAACCAGATCGAAAATACAGAACTTGATGTGAAGCGGTTTGGCGAGCGGCTTCATGTCACCCAGCACAGGATCGGCAGCGGCCAGCGCTGTGACAGGAGTCATGGCCAGCAATGCAGCAGCCAGCATGCCGTGGAATTTTCTTGTAATTTTCACGTTACCAATACCTCACCCAGGAATGAATCCGCTGCCTGCCAGAAAATCCTGCTGGCAGGTACATCGCGTCTGGATCGTAACGTTGAAACTGCGACATCTCATGACCGCCAAGACAGCTACCCCGGTCAATCGGGTCACATGCTGCAAAGTTGCTGGAGACTTTCGAAGCACTGTTCCTCGCCGGTGACCGGATCGGTAAACGCCAGCGTCCTGGCCAGCAACTGCAACGGCAAGGAAAAGTCATCGCCCTTGCGCGCCGTCTCGGTGGGGTAATACGGATCATTCAGGATTGGCATACCCAGTGCAGCCATGTGCACACGCAACTGGTGTGTCTTCCCGGTAACCGGCTGCAGTCGGTAACGCGCAAGACCGTTACGCTGTTCCATCACATCAATCATCGTGATGGCGTTTGGCTCACCCGGCACCTCGTGACGCCGGTAGAACGTCTCTGCAACGTCAATGCGGCTGCTGTGCGTCAGGGGAAATGCATGTGCAGGATTCCACGGTGCAATGGCCTCGTAAGTCTTGCTGATGCGGTTGTCGCGAAACAGCGCGTGATAGGCGTCACGCGTTGCAATGTTTGCTGACAGGATGAGCACGCCGGCGGTTTCCCGGTCCAGACGGTGCAAGGGCACCAGATGATCAATGCCCAGCCGCTGCTTGAGCCTGACCAGCAGGGTTTCCTTTACGTACTGCCCTACCGGGGCCGTGGGCAGGAAGTGCGGCTTGTCGGCGACAACAATATTGTCATCCTGATACAAAATGGCTTCGTCGAAAGGCACATGCAGTTCGTGCTCAAGTTCGCGGTAGTAATAAATGCGGATGCCCTTCCGGTAGGGCGCATCGGGTGTCAGCACCTGACTGCCGGCATCCACCACGCTGCCGCTCGCCATGCGCGCATGCCAGCGCGCCTCCCCTACGCCGGGAAAGCGCGCCACCAGAAAGGCCAGTAGCGTCGGCCAGTCACCCTCCTGCAGGAAAACGGCACTCGGGCTGACGCCGTCGCGGGTAGGAAGGGACATGGCAATGGTCACTGGCCGGAGAGAACGGGGATTATCCCCCAAAGCCGGTTCGGACGGGAGCCGAACGCCGGCAAGCCCGCACTCTCCGGACCTCCGGTCGCCCGGCCCGGGCCCGGACCGGTTACAATGGCGCCATTCCCGCCCCTTTGTGCAGCGCAACATATGAGCATCAACTGGTTCCCCGGCCACATGAGCAAGGCCATCCGAGAGATCAAGGACATCCTGCCCAAGGTGGACATGATCATCGAGATTGTGGATGCCCGCATCCCGTACAGCAGCGCCAACCCGGTCATCAGCCAGTTTCGTGCCGGCAAGCCTTTCCTGAAACTGCTCAGCAAAAGTGACCTGGCCGATCCGGTCGTGACCCAGCAATGGCTGGCCCACTTCCAGAAAGAAGACAATGTAAAAGCGCTGGCCGTGACCACGGTGCACCCGGAACAAATCCGCCAGATTCTCGGCATGTACCAGTCGATGGCCAAACCCGACAAGCTGGGCAACATTACCGCGCTGATCACCGGCATTCCGAATGTGGGCAAGTCGACCATCATCAACATCCTGGCGGGCAAGGTGATTGCCAAGACCGGTAACGAGCCTGCGATTACCAAGGGACAGCAGCGCATCGACCTGCATAACGGACTTGTGCTGATTGATTCACCCGGCATTCTCTGGCCCAAGATCGAAAACCCGAACAGTGGTTATCGTCTGGCAGTGAGTGGCGCCATCAAGGAAACGGCCATCAACAATGATGAGGTCGGCCTTTGGGCGGCGGCATTTTTCCTGAAAAATTATCCGGAGCTGATGAAAAAGCGCTTCAAGCTGGAAACGCTGCCGGAACTGGATGTGGAATTCCTAGAGGTCATTGGCCGGCAACGTGGCTGTCTTGGCAGTGGCGGTCATGTCGATTTTCACAAGATCGCCACCCTGCTGATCAATGAATTCCGTACTGCCACCCTGGGCCTGATCTCGCTGGAAACACCTGAGATCGCCATGGCTGAAGACGCCATCGTGCAGCAACGGCTGGCAGAAAAGGAAGCACTGAAGGCCGAGGCGCAGAGACTGCGCAAGCTGGCGTTCAAGGCGCGCGCAAAGAAATAAGCGGATCAACCAGCACAACATCATGAGCAAACATCCGCACTGGCAGGCCTCACCACCGGCACACTACGACGGCCCCCGCATTGTACTCGTGCATGGCCTGCTGGCCGGCCGGCACATGCAAAACCATCTGCTCACCTTCCTGCGCAACGCCGGCTACGCCGATACCACGCTGTACAGCAATCATCTGTCCCCCACCATCATTGCGCGCGATGTTCAGCAGGCCGCACATGCCGGGCGGGCGGTTGCACTGATTGGCTACAGTCAGGGCGGCTTTCAGGTCGTCAAGGTGTCGCACCTGTTGCGCCAGTCCGGCATTGCCGTTGACCTGATGGTGTCACTGGCAGCTGGCGGCGCCGGCCGCCTGTACCCGCCGCAATGGGGTGCGTCCGTTCGCCGCATTCCGGACAACGTAAAACGCCACCTGAATTTTTTTGCCACCGGTGACACCCTGGGAACAGACCCGGTTCACTCGCTTAATCTGGCACAGGCCGAGTCCGGCACGACACAGGTAGAAAACATCGCCTACTCCCTTGATGACGGCGTCGATCACAAAAACATTGTGCGCTGCTTCCCCGCAGACAGGGTGCCAGCTGCCGTGCGGACCCTGTTCCTTGACCGTTTGCAGCAGGAGCTGTCCGCACTGGACACGCTGTCCCGGCCCTGACGCCCCTGTTGCCGCTGTCTGGTTTGCGTAACAATCAGGACTCCTGGCCCATCTGGAAATCATTCATGCGTCTTGCCTCACTGGTACTGCTGCCAGCCCTGCTCAGTGGTTGCTCCCTGTTTGCTCCGGCGCCCGGCAAAAGCGGCAGCACCACACAGACCACTGCGCCGGTCACGGCCGTCTATCGCGCAACCGAATGGCAAAATCTGCCGGCCTGGCCTGGCGAGCAGTTGCAGGCCAGCTGGTCCGCCTGGCTGAAGTCCTGTGAAAAGCTGGCCCGCCGTGCCGACTGGCAAACCCCCTGTGCCAATGCGGCGGCACTGGCCAATCCGGACGATGCGGCCATCCGGACTTTTTTCGAAACCCATTTTTCGCCGTGGCAGATCGAAAGCAGCACCGGCAGCAAGACAGGACTGGTCACCGGTTATTACGAAGCACTGCTCACCGGCAGCCTCGCACCCAAACCGGGAAGCGTGCCGTTATACGGCGTACCCGAGGACATGCTGACGCTGGAGCTGGGCAGCGTATATCCGGAGCTGAAAGGCAAACGCCTGCGCGGCCGGCTGGACGGCAAAAAAGTGTTGCCCTACTGGAGCCGTGCAGACATCGAGCAAGGCACGCCGCCGGTAAAAGGTGAAGTCCTGGCATGGGCCGATGATCCGGTTGATGCGTTTTTCCTGCAGATACAGGGATCTGGCCAGGTACAGATGGAGGACGGCTCGATGCTGCGCCTGGGGTATGCCGACCAGAACGGCCACCCTTACCGGTCCATCGGCAAATGGCTGGTCGACAATGGCGAGATGACACTGGACCAGGCAAGCATGCAGAGCATTCGCGCCTGGGGCCAGGCCAATCCGCAGCGCCTGAATGAAATGCTGAACACCAATCCCAGCTACGTGTTTTTCCGCATCCTGCCGAACAATGCTGATGGCGCAATTGGTGCGCTCAACGTGCCACTGACCGATGCCGCCAGCATTGCCATCGACCCGAAATTCACCCCGCTGGGCAGCCCGGTGTATCTGGCCACAACACGACCGGATACGGGTGCCGCAATGAACCGTCTGGTGCAGGCACAGGATACGGGCGGTGCCATTCGCGGACCGGTACGTGCCGATTTTTTCTGGGGCTTCGGCAAGGATGCAGGCGCGCTGGCGGGCAACATGAAGCAGCGCGGCGAAATGTGGCTGCTGTGGCCAAAAAATATTGAATTACCAGGATCGGGCAAGAACTGAACCATCTTCCCTAGCCTGTTTCAGGCCCAGTATGAATTAAAAAACGATGCCGGCATAAGCCGGCATCGTTTCAGATGGCACTACACCAAAGTGTTCAGGCTGAAACCTTTTCCCCACGAATAAAACCATATATTTTCTTGCCAAGCCAACCGATGCCCAGCAAAAGAAGGACAGCAAATTTCTTGAAGAACAACAGAATCGGTGCAAGCCATCCAGCCTTGGCAGCAACACCACCCGCAACCAATGCCGCCAACCCATATTCAGAGGCACGATCTGTTGCTTCATTGAACTCCGTATAGCGATTGCCCGGCGTAAACTCAGCCACCCTTACCACTCTCTCAAGATCAGGCTTGATTGCTGCGAACTGGTTCATGCCAGAAATTGCATTCAGAACCAGCACGCCTTCACGACCAAGCACACGAATGTTGTAATTCAGGGTATTGCCATCCGACTCGCTGAACTTGAGCTCCTTCGCCCAATGCATGCGATGGGCAGTCTCGTCGTAATACGGTTTACTCGCCCAACCAACAAGATCAATGCTGCCAAAGCCAGCCTTTTCACGTGCTTCATTATTGGCCTTGGTATCTTTCTGCATGCTGACAAGCAATTCATCATAGTTAATGTCGTTTGCATCAGCATCACTGACATGACCACTATCTTCATATTCAACAACAACACCCCATCCCGAAGCCTCAAGTGGACTCACATTTGCCGGGATAATCATCCCTTGGGTAGGGTCGCTTTTGGGATTACCCCATGCCTCGACCAGCAGGCGATCCGTATCCGCTGGCGAAAGATACCGGAAGCTATCTCCAAGATTCAGCTCAGCTTTCCCATTCGGCAGTACAATCCTGCCGGTCCGGTAGTTAAGTGAGGCATCAAATGCTGCCGCATCAAATTGCGGCCCGGATGGCATCTCGTTGGCCCGCACATGTAAAGGAAAGGACAGGCCAAACGTGGCCATCAAGAAAAATACAGCGCGCATCATTATTACTTCCTTGTTTGTTTTTTAATCAAGTGCATTAGCATAGCAATGCACTGATCATATACGCAAAACATTTCCATGCTGTTAATACGATCCACATCACCCATTTGTTATATTTTCCCGGTGGCGGCTGCTGCAGAAAACCGGGCATTGACTACGCCCTGTACGCGAGAATGCTTTCACTCATGGCCTAAACTGGTCGTCGACACCCTCAATCGCTTTTCCTTTACCACCAGTTCGGGCCACTCCGGCTTCACGATTTTTACCTGTTGTGCCTCAATGGACTGCCGCCAGTCCTGCATGGCAACGTTGCTGTTGTACTCGGCAGCAAACGCCCATCCCTTGTCCGACTCGGCAAACAGCAGGGCCTGCGTCCAGCTGGCGTTGTGATCGCCATGTGTCACCAGCAGCAGTGCTTCATTACGACCATCACTATTGAAGTCATGCAACCATGCCGTGCAGTTTCTGTCCGGCTGCAGACATTGCCGCGTGCGATCATCTGCCGCCGGATTGCGCAGCGTATCGAGCAGTGCCTCACTCACGTTCATGCCCGCAGGCAATATCTGGATTCGCGCCCGTGCATCATCGCGAGACAAACCCTTCGACGCCACATCATTGTCAGCATCACGACCATAGGGTGATTTTTGCGCCAGTATCTGCCGCGCACGGCCGGCAATATCAGCGGTCCTTGCATCGCCCTTTCCGTTGCCCAGCTCCTTGAGCGCCAGCAAGCCCCAGCGCCCCGACTGAAAGCGCAGATACCTGTAATCGAATTCCTGCGGCGTGACTGCACCACTGAGCAGTCGCGCCACCTGATCATTGACGGCAAGCCGGCGCGGATCGGCCACCGGCGAGACCAGCAGGATCAGGCTGGTGACGCCCAGCAGTGCCACCGCAACATTGGCGGGGCCAATACTTGCCATCCAGCCACGCCCCCGCAGGCGCGGCAACCAGCGCGAAAAAACCGACACCGAATAACCGGTGGCATAGGCAAACGCATGCAGCCAGATGAAGGTTGCCCACACGCGATCCTCGGTCCAGCCGTACTGTGCAATGCGCAGATACAAGGCCCAGCCGGCGACGATTGTGACCGGCACCAGCGTAAGCCATGCCACGCGCACACACTGCGCAAGCCAGTATGGATATGGCATGTTGCTGGCGCTGCCGTTGTCGCCATCCTGCCAGGCCGCATTGATGAACAGCACGGCCAGTGCGGTGAACCACAAGAGGATGTAGGCCGCGTGACGCGTACTGAACAGGGGCTCCAGTCCGGTAAAGGGCAGTGCCACTGCCCACATCACGCCAAACACCAGCAGCAACGGCAACAACCAGGTGTTGAGAGCAAGCCAGTAGCGCCGCAGATTGATCAGCATGTCGGCACGGGCATGGCCCTGCGCAAACACGGCCCCCGTCACCATGCCGGTAACGGGAAAGGCAAAGACGGGCTCGCTGATCAGTTCCTTGATGAACGAAAGCCCGAGGCTTTTCATCAGCATGGCACCGGCCCACAGCACGCCCCAGAACAGCATGACCAGCGCGATGACACTGGCACCCAGCAAGCCGTTACGCCAGGCCTGCTCAAACAACTGCGGATAGTGCCACTTGCGCTGCGATGCATCCCATGCGGCGACCAGAGGCACCAGCATGAACCCCAGAATCAGTGCCGCCAGCACCTGCCCGAACGCCGCAGGAGGACCACTGTGCTCCAGCGTTTCCAGTGGCAATCCCATCCAGCCGGCATAAGCGCCAAACAGCGCATACCCTACCGCCACAGCGCCCAGCAACACGGCACGGCGCAACCGCGAAAGCCCGCTGTTTTCCGACAGATAAAATGCGGCTGGCACTGCCAGTACCAGCCAGAGAATTGCCCCCTGCCACATTGGTGCATTTGATGGCCAGACGTTATTGGCGTGGGCATGCCACAGCCACCAGAGCAATGCGCCCTGAAGGGTTCCAGTCAGAATCATGGGGCGGGAAGCGTGCGGAGGCATGACTCGTTCCTTGAGAAAAACACGAAATAAAAAGGACGCTTGTTACAGCGTCCCTGACAGGTCAGCCGCGACGGGCCTTGAGCGTTCGCTGGTCGTCCGTATGCAGGATCAATGCACCATCCGGCGTCAGCTCAAAGCGCGTTACCGCTCCAAGAATTTCCAGAAATTCGCGCTCCTGATCCATCAGTGCTGTCGGGCAAGCCATCATCGTGGTAGCGATTCCTGCAAAGACCAGACCATTGCCTGTCTGCGTGTAGCGACCCATGAAACTGTTGCAGGAGGCCTTGCCGGCAACACGACCATCATCACCAAAACGAATCGTCACGCGGGAGCGGTCAATGATGCCGCCCGCATTGATATCCTCCACCACCCATTCCCCACTCCGGAGCAGCGTGGCCGCATTCGCTGGTACACTGACCTCTGTCTCAGCCGCATTGTTACCACCGGATGCAGCACAGCCGGAAAGCGCGACCACGGATGCCGAGGTCATGGCAGCAAGCAATACATACCGGATCATGGCAACCCTCCACCCCGCAGGGAAATCGCTGACACACATCAGCCTGAACAGAATCTAGCTCAGCATTTGCCGTAACAACATCCTGATATGTAACAACAGTTCATTCACCCGCACTTAACCGATGTTTTTCAGGGGATCTGCACGATGCAGGCGGTCGATGGTGCGCTCGGTGAAGTTTGCCGGACGCTTCTGCATGCCCGCCATGACGGCCTCCATCTGGTTGGGCGTCATCAGCAGCTGTGCCTGCAGCTTTTCTTCCATTTCCAGGCCGCGCGCATCATCACCATGCCAGGTGCTTTCAAGCAGCAACTTGCCCAGCGTGACCGCCTGCGGATTCTTTTGGGCGATGTCTCGTGCCATGGCCAGTGCAGCTTCACGGGGATTGTCATCCAGACGTGTCACCAGGCCGATCTGTTGCGCCTCTGGTGCCTCCACGATGCGCCCGGTAAAGGCGAGCTCCTTGGCCACATCCAGCCGTACCAGATCACGCAGGGTCTGGGTACCACTCATGTCCGGAATCAGCCCCCACTTGATCTCCATGAGCGACAGGCGGGTTTCCGGATGGGCAATGCGGATGTCAGCACCCAGTGCAATCTGCAGGCCGCCACCAAACACCACGCCGTGCAGGGCACAAATCACTGGCACCGGCACATCTTTCCAGAGGTAGCCCGGCTTCTGGTAGAAGTTCGGCCAGTAGCCGCCACGGCCATTGCCAAAGGCATCGCCACCGCCAAAGGTGTCGGGATTGGTGAAATTGGACAGGTCCAGGCCCGCACAGAAGGCGCGGCCTTCCCCGGAGAGAACCACCGCCCTGATGGAGCGGTCCGACATGACCTGTTCGGCAGCAGCATTGATCGCGTCGAACATGGGAATGCTGAGGGCATTCATTTTCTCGGGCCGATTGAGCCTGATATCGGCCACATGGTCGACAACACTGATGGTGACAAGTTCTGTCATGACTGCTCCACTCAAAACTGACGGGTCACAACAATACCGCATCCGGACGAATACTGCAGTGCCGGACGCCGGAACAACGATCCCGCGCCCGCCAGTGACCGCCGGCAGCCCGAAGCCCCTCGCTGGTCTGGCCAGCCGACAAGGGATAGGTTAAACATGGGCCATCAGGGACAAGGCCGGCACCCGGACCAGACAATACGGCCACCATGCAGGGACAAGGTTAACCAATGAATACGTGGCGACAACGCATTGCATCCGTACTGGAGTGGAGCGACACCGACAAGGGGATGATCCCCGTCATCATGCTGCTGCTGACAAACACCCAGTATCTGCTGTGGGGGCAATACGCCCTGCACCGCCCCGACAGTGACAAACTGATCAATGCGACCGTCATGCACGAACTGTTCTTTATCGAGCTTTGCATCACGCTGGGCGCGGCCCTGCTACTGGTCGCCGGACTGCTGCTGCGTCGCAGGCATCCGAACCTGCTGGCCTACCAGCTGGTCACTACGATGTATTTCGGGCTGACACTGGTGGCCTGCAGCAACTATGTCGGCACGATGGAAATTGCTGCCGGGGTGGTTCTCCTCGGTGGCCCGGTGTTTGGCTTTATCGTGCTTAACCGCATGGTCGTCTGGGCGGCTTTCATCAGCTCACTGATTGCCCTTGCCACACTCAGCTACCTGTCCGCCATTGGCACCATTCCGTATGCCCCCGTATTCAAGGTCCCGACGGATGTCAGCAGCGAACTGTTCTGGACCGTCAGTTCATGGCTGTTTGCAGCACCACACATCGTATTCATCGTCCTGATCGCCGACCAGACACTCAACTGGTGGCGCAAACGCGAAGACACGATCCGCGAACTCAGCCGCACGGATGGCCTCACCGGCATCCACAACCGTCGCAGTATCATTGAAATGCTGGACAAGGAAACGGCACGCACCCTCCGTCATGGCCCGCCACTGTGTGTCGTGCTGCTGGATCTGGATCATTTCAAGAAAATCAACGATACCTGGGGGCATCCCACGGGTGATCGCGTGCTCATTGAAACGGCGCGCCTGCTGCGCAGCACAATCCGGCAGTGTGATGCAGTGGGGCGTTATGGTGGAGAGGAGTTCATGCTGCTGCTGCCTGACACCACCCTGTCAGGTGCCAGCACACTGGTAGAGCGTTGTCGCGCCAACCTTGCCGAGCTGGTTATTACCTCCGACTCGGGAGAACGCATTCCCTTGAGTGGCAGTTTCGGGCTGGTGTGCAACGAGCATTATCTGTCCGCCAGCTCAGAAACGCTGATCAAGGAAGCAGACGACGCGCTCTATCGCGCCAAGGAAGGCGGCCGCAATTGCATGGTCGCACTGGACATGCATTCACTGGGCGAACTGCAAACCGCCAGATAATACCCGGACACAAACCGGAACAGCACAGGATCAGTGTCATGTTTGAAGCCGCAGAAGTTGGCCACCGCATTTCAAAAGAGGAATACAAGAAGCGCGAACCGGAATTGCGCCATGCCTTGCTGCTGGCACAGTACCGGCTACTGGAAAAAGGCAATTTCCCGGTCATCATCATCGTTGCCGGCGTGGATGGCGCTGGCAAGGGCGAGACCGTCAACCTGCTCAATGAATGGCTTGATCCGCGCCACATCCACACCCATGCGTTTGGCGACCCGACGGATGAAGAGGCGCAGCGACCGCACATGTGGCGATTCTGGCGTGCGCTTCCTCCCAAAGGCCGTATTGGCGTGCTGTTTGGCTCCTGGTACACGGACCCCATCGTCGACCGGGTAACCGGCAAGACATCACAAGGGGATCTGGTGCAATCCATTGAGGAAATCCGGCACTTCGAACAGATGCTGGTCACCGATGGCGCCCTTGTCATAAAACTCTGGTTTCACCTCTCCAAAAGCGCCCAGCGCAAACGCCTAAAGGAACTGGAAAAAGACCCGAAGTCACGCTGGCGCGTTACCGAAACCGACTGGGAACGCTTCAAGTCCTACGACAAGTTTCGCAAGGTATCGGAATACACCCTACGAGAAACCAGCACAGGCGATGCGCCCTGGATGGTGATAGAAGGCGAGGACCCGCATTACCGCTACCTGACGGCTGGCAACCTGCTGCTGGAGGCGCTGGAGGCTCGCCTCGCCGCGCCGGCAGAACGGCGCAAACCTGCCGCAGCTCACCTGCTGCCGGAACTGGACAGCCGGAACGTGCTGAACACGCTTGATTACAGCCCGTCCATGGACAAGAAGGAATATGTCTCGCTGCTGGAAAAATATCAGGGCCGCCTGAACATACTCAGCCGTGATCCACGTTTTACGAAACGCTCCCTGGTAATCGTATTCGAAGGCCAGGATGCCGCCGGCAAGGGTGGCAGCATCCGCCGCGTGACCGCCGCGCTGGATGCCCGCCAGTACAATGTCATTCCAGTCGCCGCACCGACGGATGAAGAGCGCGCACAGCCCTATCTCTGGCGCTTCTGGCGACATTTGCCGCGCCACAACCATGTCACCATTTTTGACCGGTCATGGTATGGCCGGGTACTGGTAGAGCGCGTGGAAAAATTCTGCTCGGACGCAGACTGGATGCGTGCATACGCCGAGATCAATGATTTTGAAGAGCAACTCGTTCGCAACGGCGTCATTGTAGTGAAGTTCTGGCTGGCCATCACCAAGGACGAGCAACTGCGCCGCTTTCGTGAGCGCGAGCAGGTTGCCTACAAGAACCACAAGATCACGCCGGATGACTGGCGCAATCGTCGCAAGTGGAAAGATTATGAGCGGGCAGTTTGTGACATGGTGGAACGCACCAGCACGGAAATCGCACCATGGAATCTTGTTCCAGCCAATGATGTGGAATATGCACGCATCATGATACTTGAAACGCTGTGCAAGTCCGTGGAAGCTGCACTGGCAAGAAAAACCTGACTAGACCAGACAAAGCAGGGGCAGTTTTTTGCCAACCCTGATGCACTTCAGTTTCGCAATGCAGGGCAAGCCATTCCGGTAAGGAGGATAATCCTCCCCGACAATCAACGGTTGCAGATACTCACGGCATGCCTCCGTGATGCCAAAGCCGTCCCGGCGGATAAACCGGCGCGGCAGACACACTTCCTTTCCGACAACTTTCTCCAGTGGTACGGGCACAATTTTCCATTGTGCCTTGCGGCCGTCATTGCGCAGCAATGACGCCATCACCCTGTCCTCACCGGCCAGCGCCATGGTCACCGCTGCCTCGCCCACACGCCAGGCAGCATCCACATCAACTGCAGAAGCGATATGGCGGGCCGAGCGCTGAAGGTAATCGCTGACCGCAAAGTGGCAGCGCAATTTCAGACGACGTTCAACCAGTGCCGCAATGTAGGGAGCCGCCTTGCCCGTATGCACATTGAGCAGGTCCTTGCCATGATCGGCCGGCATCAGCACATGCTCACCGACATCAGGATTGTTTACAGCCAACCCTTCTGCCGTGACCACCACACAAAAACCGTCTGCGGCAACGGCCTTTTGCACCGCCGCCAGAAATTTTTCCTGATCAAACGCCACCTCAGGAAAAAGAATGATATGCGGCGCACCGGCGCCGCCTTCCTGGGCCAACCCACTGGCCGCCGCAATCCAGCCCGCGTGTCGCCCCATGACCTCCATCACAAAGACCTGGGTCGATGTCCTGCACATGGAGACAACATCAAGCGCCGCTTCGCGCGTACTGATGGCCGTGTATTTGGCCACCGAGCCAAAACCCGGCGAGAAGTCGGTGTGCACCATGTCGTTATCCACCGTCTTGGGCAGATGAATAACGGACAACGGATACCCTGCCGCGCGAGCAGCATTGGCCACATGCAGGCACGTCCCTGCCGAGCCACCGCCGCCGTTGTAAAGAAACCAGCGGATGTTGTGGGTGCGGAAGACATCAATGATACGGGCGTAGTGGTGCGGATGGCTTGCCGGTGTCCCCAGCGCAAAACGGCTGGAACCGAATGCGCCACCCGGCGTATGCCGCAAGTCACGGATGGCCGCCTCCGACTCGCGGGAAAGATCCAGCAGGTTTTCCTGCAGTGCCCCCATGATGCCGTTTTCGCCGGCGTACACCCGGCCTATCCTGTCACGGTGCAGACGTGCGGTTTGCACCACACCGGCGGCCGTTGCATTGATGACGGCCGTCATGCCACCCGACTGGGCATAAAACAGGTTGGGAAGACGAGACATGCGGACACCCGTAGCAGCCGGAAAGGCGTCAGCGGACGATTCCACTGACTGCTGGTCTGGACACGAACATTGAACAGGCCGTATCTCTTCTATGCTAGGAGAACAATCAGGGAATGACTACTGCCATGTGTGCCAGCTCCTCCCAGGACTCCATGTTTGCCCGCCTGCCGGGCATGGCCTATCGCTGCCTGAACGACCGCCAGTGGACCATGCTGGAGGTCAGCGGACAGATCCAGACACTGACCGGCTTTGCTGCCGAAGCATTCACGCAGAATCCGGGATTTTACGCCTCGCTCATCCAGGAAAGTGATCGTGAGCGCCTCTGGCAAGACATACAGAACGGACTGGCCAACAATGGCTCCTTTGACGTGTCCTACCGGATAGTGACTGCGGACGGAACACTGAAGCCCGTACAGGAGCACGGCGAGGGCATCTTTGATGAACATGGCACACTGAAAGAGCTGGTTGGTTTCGTCAGTGACAGCTCGGCACGTGTGGCGCAGCAGGAGAGACAGCATCTTGCCCACCGCGCCGTCGTCAAGGCAGCCGAACATCCCCTGCAAGGCAGCGGCGACCTTTTTGCGTATGCGCAGGTATTATCAAAACTGGTCGCCCACACATTACAAGTGCGACATGCCGGCATCTGGTTGCTTGAGGAGAACAACACCCTGCTCCGCCAGTTCTGCTCGTATGACCGCCTGATGAATACTTTCCGGAATGATGTCGTCCTGACATCACGCGACTACCCCCGTTATTTCGAGGCCTTGATCAGCGGCCGGGCCATCAATGCCAGTGATGCGTGCGAGGATGAGCGCACCAGCGAATTCCGTGATGGCTATCTTCTGCCGTCCGGCATCTCGTCAATGCTGGACGCCGCCATTCGCGTTAACGGCAAAGTTGCTGGCGTGGTCTGCTGCGAACACGTTGGTCCCATGCGTCACTGGTATGCCGATGAAACCTCATTTGCCGGTGAGATCGCCGACCAGATGGCACACGCCATCATCTCCAGGGAAAAGCAGAATGCACTGAATGCCCTGCAGCAAGAACGGGTGAGCACCCAGGCAAAATCGGACTTCATTGCCACCATGAGCCATGAAATACGTACGCCCATGAATGGCGTACTTGGCATGGCCGAGCTACTGAAAGGAACCAGTCTTGACGAAAAGCAGCGAGAATATCTCGACATGATCGAGGATTCCGGCAAGCTGCTGCTGCACATCGTCAACGACATTCTTGATTATTCCAAAATCGAGGCCGGCAAGTTTCCGATAAATCCTCAGGCCTGTGACATCCGCGAAAAACTGCCGAACCTTTGCCGACAGTTTTCAGCCATGGCCAGCAATGCCGGACTGGAACTGCAACTGCATATCGACCCGTCACTACCACCAGGTATCGTGTGTGATGCCGAACGGGTGCAACAGATTCTGGTCAACCTGCTGGGCAACGGCATAAAGTTTACCCGGCAAGGATTTGTCAGGCTGCACGCGCTACGTGATACCGAAAACGGCAGGGATGTCATTCGCCTCAGGGTCATCGACAGCGGTGAAGGCATCGATGAAGACCTGCTTGACCGACTGTTCGAACCGTTCGAACAGGGCACACAGCGCACCAACCTCAAACAGCGCGGCACCGGCCTTGGCCTTGCCATTGCACGACGTCTGGCAGAACTGATGGGCGGCACGCTGGCCGAGGAAAGCACGCCGGGCAGTGGCTCGGTGTTTACATTGACGCTACCCCTGGTCCTGCCCACCGAAACCATGGATCAGCCCCAGACGCCGGACGCGACAGCACCTTCCCGCCACAGTGAAAACATCCGTGTGCTGGTTGTTGAGGATAACCACATCAACCAGCGCGTGATCCTGGGCATGCTGGACAAGTACCACAGCATACAGGCCGACTGCTGCAACAATGGCAAGGAGGCGCTTGAACGGATACAGGGCAGCGCCCCCTACCATCTGGTTTTCATGGATTGCGAAATGCCGGTCATGGATGGCTATGACGCCACCCGCCATATCCGCCAGTTGCCGGCCCCGCTAGACAGCACACCCATTGCCGCACTGACCGCCCATGCCATCACGGAAATGAAGGAACGCGCCTACGCGGCAGGCGTGGATTTTTACCTGACCAAACCCCTGTTCCGCGATGCAGTTGCCCGTGTGATAGACGAGGTTGCCTATCGCACAGCCAGATGACCGGGACTTGCAGGGTCATAAGCTGACACTCCCGGGTCTGGACATCCTGCGGGGTGTCGCGCAGGGTAGACGCTTGCCTCAACTACAAGCATACGACCACCATGACCAAGACCATTCATGCCTTTTCCGGCGATATCCTGAGTGACCTTGATGCCGTCGGCATCGCTGAACTGCTCCGTAGTGGCGCCGTCAGTGCCCGTGAAGTCGCAGAGGCCGCCATTGCGCGCGCACACCAGGTAGAGAGCCACATCAACGCAATCGAGCTGGCGGCCTTTGAGCAGGCGCTGGCAACGGCAGACACCCGAACCAGGGGCATCTTTGCCGGCGTTCCCACCTTTGTAAAAGACAACACCGATATCCGAGGCCTGCCCACCAACCATGGCTCGCAGGCGGTCAACGGGCGCCCGGCCAGGGCCGATGGTGCCTTTGCGCAGCAGTACATGGATCAGGGCTTTGTCTGCCTGGGCAAGAGCACCCTGCCCGAGTTCGGCTTCAATGCATCAACCGAATACATGGGCAGCGCCCCTACCCGCAACCCATGGCATACCGACTACTCTTCTGGCGCCTCCTCCGGTGGTTCGGCGGCACTGGTGGCTGCCGGGGTGGTGGCGATTGCCCACGCCAATGATGGCGGCGGTTCCATCCGCATTCCTGCTGCAGCCTGCGGCCTCATCGGCCTCAAGCCGACACGGGGACGACTGGTAGATTCCGAAGCAACGCGCTCCCTACCGGTCAATATCGTGTCCGAAGGCGTGGTCACGCGCAGCGTGCGCGACACGGCACACTTCTATGCCGGTGCCGAACAGTCATACCGCAACCGCAAGCTGGCTCCGGTCGGCCTGGTCAAGGGCCCCGGCACCCGACGCCTGCGCATTGGTCTGGTCCATGACTCCATCACCGGCAATGCCACCGATGCCGAAACCCGTGCCACCGTGAATGCCACCGCGGCACTGCTGGAGAGCATGGGGCATGACGTAACGGAGATGCCGCTCCCCATCACAAAAACCTTTGCCAGTGACTTCAGCATTTACTGGGGCATGCTCTCGTTCCTTGTCTCGACCTTCGGCAAGAAGATCATGAGCCCCGACTTCGATGCATCAAAGCTGGACAACCTGAGTCGCGGTCTAGCCTCGCATTACAAGAAGAACTTCCTGAAGACGCCAATGGTGCTGTATCGCCTGAGAAAGTCACAGGATGACTATGCGCGGATTTTTGATGACTACGACCTCATCCTCAGCCCCGTCCTTGCGCACACCACCCCAAAGATTGGTCACCTTTCACCCGAGCAGGACTTTGACTCGCTGTTTGAGCGCCTGCTGAACTATGTGAGCTTCACGCCACTTAATAACGCCAGTGGCGGCCCGGCCATTTCGCTGCCCATGGGGGCAACCAGCCTTGGCCTGCCCATCGCCGTGCAGTTCTCGGCCAATCACGGTGACGAGCGCACGCTGCTGGAAATTGCCTACGCACTGGAAGAAGCAAAACCCTGGCGCCGTATCCAGGATTGAGCCTTTGTGTAATAAAAAAAGGCGGCCCTTGCGGCCGCCTTTTTCATGGGAATTACTGCAAACGATCAGGGCAAGCGTGCAAGCATCAGGCCCTGTTGCCCGACCGTCCTGGCGTCATCACGCAATTGCGGCCGGCCGCCTTGGCCTCATACAGCATCACGTCTGCCTTCTTCAGCATTTCGCGACTGTAGTCCTCATCCGGCGGCACCATAGAGGCAACCCCGATACTCACCGTCACCGGCACCACGCGGTCGCCCACCGTGAAGCGCATGGATTCGACAGCGGAACGGATACGCTCTGCCACTATACGGGCACCTTCAAGCTCGGTTTCCGGCATCACCACACAGAACTCTTCACCGCCGTAACGCGCCACATGATCAATGGGCGTGCGCATTTCCATCGCCAGCACCGCACCAACACGCCGCAGGCACTCATCGCCAACGTCATGGCCAAACTCGTCATTGAAACGCTTGAAGTGATCAATATCGAGCAACAGCACTGCCAGGGGATGCTGGTAGCGCTGGCAGCGACAGCACTCTTCCTGCAATGCGCGATCCAGATAACGGCGGTTGCGCAGTCCGGTAAGCTGATCCGAGGTACTGAGTTCTTCGAGTTTACGGTTGGCAATCTGCAGTGCCTCTGTGCGCTCGTGCACACGCTGCTCCAGCAGTTCATTGGCCTCGCGCTCGGCGACCAGCGCCTTGTACTGGGCTTCGTGCGCGCGCCGCTCGGAGGCGAGAATATTCTGCTGTGCCCGAAAGCGCTGACGCCGCTCTTCATTGATACGATCAACAATGGCCAGCGACAGCAGGATGACTTCTGCGGCCACGCCCATCTGCATGGCGTTTTCCGTGAGGAAATTCTGCGGCAACAACTGGAACTTGTTCAGCGCCAGCACCACACCGCCCAGCAGCATCGAGCCCCAGGCAATCGTGTAGAAACGTGCCGAACGATCGCCCTGACGCCAGCGCCAGACGCCACCGCCCAGCAGCACAAGGCAGGACAGCGCAGCGGTGACAATCAATGGCTGCATGAGCTGGCCATAGCTCATGAAGAAAGCCAGGACCACCGTCAGCGATGTCATCACCACCAGCCCGAGCGTCAGCCAGAAGAACCGTGGCATGTACTCGCGTATACGCAGGAAGCGGATGGTAAAAAGACCACCAGAGGCCATCATGGATGCCAGTGTCACGATCAATACCCGGTCATTCCATTGCGTGGCCTGTGGCCAGAAGAACTGGAAGCTGAGCCCCTTGAGGCTGGCCAGAAACACCAGCAGGCTGAACACAAAAAGCACGTAGTAAAAATAGAGGCGGTCGCGCAGCGCAACAAAGACAAAGATGCTGTAGAGCACCATCAGTCCCATGCCGCCAAAGAAGAGTCCCTCGGCCAGCAGCACCCGCTGATCCCGCTCATGATAGTCGCGCTCATTCCATAACGTCAGGGGCGCCTGCATGGAGCTGGTCGTCTTCAGGCGCAAGACCACCATATGCTCGCCAGCAGGCGGCAACTCCAGCGGAATCAGGAAAAAACGGTGCTGCAGGATGCGCTCGTGAAAGGGCTGCTTGTCGCCCAACCGGTAATGTGCGTCAACGCGGTTATTGCTGCCCAGCACCCAGACCTCAACCTCGTCGAGCACCGGATACGCCAGCTCCACCAGCAGGCGTGACGTCTGCGCACCGGTGTTGCCAACCGCGAAGCGCAACCACCAGTTGTCGTTGGTATAGCCATGACTGAAGCTGTCGCTGTCGTTTTGCTGCCAGGCGCTACCGGGCAGACGCAAGACATCATCCAGGCCCTGCTGTCTGGTCTCGTCGTGCAGATACTGCATGTCTGAGGTAATGGGGCGGGAAGACTGGCCCGGCTCCAGCACAACCGCCGCGCGGCCGACACCCTGCCAGGCAAGCATAATCAGCAACATCAGGCAGGAGGCCAGTCTTGTTATTATTGTTCTCATTCGGGCAGACGCCGTCTGGCAATGCGGAACTCGCGGCAAAGTTCGCAACAATCAGCCACCGCTACAAGCCATCTCCGACAGAGTGCGACCAGCACCGACACCCTGAGACGCAGTTCACAAAATGCGGTTAGCCGGCCTGCCGCAACCTGTCCAGAAGGGCATCCTTGTCCAGCCACAGCTGGTTGACCCATTGCTGGAAGGCAGTCCGGTAGGCCTCGTCCTGATCGTAACTCCGGCCAATGAACTCCGGTGGGATGGGCAACTGCTCAACGCGAATGTCGATCTTGCGGATGTTGCCGGTCAGCAGATCCCAGAAGGTGGGACGACCATCCGGATAGTGGATGGTGACATTCACAATGGCGTGCAGCTGCTCGCCCATGGCATCCAGCACAAAGGCCGTACCGCCCGCCTTGGGCTTGAGCAGGTTGCGGAACGGGGACTTCTGCGCGGCATGCTTTTCCGGGGTGAACCGGGTGCCCTCCAGAAAGTTGAACACACAGACCGGGTTGGTCTTGTAGCGCTCGCAAGCCTTGCGCGTGGTGGCCAGATCCTGCCCCTTCATCTCCGGGTACCGGGCCAGAAACTCCTTGCTGTGCCGCTTCATGAACGGAAACTCCAGCGCCCACCAGCACAGGCCGATCACCGGCACCCAGATCAGTTCCTTCTTGAGGAAGAACTTCAGCATGGGCATGCGACCATTGAACTGGTACTGCAGGGCAAGGATGTCCACCCAGCTCTGGTGGTTGCTGGTGACCAGATAGGAGTGGTTCTTGTCCACGCCCGTCAGCCCCTGCACATCCCATTGCGTGCGCGACACCGCGTTCATCCAGGCCTTGTTACCGCCAATCCAGACCTCCGCCACCCAGTGCATGCCATGACGGATCAGGCGCTGTACCGCCGTAAACGGCAGCACCACCTTGAGCAGGGCCAGGGCAAACAGCAGCCAGCACCAGAACAGGGTATTGAGCACCAGCAACAGGCCAGCAATCACACCACGCAGTGGTGCAGGCAGGAAATACAGCATAAAGAGGCAAGGCCCTATAAAATATACATATGTATATCAATACTACCCGGTATTGGCGCCAGCACAAAATCAGACGAGGCCATGTTTCGGTCATTGCGGCCCTGCCAGACCATGCTGCTTGATCGGCACGGCAGGTAGGCACAGGCAGGGGCAAGCCGATACACTGGTCACTTGAGCTGTCCAAACCGAGCCCTTCATGCAGAAAACTGCCATTCCCACCCTGCGCCCGCGCCGGATGGGCATCAATACCCATTCCGAACCCGTTGCCTATCTGCGTGCCGATTGCCCGGTCTGCCGCTCCGAAGGATTTGAGGCACGCACCCGCGTCATGGTGCAGGTGGGCGCCAGCAGCGTGATTGCCACCCTCAATATCGTCTATGGCGACGAACTACTGGGTGAAGGTGATGTGGGTCTCTCCGAGGCCGCCTGGGCACATCTGGACATTAACAGTGGAGACACCGCGATCCTGACGCATACGCGCTCGCTGGACTCGATGTCACACGTGCGCAGCAAGATTTACGGCAACCGGCTCACCCACGACGGCCTGCATGCAATTGTCACCGACATTGTCGCCGGCAATTATTCCGACATTCATCTGGCCGCCTTCCTGACGGCCTCCGCCGGCAGCCGCCTGGACCTGGACGAGATGACCTCGCTGACCGATGCCATGGTAAGTGCAGGCGGACGCATCGACTGGTCAAAACTGACCGGCACACCGCACCCGCGCATCATGGACAAGCACTGCCTTGGCGGCCTGCCCGGCAACCGCACAACACCGATCGTGGTGTCCATCGCGGCCGCCAACGGCCTGATCATTCCCAAGACATCGTCGCGCGCCATTACCTCACCGGCCGGCACCGCCGACACCATGGAAACCCTGACACGGGTCACCCTGACCGAAGAAGAAATGCGCAAGGTGGTTGAGCAGGAAGGCGGTTGTCTGGTGTGGGGCGGCGCCGTGTCACTCTCCCCTGCCGACGACATTCTCATTCGTGTGGAACGTGCACTGGATATCGACAGCGAAGGCCAGATGGTGGCCAGCGTGCTGTCAAAGAAAATTGCGGCCGGCTCCACCCATGTGCTCATCGACATTCCGGTGGGGGCCACCGCAAAAGTACGCAGCCCGCAGGCTGGCCAGCACATTGCCCATCACTTCGAAAAAGTGGGCGAGGCGCTGGGCATCAAGGTTCGCACGCTGATTACCGATGGCTCGCAACCCGTTGGCAACGGCATCGGCCCGGCACTGGAAGCACGTGATGTGCTGGCGGTACTGGGCAACAGCCCGGACGCACCGGAAGACCTGCGCCATCGTGCATTGCAGGTGGCTGGCGCACTGCTGGAAATGGGCGAAGCCGCAGCGCCCGGACATGGCGAGGCCATGGCGCTCGAAACACTGCTGTCGGGCCGCGCACTGGAAAAACTGCGTGCCATCTGCGAAGCGCAGGGTGGTTTTTTCACGCCCGAACTCGCGCAGCACACCCGCACGATTCACAGCGAACGCACGGGCATTGTCGGCTTCATCAACAACCGGCTGGTCGCACGTCTGGCCAAGCTGGCCGGCGCACCTGCCGCACCGGGCGCCGGCCTTTATCTGCACACCCATCTTGGGCGTCGCGTGGAAAAAGGCGAGGTGCTGATGACGGTATATGCAGAAACGCCGGGCGAACTGGCCTACGCGCTCGAATTTTATGACGGTCACCGCGAGATGCTGCGCATCGAGGATGAGTCTGTATGACAACAAGCATCATTGGTCTGCTGGACAGCGACCCGCTTGCAACAACGCTCGCCGAAAAATCAGGCTTTGAAAAAATTCCGCTGGACCTGCACCGCTTTCCGGATGGCGAGTGGCGCATCCGCCTGCTGGGCAAGCCGGATGAAAATGTGGTGCTGGTGTGCTCGCTGGACCAACCCAACGACAAGACCGTGGCACTCGTGCTGCTCTGCGGTTTGCTGCGCGACATGGGCGTGAAACACATCACGCTGGTAACGCCGTATCTGGCGTACATGCGTCAGGATGTCGCCTTCAATCCCGGCGAAGGTGTGAGTGCGCGCTACTTCGCCAGACTGATCTCCGGTCTGGTGGATCGCCTGATCACGATTGATCCGCACCTGCACCGCATTGCCGCACTGGAAGAGGTGTACAGCATTCCGTGCGTCACGCTGCATGCAGCACCGCTGCTGGGTGAATGGGTGCGCGACAACCTTCCCGGCGTTGCCCTGATCGGACCGGACGGTGAAAGCGAACAATGGGTGTCGGAAGTCGCCGGCATTGCCGCCGCGCCGTTTGCCGTGATGCAGAAAAAACGCTTTGGTGATCGCGATGTGCGTATCGAGGTGCCGGATCTTTCTGACTGGAAAGGCCGCACCATCCTGCTGGTGGACGACATGATTTCCACGGGGCGCACGCTGATGGTGGTGGCCGAACAATTACGGCAACAAGGCTTTGATGATGTCCGTGTACTCTGCGTGCATGCCCTGCATGACGACGAGGCCGCCGCAAAAATGAAAACCGCCGGCATCAACAGCGTGCTCAGCTGCAACACGGTTGTCCACGCCAGCAATGCCGTCGATATTTCGGACTTCCTGCTGCAGGCAATGACTCAGGACTGAATGAAATAGTCGACACCACTCAAACTATTTCAGCCTCCAGCTCGCAGGCATTGGCCTCGAAGCGTTGGCGGTTGAGGGTCCACCCATGGGTCAGATGGTCGCGCAGGATACGGGTTGCCCTTCCTGGCGAACTACCGAGGAATCCTTACAAGTTGCCTCTTCCACCAACTCACCCTCTCCGTAGATGTTCCTCAGGTGCATGGTGATGTTCTGGGGTTTGACGTCGAACAGGACTGCCATCTGGGCCTGGGTCAGCCAGACAGTCTGCTGGTTGGCATCCAGCCGCACCTCAACCGCATGGTTGGCATCCTCATAGATGATGATGGGGCTTCGGCTTTCGTCGTTCATGGGCAGTCCTCTTCCTTGAGGCGGGGATCAGGAGATATTCTGACGGCGGTCAGTCCGCCGGTGAAGCGTTTTAACAAAAGGCTCTTGGGGCTTCTGCGAAAGGGCTTCACTGCAGGCCCGACGCCATCTGCTCCAGCTCGACACGCGCCTCGTCCAGCCAGCGCAGCCAGTCCTGCTCATACAAAATGCCACGGCGCAGGGTGAGATACGGCAGACGGTAGGGCACCCTCTCCTCCGCCGTCATGGCCAGAAACCGTGCCTCGCTGGCGCGGTATTCCTCAAGACGCTCGCGATGCAGCACCGCATGCTCCTCCAGCTCGGCCAGCAGCTGTGCCGGCGGCACATTCAGGCCGCCATAAACCTTCACCAGCAGCGCATCATTCACCTTGGGCGGTCTGACCGGCTGCAGCCGCCATTCGGCCAGCGCTGACTGCCCCGGCCCGGTCAGCCGGTACACCTTGCGGTCCGGCCGCTCGCTCTGGTGCTCCACCTCAAACTCCACCAGGCCCTCGCTGTGCAGCTTGCCCAGCTCCTGATACACCTGCTGGTGGCTGGCATTCCAGAAGTGGCCTATACCAGCCTTGAAGTGGCGCATCAGGTCGTAGCCCGAGCCAGGGTCGCTTTCAAGCAGGGTGAGAATGGCGAAACGCAGGGACATGGCAGCCACAGATCCGGTTTGTATATGCAAAGTATTGCATATCATCGTGTTCTGACGTATCAATATGCAACTTATTGCATATGGCCTATCCACTACCCGAAGGAGACACCCCCATGAAGCGCACAGGACGCCGCTACCGTAACGGCCGGGCCGAAGGCCATTATGACGCCATTGTGATCGGCTCCGGCATTGGCGGGCTGTGCAATGCCGCCCTGCTGTCAAAGATGGGCAAACGGGTGTGCGTTCTGGAACAGCACTACACGGCGGGCGGCTTTACCCACTCCTACGAGCGCGAAGGTTTCGAGTGGGATGTCGGTGTGCATTACATCGGTGAGATGAACAAGCCCTCCATGCTCAAGCGCCTGTTTGACGTGATCTCGGATGGCCAGTTGAAGTGGGCCGACATGGACCCGGTGTACGACCGCATCACCGTCGGTGAGCGCACCGTGGATTTTGTGGCCGGCAAAAAAAATCTGGCCGACTCGCTGAAAGCACATTTTCCGGACGAGGCCGACGCCATTGATGCGTACATCGCACTGGTCAGCAAGGTCGCCGGCTCGGCACAGAAATTCTACGCCGGCAAAGCCATGCCGCGTCTGGCCGGTAAAGCCTTTCACGCCATTCGCCCGCTGCTGGTGCCCAAAGAATGCTTCATGACGGTACGTGAAGTACTGGAAGGCCTGACCAAAAACCAGGAACTGATTGGCGTGCTTGTGGGCCAGTGGGGCGACTACGGCATGGTGCCGTCCGAAGCCTCGTTCATGATGCACACCTCGGTGGTAAAGCATTATTTCAACGGCGGCAGCTATCCGGTGGGTGGCTCGTGGAAAATGGCCGACACCATCATTCCGGTCATTCGTGCCGCTGGCGGCGAAGTCTTCACGTATGCAAAAGTGAAAGAAATCCTGATTGAAAAAGGCCGTGCCACCGGCGTTGTCATGGACAACGGTGATGTGTTGCGTGCCGATGCCATTGTCAGTGATGCCGGCGCCAGCATCACGTTCAACTCGCTGCTGCCAGAAGCCGAACGCCAGCGCTACGGGTATGCCAAACACATGCAGAAAGTTAAGCCGTCTGCCGCGCACCTGTGCCTGTATGCCGGCTTCAAGGGCACCGCAAAAGAACTGGGCATTCCGCGCACGAATTTCTGGATTTATCCCTCGGCCGATCATGAAGGCAACGTTGCACGTTACCAGGCCGACAAGAATGCACCGTTCCCCATGCTCTACATTTCCTTTCCCTCCGCCAAAGACCCGGAGTGGGATGCCAACTATCCGGGCAAGAGCACGGTAGAAGTGCTGAGCTTTGGCCCGTGGGAATGGTTTTCAAAATGGGACGGCACCACCTGGAACCAGCGTGGCGAAGAATACGAAACACTTAAAGAAAACTTCCGCCTGCGTTTGCTGGACGAACTGTACAAGCAGATGCCGCAACTGAAAGACGCACTGGTGTATGCCGAGCTTTCAACACCACTGTCCACCGCCTGGTTCCAGATGAATGCCAAGGGCGAGATTTACGGACTGGACCATGACGTGCAGCGCTTCAAGCAGGACTGGCTGCACCCGGTAACACCGATCAAGGGCCTGTACCTGACCGGGCAGGATGTTGTGTCCGGTGGTGTTGGCGGGGCACTGGTGGGCGGCATGATGACCACCAGCGCCATGCTCGGCAAAGATGCACTCAAGGTGATGAAACTGCTGAAAGAGTGGCGCCCTACAGAAGCCACCGGTAGCGCCGTACCAGGCTGACCGGCATGCGCCATATCCTTGCCACTCTCCTGCTTGGCCCGGTCCTGCTGCTGCAGGGCCGGCATGTACGCAAGGTCACGCCAAAACTGCCAGAGCCACCCGGTGATCGCAGCGGCATTACGGGCACTGGCCCCGAACTGCGCTTGCTCATTCTGGGCGATTCGGCCGCAGCAGGCGTGGGCGCACCGCATCAACGCGACGCCCTGCTAGGCCAACTGGTGAGTGCCCTGGCAAAGGATTTCTGTGTGCACTGGACGCTGCATGCGTGCACGGGGCACACCACGCAACAGGCCCTTGCCCATCTGGCGCAACTGCCACCACAACCGTTCGACATGGTGGTGACCTCCATCGGCGTAAACGACGCCACAGCCGGCACCGCCACAAAACGCTGGCGGCAACACATGGTGGAGTTGCTGCACACACTCGAAGAGCGACACGAAGCGGGCCACATTCTGGTTTCCGGATTGCCACCCATGCACCGCTTTCCCGCATTACCGCAGCCGTTGCGGTGGTACATGGGCATGCGGACAGCAGCGCTTAACCGCGCACTGCAGCAACTGTTAGCAGGCAATCCGCGTCGCCAGTTGGTGGAGGTCGCGTTTTCAGATGATGCAGGGCTGATGGCCAGTGACGGATTTCATCCTGGCCCAGGGGCTTATGCGGAGTGGGGAAAGATCGTGGCAGCTGTTATGCGGGAGCGACTGGAAGAGCCGCCCCGACATTAAAAAACCGTAGCTTGTCAGAAGGCAACGCCCACTGAGGCCTCCAGCCACGTACTACTCTTCAAGGCTTCTTCGGTCGCAGTATCACTCACAATGGGATCAAGGCCTGCGTAGGGGTTGTAAACGATGCCGCCTATACCAGTGCAACTTACGCACGGAGCGTTTGCCTGGATGTTGTAATCCAGCTCCGCGTCTGTAAATTGCTGCCGTATCGCAACACTAAATATCATCCGTCCCGCGCGATAGCCAGCCTTCACGCCAGCAGAAAAAGCCGTTGCATTTCCATCACGCCACTCCATCGAAGTGGACGGACTGGAGCTGTTGTAGTCAATGTATGCAACGTCGATCAGCGGCTCCCAGAAAAAACTCGTTGCCAGTGGAACCCTGTACGAGACACCAACCCCAATTCGTTGCTCGCTGAGGTTGCTATCACCATACGTTGCACCACGGAAGGAGGCGCCATACCTCACTCCTGCATCCTTGCCGGCTGAAACAGCAATTCCTGCGGACAGAGGGTCGTCGAACGACGTTTCACCACCGATGTAACCTGACCCCACGGAAAGCTCTACTTCTGCGGCAAAGCTGATAACAGGGAGAAATATAAACAGGGGGTACAGCATGCTTCTCATAAATTGCCTTTTAATGTTTGGTATCTTGGCGCAGTCCATCAGGGCTGTCGCGTCTGCAGCGAATTGTTAGTTAGCCGCACTAGTGGCGAATTCTCCAAATGCTTGACCTTTGATCATGTGTGGATGGCTCCCATCTTCGGGAACCGCTACCACCCATACTTCTTGAAGATTGGGCGCACGAATTATAGTTCGATGAAGGCTCAACAACGACTTCGTGTGCGCCGCCACAGTTGGGAGCTCAGTAACAAGGTTCGTGACACCCTTGTTACTACCCCATGGATTGTCAGCATGAAGGTACTTGCCGAGACGATCATAGAATGCCTCAAACCGCTTTTTGGTTAAGAAACCATCCGATTTCTGATCATAGTGCCATCGCCCAGGGGCCAGCTGAATAGCAGGCAACAATGGACTTGGATAAAAGTCCGGGTTTATCTTGGAAAGATTCGTAAATATAGATTTTGCATTATAGTCTTTTCTGTAGTCTGCCGGGCTCTCGGCCTGTTTACGGAAACGTTCATAGCTATTTTTATTTGGTGCAATGGCGGCATACGCAACGCACTCAAGCGCTTTTCGCATTTGAAGTACGGATGCCTCGAGCATAGGCACGGAGCCAGTCTTTCGGAATGACTCTAGAAATTCTTCGCTTGCGCCTATTCGCGCGACAGCCTCGCTCATCTTGTTCAGATATATTTTTTGAGCATCCATGCGATCAACTTCCTTGGACGGCTAACATTTCTATTATGGGCGCTCTCGCCAAAAGTTTCTCTCCGATGCTATACCCGTTCGGGCGCGCCGGACGTAACCAATGCCTGTCCCATTTGTATACACAGACCCATTCGGACGCACTCTAATTTGGCTTGGCCAAATTCCAGGATGCGGGTGAATAACTTGTGAATGCATGATTGCCTCCTTTGTTTTATCACGACCCCCAGGAGGAATGACGACGTAGCGCTTATGGTCGCTGACCGTGTGGTCGATCTGGGCGTAGTGAATAATGTGCCTATTATTTGGCCGAGAAAGCTCCACTTCGGAGTAATGCTTTAGTAACTTTTTCTCAATGTCTACGTCATGAACATAGACATTGGCAACGCACTGGAGAAATTGGTGCCGGTTAAATGCAATTGCGTCACGATCATTTTTTATTTCGACAATACCCCTTTCTTTAGGAGCACTATAGACGTCGCCATCATAGCCCAAAAACAGTAGTTTTGGCGTGAGAGGGAGTATAGCAAGCACTCCAGCCGACCCCATGCCAAATGAGCGCCCTGGGGAACGATCATTATCGAGGCGCCACTTGTTGGTTAATACTGCTGGATTGTCTGATGTTATGAACGGAACTTTTGTTTTGTTCTTGATTATACAGAACTTCAGGTCATCGATTTCGTGCATAGCACTGGCGAATGTCCTGCACGCAACCTGAACGGCTTCCTTAATACCAAGAGAGAATTGATTTGGCGGAATCTCAGCAAGATCTCTCATTAGTTCAGCCATTTGGACAGCCCGCATTGCAGCAGCCTCTGTCCTTAGGTGTTGGAATAGCCAAAATATCCTAAAGACTGTTTTGTTACCTTCTGATAGGACGCTGCTGTCATGCATAAGCTCACGCAGAGCGCGGCTATATCCTGATTCGATTAGCTGTATTGCTTCTTCCAGTTGCTCATCGACTCCATAAAAGTAGTCCTTTGAGCACTGGTTTTTGACGGGGGCATTAGGAATTAGCTTCTTTCGATCAAGATTAATTAAACTAATTGCCAAGCCCTCAGCCCCCAATGTAAACGGGCGCAAGTGGCAGCGTGGAACAAAGTGTTGATTCTTGTTAGTTGCCATTGGCTTAACACGCCACAGACAGTAAATCTAACACTGGAATTAAGGCCGCAGCGAATGCATCGACCTTAAACAACTTACTAGCCATCATTCCCCCAAACATTGGCGGTTGCTGCATCAAAGTAGTTTACGCCAAGTGATTTTCGCCCACGACGACCGATGGATAGTTGATTTGCCCGACGAGTTATGAATTTATTAGCCTCTGATTTTGGGTCGCCATACAGCCCCACATACAATTGAGAGACTTTCCCTCTTTGAATACAGCGAAGGTAGTGGTCATCATTCTCTGCGAGCGAGTGGCCATAGATAAACAATGCCCCCTGTATCGAACTAAAGCTTCTATAGGCTTTTGCCAGGTAGTCATTATGACGTATGCGCTCATATTTTTCGGCACTAGTTCCCTCAGAGACGAATAGCGGAAAGTAGTTTTTGCTTAGAGCATTCCGAATCTGATCAATAAGGCGTATCCCCGTGTTATTCCATGTGTATTTCTGAACCTCGATTCCTGAGTCGAATACATGCAGTGCTCCATGAAGAAACCACATATTTTGCTCGTGACTTTGATCAGGCTCCCAAACGACATATGAAGAATCAAAGTCATCTTGTGGCTTGCGAAACCCATCATCAGAGGATGGGTCCTCATCCTCTTGCGTATGCATCTGCGCCCAATAGAGCAAGAGGTCATAGTTTAATGTGTATACAGTGTCAAAGTTTTTCAAGAAGCTGCGACAGGCTTGATACTCTTCATCAGAAATATCGCCAGGCCATGCCGGATGAGTGCTTGCAATTGTTTGAACTAATAGTTCTCGCAATCCAGCAGCATCGGCAGTGAGAGCCGCTGCCAGACCTGAAGACCCATCATAGGCGGCAACAATAGCTGCTGCGTCTCGCAAGGCCTTGATGACCCTCTCAAAATCTTGGGTTTTAAGCGCATTAAATGCGTTCTTGGCACTTGATGATATCTTTGAAAAGTCAGCCTGCTCAAATAACTTACCGTACGCGAAAATATCCGGTCGGCAGGCGATACTGAACCCGTTGCCAAGCAAAATATGTTTTCGGCTGCAGCCCTGCGCCTCATGTAACGCTTCTGAAAACGAGAGCAATGCCATGACATCCCTTCTAATGGCTAACGTTGAGACTCAGGGCACCCATGCTCAGGTGAAGCCTGAGCATGGGCCAGTTCTGGAGTAATTTATTAGTCTGCATGGTGCGTGTTTGGGCAATACAAGGCGAGATAGGGCCTTTCATATAGGCACCGATATTCAACTATAACTTCAATCTCATCTAAGGCACGAAGCATTATTCGCCGGATGCCTTGATGATTATCTGCGCCATGAATGGTGAGAAGATTTAGCTCATCGCCAGCAGATATAACTGTGTTTCGCTCCAACCAATAACAACTAAATTCAAGATTGTGCGGAGGCGAAGCCAGCGAATTTATAAGTCGTAAATAATCATTTTCTTTCTTAAGTATTATTTCAATGTCGCCTAATTTTGCCGTTGCTTTAGTGATAAGAGCAGGACCAAAACCACCATTCTTTAGGTTTATTTTTATATCATCGTTTCTATCAAAGATGATTTCTATATGTGGCCTAGAAGAGATTTGGTTATGCTTACGCATTAAGTGGCCTTGCCACACGGAAACTGCAAGTGCGCAGAGAGCAACAATGCCAGAGCATATTGCAATAATTTCACTATTATTCAGATCTAACAATTGAACTACTCCTGCAGCCTTGCACTGGAATTCAGACCAGCCGGCATCAGGTGCGCCTGCCACCAGTCGGCCTGGAACGAGTTGCTAGGTCTCACGCGCCACAGCGGAGACCATCCTTTGGAGCCTGTAACGTTTATAGTCGTTTGCGAACGCCATATACATCAATAAACCCGACATAATTACGGTTAGCAATCCCATGAAGATCATGAGCTTCTCCGGCTCACGTCGTTCTTGGAAAATTGGTTTCATCGTCGCGCCATTCGTGTATTCAGCAAGGCTGATCTTCTTTTTATCGCCTGTGACAAGATCAATAACCGTAGTTGTGCCGTCGCGATTTGGAGTTAATTTGACAGTAGACATCTTGCCATTTTCAACACGCTCATACGCGATAGATGGAACTCTGCCCAGCGAACCTATGCCAGTAACTACGGACAACCCGAAGAAGAGATAGAACGCGGCCATCAGAATGTAGATGCCCTTACGAATCCATCGTGCTTTCTTAGACTTCGTCTCAGGGTCAGGAATCATGGTTGTCTTGATTGCACCCAATCCCGCAATGCGATGTGACCATCGAAGGGCCTCGGCTAGCGCAGTGGGTTTCCTCTTTGCATATTCAACACTGACCAAGGCTAGAGCCTGAAACGAAAATGCCTCGTCACGACGGAAGAGGCCGAAGCTTAGTTCCAGTGCTTGAGGATTCATGATCTCTCCGGTGGCGTTAAGGGCCTCGGCTGCGCCAGTGAGCTTGAATTCCAACCAGCTACACCCACTCGGAAGTTCACACCTAAGTGGTCGCTCTGTCATTTGCGGAGTAATGTCTACGCTACCGTCATTAACTAGATATCCGCTCAACAAGACGACACTTTTATCAATTGGTGTGTCTTTATAGAGAACCGCCAAATTTGGGATTCGCGTAGCAAAGTCATCCAGCAAAGCCACAGTCTGCTCGCGAACGAATGTCAAGCTTGCCGGGTACTTCGCACGCCGCAGCGACAAATAGATACCCCAAGCCCCGAATAGGACACTAATAAGGATTCCTGCGATACTTAATGCGTCTGAGAAAGTAAATGTAGACACCATCTGTGGGAGACCTAACTTTAACTAGTCATCAGAAGTGACGCCTTCAAATGCGTCACTTCCGGCATCTAATCCGGTTGTTGTTATAGCCCGTTGAGTTTCATCAAGGCAGAAGCTGGGAGAGCTTGCCGATCCTGTTTGGCAACTACAGCACCTGTCCTTGGTGACATCAGGCGGGAATAAGCATCGAACATACCCAAACTGGCAAAGCACTGCCAGCAGCGCATAGAAAATGGGCCAGACTGTCGCTAATGCACCTTGTGATCAGGCGCCCATCAGAGCAATTGACGACTCACTCCGCCAGCTTCAGATAACTGATATCCGGATTAATCAACGCTTTCTCTTCCTTGATCTCATCCAGTGGTGCGCCCACTTCGGCAACGGAGATGCCACTGAGATCGACTACCACCGGCACTACTTGCTCGCGCTCGTCTTCTTTCAGCACTTCCGTGCCGGCTGGCGCAAGGTTGATGGCAGAGATATCCACCTGAACAGGCGGAATGTGCGGTTTTTCATTAGGGGCGATGACATCACTGCCCGCAGGGGCCAGAACAATGCCGGAAATGTCCGGCGCTACGGGTGGCGGGCCGGCATCGACCGGGCTCAGGCGGGTGCCGGCCGGGGCCACACCCCAGTTGCCCTGGGCTTCGGCGGCTTTGGCGACAGCGGCCTGTGCGGCCTCCTGGCGTAACTGTTCTTCGGCCATGCGCTTTACACGCTCGGCCATGGATTCGGCAGCTGGTTTGGGTGCAGCGGCTGGCGCTGCAGGTGCAGGTGTGGGTGCAGGAGCTGATACAGGTGCCGCAGCAGGCACTGGTCGGGCTACAGGGGCAGCAGCGGGGGTTTGTGCTGCCGGGGCGACTGTCGTTGCACCACCAGCATCCAGAGGCCTGCCCTGATCGTCTACCGGCACCATGCGGGTTTCTGCACCGGCCTGCTTCATCATGGCCCGTACTTTCATGGCGGTGGCGCGGTCCACCATCTTCTTTACGGCAACCGGCTGGCCGGAAAACAGCTTGTCCAGCACGGCCTCGCTGGCATTGAACAGCTTGCCAACATTGGCACGCACCACGGCCGGATCAGCCCGGCCGGATACCTCGCCAGAAAACACCACATTGAAGAGCTCGCTCATGAGGCAGCCTTTTTATTGTTCAATCCCTACCTCTGCATATTAAGGCACGCCATCACAAGGGCAAGGCCGGCATGACCTGAGACAACGCCATTCCGGTCCGTTACGGCTATGATGCATGGCATGGCAAAACCACGAGGAGCCTGCATGTCACTGCCTATCGCCCTGCGCCGCGCCCTTTATATTGGCACCCCGCTGCTTCTGCTGGCCGGTGTCATTTTCTGGATGACACGTCCAGAGCCAGTCACTGTGCGTCTGGTGTCCGTGGATGAAGGGGCGGTGGAAGAAACGGTGGCCAATACCCGTGCCGGCACCGTAAAGGCCTGCCGCCGCTCCAAGCTGTCCCTGCAAACCGGGGGGCGTGTTGCCGAGTTGCGCGTAAAGGAAGGCGATCAGGTTAAAAAGGGCGACCTGCTGCTACGTCTGGAATCCGAGGACCGTAGCGCACAGGTAGAGCAGGCACGCGCCCAACTGGTGGCCGCGCGCGAACGCGAAAAGCAGGCCTGCCGTACTGCCGAGTTTGACCAGCGTGATCTGGAGCGCACGCAAAAGCTGGTGGCCGACCATCTGGTGTCATTGCAGGCGCTGGACGTTGCGCGCACGAAGGCGGCGGGCAGCAGCGATGCCTGCAGTGGCGCCCGGGCAGAAATCAAGGTCACCAACGCCAACCTGCGCCTGGCCACCACCATGCTGGGCCAGACAGAATTGCGCGCCCCCTTTGACGGGATTGTTGCAGAAGTGAATGGCGAGATTGGCGAATTCGCCACGCCCTCGCCGCCGGGCGTGGCCACACCACCCGCTGTCGACCTGATCGACAATACCTGCCTGTATGTCACCGCCCCGGTCGACGAGGTGGATGCCGCGCGCCTGCAAACCGGCACCCCGGCACGCATCACGCTCGATGCCTATCGCGGGCGCAGCTTCCCCGGCAAGGTCACGCGGCTTGCACCGTATGTGCTGGATCTGGAAAAGCAGGCGCGTACCGTTGCCGTTGATGTTGCGTTTGATACGGTCCCAAAAGATGTGCACCTGCTTGCCGGTCACAGTGCCGACATCGAAATCATCCTGGCGCAAAAAACCATGAAACGCTTGCCAACCGAGGCCGTGCAGGAAGGCAATCGCGTCTTGCTGTTTAATCCCGGCAGCGGCGTGATTTCCTCGCGTGAGTTCGTGAAAGGCCTTAGCAACTGGAGCTGGACCGGCATTGAGAAAGGCCTGGAGAAAGGCGATCAGGTGGTGCTGTCACTGGATCGCAAGGGTGTCGTGGATGGCGCACACGTGATTGCGGAAAAACCGTAAGGAGCCACCTGTGATCAACGTCATTGGCGTCAACAAGAGCTTTGTGCTCGGCGACCAGACCGTGCATGCCCTGCGTGACATCAACCTGACCATCGAGCGGGGCGAATACCTGTCGGTGATGGGGCCGTCCGGGTCCGGAAAATCCACGCTGCTCAATCTGCTCGGCCTGCTCGACCGTCCCGATGATGGCCAGTACTTTCTCAACAACATCGAAACAACGGCGCTGGCAGAAGAAGAGCGCGCACGCCTGCGTGGTGCCCATGTCGGTTTCATTTTCCAGAGCTTTCATCTGGTCCCGCGCCTGACCGCACGCGAAAACATTGAACTGCCACTGGTACTGGCCGGTGTCGCCCCCGCAGACCGCAAGGTGCGCGTGGATGAAACCCTGGTGCAGCTTGGCCTGCAGGATCGCGCCAACAATGCTGCCACGCAGTTGTCCGGCGGACAGCGCCAGCGCGTTGCCATTGGCCGTGCCCTCATCATGAAGCCGGACCTGCTGCTGGCCGATGAGCCCACCGGCAATCTTGATTCAAAATCCGGCCGCGACGTCATGGACCTGCTGGAGGAGTTGCACCATCAGGGCATTACCCTGCTCGTGGTCACGCATGATCTGGCGCTGGGTGATCGTGCCCACCGCAAGATCGGCATGATTGACGGCGCCATTGTCACTGATGTGAGGCGCACCTGATGCGCACCACCGACCTGCTGGCATTCTGCGTGAACGCACTGCGCCGGCAGGCCTTTCGTACCTTCATGATGTTCATTGCCATGTCGATTGGCGTGGCGGCCGTGATCGTGCTGACCGGCCTGGGCGAAGGTGCACGCCGTTATGTGCTGAGCGAGTTCGAGGCCCTCGGCACCAGCACACTTATCGTGTTGCCCGGCAAGCAGGAAACCAGTGGCGGCATGCCGCCCATGACCGGCGAAGCCACGCGTGACCTGACACTGGAAGACAGCGTCGCCATTTCGCGCATTCCGCAAGTGCAGTCCGTTGCACCCCTGATCATTGGCAGTGCCCTCGCCTCCGCCGGTGGCCGCTCGCGCGAAGTGGTCACGCTGGGCACCACGGCCAGCTTTTTTGGCATTCGCAAACTGGAGATGGCACAAGGCACCATTCTGCCGCCGGAATCTGCCGATCTTGCACTCCCCGTCGCCATCCTCGGCATGACCATCCGCGACGAACTGTTCGGCAGCAAACCCGCCCTTGGCGAAACGTTGCGCATCGGCGACCGCCGCTTCCGCATCATCGGCATCCTCGCCGACAGCGGCGAAGGCCTTGGCATGAACCGCAGCGAATCCATCGTCATTCCGGTGGCATCTGCGCAACAACTGTTCAACGCCCCCGGCCTCTTCCGCATCTTTATCGAAGCGCGGCCCGGCGCCAATCTAGACACCATACGTGAGCGCGCCGTGGACACCGTGGCGGCACGGCATGATGGCGAAGAAGACATCACCATCATTACGCAGGATGCACTGGTCAGTTCGTTTGGCGACATTCTTTCCACGCTGACACTGGCCGTCAGTGCCATCGGCGGCATCAGCCTGCTGGTGGCCGGCGTGCTGGTAATGAACGTAACGCTGATCACCGTCACCCAGCGCACCGGCGAGATCGGCCTGCTCAAGGCCATCGGTGCCAGCGGTAATCTGGTCTCGCGCATATTCCTGACCGAAGCCGGCCTGCTGGCCCTCGGCGGGGCAATGGGCGGCGTTCTGCTGGGCGAACTGCTGCTATGGGTGGGGCGCAGGATATTTCCCGACATCCCGTTCAGTGCGCCGCTCTGGGCCGAGGCCACCTCGGTACTGGTGGCCGTGGGTGCAGGACTGCTGTTTGCGCTGATGCCGGCACGACGTGCCGCGCAGCTTGAACCCGTCAAAGCCCTGATGAAGAAATAGGAAGCCTCATGCAAACGGCCGACTTCCTCCGCTTCATTTTCCGCTCCGTGATGTCGGCGCGCATGCGCTCGGCACTGACGGCGCTCGGTATTGCCATCGGCATCATGGCCGTCACCCTGCTCACTGCCATTGGCGAAGGTGTGCGCACCTATGTGACCGACACCTTCTCGCAGTTCGGCACCAACATCATGAACATCACGCCAGGCCACGCCGTAACCGGCGGCATGGGTGGTCTGCTCAATACCGTACGCCCGCTCACGCTCGCGGACGCCGATGCCATTTCGCGGCTGCCGGAAGTGCGCGCCATCGTGCCGAATGTCACCGGACTGGCACGTATCGGCGCAGGCAACCGCAGCCGTAACGCCATGGTATTAAGTGCCACACCAGCTGCCCTGGACGTATGGAAGCTCTCGGTTGCCACCGGCAGTTTCCTGCCCGCCGATGACCTGCATGCCGCACGCGCCTTTGCCGTCCTTGGTTCAAAACTCAAGCAGGAACTTTTTGGTAATCGCACGGCACTGGGCCAGTGGGTACGCATTGGTGACAGCCGCTATCTCGTGGTTGGCACACTGGAAAGCAAGGGGCAATTGCTGGGCTTTGATCTGGACGACGCCGCCTACATTCCCGTCAGTCGCGGCCTGCAATTGTTCAATCGCGAAGGCCTGATGGAAATCGACATCATGTTCAACCCGGGCCTGCCGTCCGAACGTGTCGCCAAACGGGTCAAGGCCGTAATGATTGATCGTCACGGCCGCGAGGATTTCTCCATCATCACGCAGGACGAAATGCTGGGCACGCTTGATCGCATCCTGAATGTGCTGACCATGTCCGTCGCAGCGCTGGGATCCATTTCACTGCTCGTGGGTGGTGTCGGCATTCTCACCATCATGACCACCGCCGTCCGTGAACGCGTGAACGAGATTGGCTTGTTGCGCGCCATCGGCGCCACCGAGCGTCAGGTGCTGCTGCTGTTTCTGGGCGAAGCCATCTTGCTGTCACTGCTTGGCGGCATGGCAGGCATCCTGATGATGGCATTGATCGTCGGCACGCTCAGCCTTGCCATGCCGGGCCTGCCGTTATCGCCGCAACCCGCCTACCTGCTTGCTGCCCTGCTGGTGTCTGCACTGATCGGACTGGTTGCGGGGGTTGCCCCGGCCCGTAACGCCGCACGGCTTAATCCCATCGAGTCACTGCGAACCGAATGACCGATGCTGACACTTTCCGTTTACCTCGGTCTTTTCCTGTCCGCACTGGGTGCGGCAACACTGCTACCCCTGCAGTCCGAGGCCGTTCTGGTCGGCCTGCTGATCGGCGGCAAACATTCCGTCTGGCTGCTGCTGGCCGTTGCCACAACCGGCAACGTGCTGGGTGCCGTCATCAACTGGCTGCTTGGCCGCTATATTGACCACCTGCGCGACAAGCCCTGGTTTCCGGTCAGTGCCGCACAACTCGACAAGGCGCAGGGGCATTACCAGCGTTACGGACAATGGTCCCTGCTGCTGAGCTGGATGCCCGTGATCGGCGATCCGCTCACGCTGGTCGCCGGCATCCTGCGCGAACCGTTCTGGAAGTTCCTGCTGCTGGTTACCCTGGCCAAGGGTGGGCGCTATCTGGTGCTGGCCCTGCTCACGCTGGGCTGGCAGATCGCCTGATTATCCGGCACATTTGCCACAGTCCTGCGACCGAGCAACGTGCATGCCCCACATCACCACACGGGACCAGCAGTCCCTTCATGTCCGCGTTATCGGCAACGGCAAGCCAGTACTGATGCTGCACGGCATGGGCATGCACAGCGGTCACTGGCTGCCCTTTGTTCTGCCTTATCTCCGCCACTTCCGTTTTTACCTGCCGGACCTGCGCGGGGCCGGTCGCTCGTCACACCTTCGCATGAACCAGTCAGACATTTTCCAGAACCACATGGAGGATGTGCAGGACATCATTGCCCACTTTGCGCTGAAGGATTTCCTGCTGGCCGGTTATTCGCTGGGCGGCTCTACGGCACTGCACCTGCAGCGCGAAACCGGTTTTGCCGATGTGCGCCGCTACCTGCACATCGACCAGACGCCCTGTGTCGGCAATCGTGACAACTGGAGTTTCGGTCTGTTTGGTGAACGCCAGGACGAAGTCTTTACTGCACTGCAGCAACTCAGGATATTGCTGGATGATCATGCCCACGTTGAACAACTGGCTGATCTGCCATTCGCTATCCGGCAACAGGTCACCGGCATCCTGTCCGATGTGTTTTCCAGAATGCTGGGGCGGCGTGCTATCGGCCCGCTGCTTAAACTGTCATCACGCTGGCCGTGGTTGCTGTCACAACTTTTTTCGATGACGCATGTACAGGATATTCGCGCCTATCTCGCATCGTATGTCAGCGGCAGTCATGACTATCGCGACAGCCTGCGCGACTGCGCGGTCCCCGTTACCGTCATGGTGGGAATGCGCTCGCCGCTGTATCACCCTGCCGGACAAATGGCGATTGCCGACTATGCGCCGCAATGCCGCGTTGTTGCGCTGAAAAAATCCGGTCATGTCCCGTTACTGGACGAGCCGGTCCGGTTTACCCGTGAACTCGGTCGCTTTCTTCACGGAAAATGAATAACCGGCACGTCGTAGTGCTTGACGGCATCCACTCGCCGGCTATTGTTCGTGGGTTGTTTCCAGAATTTTAAAAAGTTGCTCGTGCATGGACTGCCCGACCAGAAAGAAGGAGGCCCGCGATGCGCGCCATCATCATGCTTTGCACCCTGTTCCTTGCTTCAGCCAGCACTGCCGACACCATCTACCGGAAAGTGGATGCCAATGGCCGGGTAACGTTCAGCGACAAGACATCGGGCAGCACGGGTGAAGCACCAGTCGAACTGGAGTCTGCAACAAGCCGGGCATCCCGCAATCCTTACGATGCCGTTTTCAATCCCGTGTTCGAAACATCCAGCCGCGAGCTTTCGGCAGGGAAAGCATTCGTTGCCACCGTGCCCGGCTGCCCTGCACCAATGCTGTTAACGGCCTATCACCTGCTGGGGCCATCCGGTGGTCTCAACTTCCAGCTGACGGCGGCGCAGATAAAGGCAGAGGTTCGCAAGATCAGGCTCTACACCCTTAAAAGCGGCACTCTGGCGGGCGAGGGAAGGGCCGACAGCCATATGCCGACGATTGTTTCCTCCTGCTGCGACGCCACCAATCCCCGCACGTCTGCCGGCGACATAGCCGCGTTTACCGCGCCGGCAAAAGTGGCAAACCTGGCCTTGCCACTGGCCATTCTTGATGCACGCAAAGGCGACAAGGTTTTCATTCTGACGTCGCTCTCCGGCAGAACAGACACAACGTTCAGCCACGAGGCCATCGTGAGCGGCATGCAGGATGGCTACCTGATGTATGACATTACCAACCCCGACTATGCGATCAGGGCCACCAGCGGCGCCCCCGTCATCAACAGCAAGGGTCAGGTGGTCGCCATCAACCTTGGCGGCGGCCCGCAGCAGGGCGGCAAGCGCGGGTACTACGGCATGGGTAACCCGGTCTCTGCCTGGAAAACCCCGCTATCCAACACCTGCAAATAAGTTTTTTATCCCGGCGTACCCAGCGCATTACTCACGAAATTTCTGGTGCAGGGACTGGTGCAGTGAGCGATAGGCACTGGGCGTCTTGCCCGTCCACTGCCGGAATGCGCGCGTAAAATTGGCCGGCGTGGTATAGCCCAGCAGCTCTGCCACTTTCTGTATTTCCAGTTCCGGATTTTCCAGCAGCACCAGCGCATCACGGCGCCGGGCATCTTCCAGCAACAGCTTGTAGTTGCTGTCCTGTACCTGCAGCTTGCGCCGGAACGTGCGTGGCGACATGTGCAGTTTTTCCGCAATCTCCTCCGGTGACGGATACCCCTCCACACTCAGCATCAGCAAGGTGCGTGCAGCCGCCAGTGTGTCATCCTGCCCTTCACCCAGCAGCGCATACTCACGCTCGCACTGCGCCAGCGCCAGACTCAATGCCTCGGGATTTGACATCGGCAACTTGCGCAACAGCAGTGACCTGTCGCGCAGGCGAATCTGGGTGGCGGGCATGCCGTAACGCACCGTGGGCAGGCGCTCACGAAACTGCGGGAAATAATCCGGCTCGGCATAATCAAACCAGAGCTCGCCCAGATCGCTGGCATCCCCCAGCAAGAACTGCAGTCCGCGATAAAAGCTGGTCAGCATGGCATCAAACAGGATGCGCCGTAACGCATCCGGCACATCCAGCTCGGTGCGAAAATCAAACACCAGCCACTCACCCTGCTCCGCGAAAAAAAAGCGGATACCGCGGCCGCGCAAATGCCAGAAGCGCTGTAACACCTCGGCGGCCTCCCCGGCCGTACCGCAGCACATGAGGGCATAGCCCAGACTACCATGCGCCGTCATCGGCAAGCGCAGGCCGATCTCCAGCCCCAGCCCGTCGTCCCCGGTCAGTCGCATGACCGTGAGGATGAGCACCATGTACTCCTGTGGCGTAATCCGTCCGGCAGGATCGGCAAACACGGCAGCGTCCATGCCGGCTTCACGCAGCACGTCTGCAGGGTTAAGCCCCCGCTCCCGCGCAAGCTCCAGATAGATGCGCGGATAGGTCACCGGGAAGCGCAACTGGCGCACCCACTCACTTTTTTCCTTGACGGTCAGCACGGCATGGCCACTAATGATAAGCGTATTGTCCGCGCAGGGTCTCACGGACACATGGCTTGCGCAAATACTGTAGGGGCATTGCCCAACATCCCGTCAGGCCAGGAGAACGCCATGACCGCCGTCGCCGTAAAGAAACAACAGGCTGCCGCCGCTACCCCAGCCGCCTACGACATCAAGGTCCGCCGCATGGATTTCGAGTTCTCCGATGACATTCCGGAGTTCTGGTATGGCAACGACCCTTTCCGCACCCTGCTGCTGGCCGCGCTGTCCGGTGGCTTTCCGGAAGGTGAGCGCTTTTTTATTGATTCCGTGCGCAACTTCCAGGATCAGGTGACGGACCCGGAACTGCAGCAAGCCATTCGTGCCTTTATCGGCCAGGAAGGCCATCACTCCAAGGAGCACCGTGAGCTGAATGCGTTCCTGGAGCGCAAGGGCTACTCCATCTCGAAGATAGACAGGTGGGTTGGCAAAGGCATGAACATGTACCGGCGGCGCTACTCGAAAGAACGCCAGCTGGCCCAGACCGCTGCGGTCGAGCACTTTACCGCCCTGCTGGCCGAACAGTACCTGCTCAACAGTGACGAACTGGACCAGATGGACCCGCGCATGGCCCCCATCTGGGCCTGGCATGCCATTGAAGAGTCCGAGCACAAGAACGTGGCATTTGATGTGTACCGCGCCACCGTCAATGACGAGTGGATTCGCCGCTCGCAAATGGCCGTCACCAGTGTGATGTTTGTTACGTTTACCACCCTCGACATGATCCGGCTGCTGCGCGAATCCGGGCATGCTGGCGACATAAAAATGTGGGCCAGAGGCATCAACTACTTCTGGGGCTTCCCCGGCCGCTTCCGCAAGCTCATCCCCGGTTATCTGGACTACTACCGCCGCGACTTTCACCCCTCGCAGCACGATAACCGCGCGCTGATCGAGAAGGCACGCCGCCGCTATCTGGGCAGCAAGGCCTGATTCACCCCGTACATGCCGGTTGCCCAATGTCAACGAAAGGGCAACTGGCGCGTTTATCATTGGCGACTATAGTTTCTGCACCTGCCTCACCCCGCAGAACAATCTGTTACCAAGGAGAACTACCATGAAGACCCTGTCCGCCATTGCCCTGGCATCGCTGTTCCTGATTCCTGCCGTACATGCTGCCGATGCCAAGCAGCCCCCCGCCACTGCCGAGAAGAAATCCGCCATGATGCCGGTCGACCCTATTGGGAAGGGCCAGGGCATGATGAAGGACTGCCTGATGGAAACGTCCGGCATGCAGGCCGACCTTGGCCTTAGCCCCGAGCAGAAACAGAAAATGGATGCCATTCATCAGGAAGCGATGAAGAGGCATCAGGCCCTGCGTGAGGAAACCCACCAGAAGGTACTGAAGGTGCTGACACCTGAGCAGGCCAAAAAACTGGAAGCCCATCGCAAGCAAATGATGGAGCAAAGGTCTGACCGGATGGAAAAACGTGCCGAAAACATGGAAATGCGCGCAGACCATATGAAGAAGCGTGCAGACCATATGAAAGAGCAGGCAAAAGAGCCTGCAAAAATGTATTGATTCGTCACTGCCATCAATAAAAACCTGCACCGGTTTAGCCAGTGCAGGTTTTTATGCTGTGACCAGCCCCGAGACCAGCACAATCACCAGCAGCACCGGCACCAGCCAGCGAATGGCACGCCACCACAAACGCCGCGCCGCTGAGCCCTGCACGCCGGCCGCATCGCACGCGACGTTTTCCTGCCACCGCCAGCCCACAACCAGCGCTATCGCCAGTGCACTCAACGGCAGCAGCACGTAAGACGCAAAACGGTCAGCCATATCAAACAGTGTCGGCATACCATCAAACTGCAGCCACGCCGTACCCTCGCCCAATGCCATCGGTACACTGACCAGAAACGCAACACTCCCGGTCAGCAGTGCCGCAGGCAAGCGTCGCCAGCCCCGGCGTGACATCAGTACGGCAATCGGCACCTCCAGCAGGGATACCATCGAGGCCAGCGCCGCAATCAGCAGCAGCAAAAA
>DPJB01000025.1:0-198939 GCA_003543245.1 Moraxellaceae bacterium | reverse complement strand
TGCCACCAGCCAGGTCTCCGGCCGCAGCACAGCAGACCAGTCGGCCTGAAACATGAAGTCCACACCCTGCTGTGCCCCCGGCAGCGACAGGCCATAAATGGCCAGACCTACCAGCAGCACGGCAAACAGCGGCATGAGCACCTTGCACGTACGTTCAATACCCGACACCACTCCTGCCGCCACAATGACAGTGGCAATGCCCAGCACCAGCGCCTGCGCCAGCAACACGGAAAGCCCGTCATGGGTGAGCGCGACAAAGCGGGCACCCTGTGCCGCACCGGCAGGCACCGACATGTCACCGGTCAGCGCCAGCCAGAGATATTGCGCCACCCACGCCGTCACCACCGGGTAATACATCAGGATGACCACGGCGGCTGCCACGCCCAGCCAACCCGCCCAGCGCCAGGGACGTTCCGGCGTGATTTTTTCATAGGCACCCACGCCATCTGCATGGGTGTGATAGCCGGCGGCAAATTCCCCCAGCAGCAGGGGCAATCCCATCAGCAGGACCACCAGCAGGTACACCAGCAAGAATGCCGCACCACCGTGCTCGCCCATCACGTAGGGAAAGCGCCAGATATTGCCCAGACCAATGGCAGAGCCCAGCACCGCCAGGCCAAAGCCCATGGTGGAGTTCCAGCGTGCTGACTGCTTTCCGGACATCACGGCAACCTGTAGCTGAAAATGAAAAGGCCCTGCGATGAATGTCACCGCAGGGCCTTCGGGTTTTACCGGCTCGGTCCGTCTGATGCAACCGGATCAGGCCATGGCTACTTCCTCCACCACCGGAGTGCGGATCAGGTGATCAAATGCACCAAGCGATGCTTTCGCGCCATCACCCATGGCAATGATGATCTGCTTGAACGGCACCGTGGTGACGTCACCGGCAGCAAACACGCCCGACACGCTGGTCTGGCCACGCGCATCCACTTCAATCTCGCCGCGATTGCTCAGTGCCACCGTGCCCTTGAGCCAGTCGGTGTTAGGCACCAGACCGATCTGCACGAACACACCAGCCAGATCCAGACGGTACATCTCGTTCGTGTTGCGATCCTTGTAGGAAAGCCCGTTCATCTTCTCGCCATCACCATGCACTTCGGTAGTCTGTGCCGACACAATGACGCTGACATTGGGCAGGCTGTAGAGTTTCTTTTGCAGCACGGCATCGGCACGCAGCTGGCTGTCGAACTCGATCAGCGTTACATGCGCCACCACACCGGCCAGATCAATCGCCGCTTCCACACCCGAGTTGCCACCGCCGATCACTGCCACGCGCCTGCCCTTGAACAGGGGGCCGTCACAGTGCGGGCAATAGGCCACACCCTTGCCACGGTATTCCTTCTCGCCGGGGACATTCATTTCCCTCCAGCGCGCGCCGGTGGCAATCAGCACCGTCTTGCTGCGCAGGATGGCGCCATTGGCCAGCTGCACTTCGTTGATGGCACCGGGAACCAGCTTTACACCACGCTGGTTGTTCATGATGTCCACGTCATAGGACTTCACGTGCTGCTCAAGGCCGGCGGCCAGTTTCGGGCCATCGGTTTCCTTCACGGAAATGAAATTCTCGATTGCCATGGTATCCAGCACCTGGCCACCAAAACGTTCGGCCACCACACCAGTACGGATACCCTTGCGGGCGGCGTAAATTGCCGCTGCGGCACCGGCGGGGCCACCGCCCACCACCAGCACATCAAACACTTCTTTCGCGTTCAGTTTGACTGCATCACGCTCGGCAGCGCCGGAGTCGACCTTGGCGAGGATTTCTTCCACTGTCATGCGGCCATTGCCAAACAGTTCGCCATTAACAAACACGCTGGGCACGGCCATGATCTGGCGTTCGTTCACTTCATCCTGGAACAGTGCGCCATCAATCATGGTGCAACGCACGCCGGGGTTGTACGCCGCCATCAGGTTGAGTGCCTGCACGACATCCGGGCAGTTATGGCAGCTCAGCGAGATGTAGACTTCAAAACTGAATTCGCCCTGCAGATTCTTTATCTGCTCAAGCACATCCGCCTCGACCTTGGGCGGGTAACCACCCACCTGCAACAGCGCCAGGACGAGGGAGGTAAATTCGTGCCCCATGGGCAGGCCGGCAAAGCGCACACCGGTGTCTTCACCAATGCGGTTCACCGCAAACGACGGCTTGCGCACGGCGGCCGCGTTGTCTTCGCGCAGCGAGATCTTGTCGCTTTGCGCAACAATGTCATTCAGCAGCGCCATCATTTCTGCAGATGCCGCAGAGTCATCGACAGCGGCGACCAGCTCGATCGGGTTGACGAGCCGTTCCAGGTAAGCCTTCAGCTGGGTCTTGAGATTGTCGTCAAGCATGGTCAATCACCTTTCGAGAAACGATATTCGGGGAAGCCCCGGCGCTTGTGGCGCCGGCAGCCGGAAAAAACCGGGTGGATTTTTTCAGGATCCTTCGCCCTGCCGACAAGGGCAGGGCGAAGGCAGAACGATCAGATCTTGCCGACCAGATCCAGGGAAGGAGCAATGGTCTTCGCGCCTTCGTTCCACTTGGCCGGGCAAACCTGGCCTGGGTGGCTGGCAACGTACTGGGCAGCCTTCAGCTTGCGCAGGGTTTCCTTCACGTCACGTGCGATGGCGTTGTCATGCACTTCCATCGTCTTGATTTCGCCAGCCGGATTGATGATGAACGTACCGCGCAGTGCCAGACCTTCTTCAGGAATGTGCACGCCAAATGCGTTGGTCAGTGCATGCGTGGGGTCACCCACCAGCGGGAACTGTGCCTTGCCGACAGCAGGCGACGTCTCGTGCCACACCTTGTGCGAAAAATGGGTGTCGGTGGTGATGATATAAACTTCTGCACCAGCCTTCTGGAACTCGGCATAGTTTTCAGCAGCATCTTCCACTTCGGTCGGGCAGTTGANNGAAGATCAGCACGGACCACTTGCCCATCAGGGACTGTTCCGTGACTTCGATGAACTTGCCGTTATGGAAAGCCTGGGCCTTGAACGGCTGAACAACAGTATTGATGAGGGACATGAATTGCTCCTTGGGTTGATGTGTATGAAAAGGTTGATGGTAACAAGCCCGGTTCAGGGGCCCGGTGCATGCGATGGGAGAATACTAGGACAAGATCACCCATATATGAAATATATTATATAAATATAGTTGATAGTCGCCCGCTATAAGCAAGCACTCCTACAGACGCCGCAGGACAGGCTCATCCATGTGCCGGCTTTGCTCTTCCAGCTCTGCCACATGCTGTTGCCAGTAGCTGTCCGTATTGAACCAGGGAAAGTGCATGGGAAAGGCCGGATCGTGCCAGCGCCGGGCCAGCCAGCCGGCGTAATGCGCCATGCGCAGGGCACGCAAAGGCTCGATGAACGCCAGTTCCCGGTTGTCGAACGAGTCAAACATCTCGTAGCCGTCCAGCAGCTCCGACAGCTGCATTTCACGCTCATGCGCCGTGCCGGCCAGCAACATCCAGAGATCCTGCACGGCCGGGGCAGACTGGCAGTCATCAAAGTCCACCATCCAGGGGCCGTCGTCGCGGGTCCAGATGATGTTGCCCGGGTGGCAGTCGCCCTGGGTACGGATACGTGAGGCCGACTCCAGACCGCTACGGCGGATCTTGTCGCGAAGGGCGGCGATTACGGCCAGATAGCGGTTGCGTAATGCCTCGGGCAGGAAGCCCTCCGCCGTTACCGCTTCGGCAGGCTGGTCCAGAAACCGCTCCACGGTGAGTGCCGGGCGCTCGACAAAGGGCTGGCGCCGGCCAATTGCATGCAGCCGACCCAGCAGCATGCCGATACGGTGCAACTGTTCGGGATCACCCGGCTCTGGCGCCTGCCCGCCCTTGCGGGTGAACAGGGCAAAACGGTAGCTCTCGAAGGTGAACAGGGTTTCGCCATTGGCATCGGCCAGCGGCGCCACGACGGGCAGCTCGGCCGCCGCCAGTTCGCGCGTGAACACATGCTCCTCGCGCAGCTGCGCGTCAGTCCAGCGCTCCGGCCGGTAAAACTTGGCAACGATGGGCGTTTCATCCTCGATGCCTACCTGATAGACGCGGTTCTCGTAGCTGTTGAGTGCCAGCACACGGGCATCACTCAGCCGCCCTGTGCTCTCCACCGCCTGAATGACCAGATCCGGGGAAAGCCGGGCATACACTTCAATCGAGGAATCAGTCATGGCAACACATCAGGAATCGTGGGCCGCCATGATGCCACAGCCAGCCAGTACTGATGTGACTGGACGTAACACTACAAGCCGGGTCAGACGCAGTGTTTAACGAACGCTGCGGCAAAAGCCGTTCTCGCCACCCAGCGCCGATGCCGGCAGGTTGCTGCGACACGCCCAGCTCACCGACAGGCCGTTGTATTTTGGTTTGAGACGCAGGTATCCACGCGGATACACCTTCGACGACAGCGAGACGATGATTTCGCCTTCCTGCCCCAATGCCACCTCGTCCACCAGATCAGCCTGACGCACGTCCGCTCCCTCGGGCAGGATGGCATTGATATCCGTTGGCCAGCGATCATTCTGCAGGTATTCCTCAACCACCAGCGTCTTCACCGGCATCACCAGCACCAGCGCCTGTGCCACACGCGGCTGCAGGGTGAACCTTGCCATCAGCGAATCAATCATGCCTGAGAACGACGAGGCATCCGGCACGGCAGACACCTCCTCTTTCACGACCGGCGCACGCAGGGCCTTGCCCAGTGCGGGATAGCCGGAAAGATTGCGCGTTGCATGCCGCGCCGACTCGTGCATGACATTCCACAGACTGGTCGGGTTTTGCCATTCCATGAACGCCCCTTCCGTTTCAAACACAGTCAGTGGCTTCTTGCCGCCTGCGGCCCAGAGTTGCCAGCGGATTTTCATCCAGGTGCCGGCACGCTCGCCCGATACCTGAATCAGACGGGGAATATCGTTCTGCCTGATCTGCACGCCGGTATGCTTTGGCGCACACACCAGCACGTTGACGGCAAGCACCTGCGGCACCAGACGCAACGCACCACTGCCGGCGAGTTCCTGCCAGCGTTGTTCCGTTGCAGCCACTTCCACATCGTAGCCTTGCGTCGACAGCACACCTGCCATGCTTTCCGCGAGATAACGGCGATTGCCGTCCATGAAAATGGAGCCTGGCCCCTGCAGGTCATGCCACTGCAATGCGGTGGGATTGATGCAGTCTGCCGCGACATACAGCTTGCCCAGCTCTTTACCCTGCCCTGCCGGAGAAACCTTCAGGGCCGAATAATCCGGCAACGCAAGCGCCAGCGGTAACAGCTTTCCTGCCGGCAGCGCTGCCGGGCGATAACTCGTCACGGGTGGCAACGATGGCGCCGTCCGCAATGGACGGCTGTTGTCGACCGCAGACTCTGCCGGTGCGGTATCCGAAAAATGCACGCGGCCGCTTGCATCCGTCCACTGGTACAGACGTTTCTCGGCGTGCGCTGCTGGTGCAGCGAGCACAGCAGCAAATGCGACAGTCAGCACCAGCACTGCGCCAACCCCGGTGCGCCGGACATTCATGTGCATGACAGACAGCATCCTCACCGGCATCAGGCCTTTTTCGGATAAAGTTTTTCGTCAAACTCGCTCATTTTAGGAAACACCAGTGGCGTAGCCGTCTGCAATTTCGCCAGCCAGCCCTTGTAATCCTGCATGATCTGCTCGCGCGCTTCCGGCTTGAGGTAGGGAACGTGATAGCCGGGGAAAAACGGCAGCACATCCATGCCGACATACGCCAGGGTGCCACGCAACAAGGGGCGCAGCATCAGTTCAAGCTCGCCATGAATGGCACCGGGGCCAAACATGTGGTCACGACCACCCAGCGTAAAACTGAGCGCAGCCTTCTTGCCTTTGAGCCCGCCCTGGTCATAAAAACGCATGCCGCCATAGCACACGCCGGAAATCAGCACACGATCAATCCAGCCCTTCAGCATGGCCGGCACGGAGAACCAGTAGACCGGAAAATTGAAAATGACGAGATCGGCTTTTTTCAGTTTCTCGATTTCTGCCGCAATATCCGGCGCAATCGTACCGGCCTCATACGAGTAACGCTGTTCCAGCGCATACACCAGATAATCCGGATTCTTGCGCGAACCAAAATCGTCTGCCGATGCCACCGGATTCCAGTTCATGGCATACAGGTCCGACACCACCACCTCATGACCGGCACGCGTCAGTTCTTCTACCGCCGTTTTCATCATTGATGCGGTGAACGATTGAGGTTCGGGATGGGCGTGGACAATCAGGACATTCATGCAAAGGGCCTCGATGCGATCAAAAGCAAAGGCCGGACTTTAGCAAGCAAGGCCACCCGATGCACATCTCCGCCCGGGCCAACCGGCCAATACAGGCAGTCCCGGCCCAAAATGCCGGTAGATGGGCCCCGCCACACATTCCCTGTCTGCCTGCACAGTGCTAAAAAGGGTGACTTTTCCGGGAGCACGCCATGACCTACACCACCCTCGATTACCGTGTTGACGACGGCATCCTCACCCTCACCCTCAACCGTCCCGACCAGCTCAATGCCTTCACGGTGGAAATGGCAGATGAACTCGAACACGCGTTTCATCGCGCCAGCGAGGATGACGAGGTAAAGGCCATTGTCGTGACAGGCGCCGGCCGTGCCTTTTGTGCCGGCATGGACCTGTCGGTCCCCGGCAATGTGTTCGGTCTGGATGAAAGCGTGCACCCCACCATGACCGACATGCATGAGCACCTCACCGAGGCACCGTTCCAGCGCGGCGTGCGCGACACCGGCGGCCGCGTCACGCTCAGCATCTTTGAATGCAAGAAACCGGTGATTGGCGCCATCAATGGTGCAGCCGTCGGTATCGGCGCCACCATGACCCTGGCCATGGACATCCGCATTGCCTCGGAGAAAGCCCGCATCGGTTTTGTCTTCGGCAAGATTGCCGTGGCACCGGAGGCCTGCTCGACCTGGTTCCTGCCGCGCATTGTCGGCATCCAGCAGGCACTGGAGTGGGTCTACAGTGCCGACATCCTCACGGCCGAGGAAGCGTTGCGCGGCCGTCTGGTCAAGGCCGTGGTACCGCCGGAAAAGCTGATGGAAGAGGCCTATGCCCTCGCACGCAAGTTCGTCACGCACCGCTCGCCGGTCTCCACTGCCCTGATCCGCCAGATGATGTATCGCAACAGCGCCCAGCCGCACCCGCGCGAGGCGCACAAGGTCGAATCGCTGTCCATGTTCTACACCAGCATTGGCGACGGCAAGGAAGGCGTGAAGTCCTTTCTGGAAAAGCGCGACCCGGCCTACACCGGCAAGGCCAGCGCCATGCCGGACTTCTATCCCTGGTGGGAATGACACACAACGGTTGAACCTGTCCGGTACATCGGCTCTACTTCAGCGTACCGGACAGGACGACCACCTGATGATTTTGCCTTGCCCAGTCCTGCTGCGACTGTTCCCGCTCATTGCCACCCTCGTTTTGCTGACGCATGCACCGCGCACCAGCGCTGCAGACACCGCAGATTCAGCTGACGCACAGACCAGCGCACGCACCGAATTCCTGTGGGAGCTCGATCCCTACTATTCCAGCATCGGGCTTGAAATCCCGCTCAGCCGTGATGCCTTGCCGGATGGAAAGGAACTGCGTGAGGTGCAGGTATATCGTGAGCTGTTCCGGCAATCGCTGCGCCCGCGCATCATGATGCTGGAAGGCAGTGTTTATCCCCTGCCCGCTGCCGGTGCCTGGCTCAAATCAAACCACCCGGATGTCTATGATGATTTTGACATCGGCCATCTGGGCGACAATCAGCTGAATGTGCTCGACGGCATTACCGCAGGCTTTCAGGAGCCGTGGGCCATCTCGCTCTTTGTGGGTTCCGCCATGCGGTTCTCGCGCAAGGAAGAGGCCGCCGACACCCGCAACCGCGCCTACATGGGCTATCTGGTTTCTGTCGGAAAAAAGCATATCCGCAACAACACCCTGATTGACGATGACTGGTGGGAGTTCGAGTGGAAGCTCAAGGGCGAGCGCAACCTGAGTGACGAGGAACTGAGCTGGAGCTTCCGCGCCGGCATCAAGAATCATGGCAATCCCGATATTGTCGACGTCGCCTTTTTCGGCTTGCGCCGCAGCAATCTGGATTTTGACGGACCACTGCTTGGCATCGTTGCCAATTCCAACATCGAGTTACTGACCGAGGTTAACCAGCACGGCATGCGTTTCCTGCGTCAGGAACTGACGATTGGCAAAAAGTTTCCGCTACCCCGGCAACGCTTTGCACTTAGCCTCGACGTCGGCTTCATTTACGAAGACGAAGCCAAGTACAGGGGCACACTGGTCGACCCGGATGCTGACGCCTTTACACTGGTGTTCCGGCCCAATATTGCCTTCTGAGTGGCCATTCTGAATGGCCCCCAGGCTGACCACTTTTCATTGCGCGCCTGCCACACCACAATGCAGTCACCACCGCTGCAAGGACTTGTCATGCCCGTTGTGAACAACTGGACGACTGCCCCGTTGAGTGAACATGCCGCGCTGATTCCCCGGCTGGCAAAACTGCATCAGGCGCAGTGGCAGGACCTGCATCCCCGCATGAGCGTCAGCGCATGGGAGGCAGAGTTTTCGTGGCATATGACGGCTGCCATACCAGCAACACTTGTTGCCGTTGACGAGCATGGCGGGTTGCTAGGCTCTGCCAGTCTGGTACATGACGACATGGACGGTCTGGTGCAGCTGTCACCATGGCTGGCCAATGTACTGGTATTGCCCGAGGCCCGCGGCAAGGGCGTCGGCGCCGCCCTGATTGATGCCATCGCCACGACTGCACGCGCACAGGGTCATACCCGACTCTACCTGTTTACTACAGACCGGACGGACTTCTATCTGCAACGCAACTGGGTACATCTGGAAAACCGGATTCACCACGGAAAAACCGTTTCCCTCATGTACAGAAGCCTTGCATGACCAGAGACAGGAACAGGAACAGGAACATCCAACAAACAGGAGCACTGGATGAACATCATCAGTCGCCGCCATGCACTCATCTGCCGCATTCTATTCCTGCTTGCCGCACTCCCGTTTTTTTCTGCATGCAGCAATGACGAAGAAAGGCATGCCGGGAAAATTGCACCGCAAAAAGCGGACGGACTGCGCGTCGTGACAGTGGCAAATGGTCTTTCATTCCCGTGGAGTCTGGCCTTTCTGCCCGACGGCAACATGCTTGTCACCGAACGCACAGGCGCACTGCGGCTTGTCACTGCAAACAGCAAGATATCCGCCCCCTTGACCGGCACCCCGAAAGCGTTCGTGAGCGGACAGGCCGGCCTGTTTGACGTGGTACTCGATCCGGATTTCACCCGAAACCGGCTGGTGTATCTGAGTTATGCCGAGGCAGGCGCAGACAACACCAACGGGCTTGCCGTGGCACGCGCCACACTCGGCGCCAGCAACATGTCACTCGACAACCTGCAGGTCATTTTCCGGCAATTACCCAAGGCAGAAAGCGAAGGGCACTTTGGTGGTCGCCTCGTGTTTTCCCGCGATAATCACCTCTTCATTACCCTGGGAGACCGGCAGCGCGACAGCGAGCGCGAAAAAGCACAGCAGCTCGACAAGCATCATGGAAAGATTGTGCGGATTTTTTCTGACGGACGCATTCCTGCAGACAATCCCTTCATCACAACGGCAAATGCCCGTCCGGAAATCTGGAGCCTCGGCCACCGCAACCCGCAAGGTGCCGTACTGCATCCTGACACGGGCGAGCTGTGGGAAAGTGAACACGGACCGCAGGGCGGCGATGAAATAAACATTGTGCGACGCGGCAGGAATTACGGCTGGCCTGTTGTTACCTACGGCTGCGAGTACGTGACCTGCTTTCAGGTGGGCGAAGGCAAGAGCAAGCCCGGCATGGAGGAGCCGCTGACCTGGTGGCTACCAAAATCGATTGCCCCCAGCGGCCTTGCGTTTTACACCGGCAACCGTTATCCGGAATGGAAGGGGCAACTCTTCAGCGGCGCTCTGGCGGGCGAGACATTATGGAGAATAAAACTGGAGGGCAACCGGGTTGTGGAACGCGAAGCGCTGCTGACAAAACTGGGAGAACGCATCCGCGATGTGCGGCAGGGACCGGATGGTTGGCTTTACCTGCTGACCGACTCATCCAGTGGTCGAGTGCTGCGACTGGAACGTTGACATAAAAAAGGGCCGCCCCGCAAAGGGCAGCCCTTTTTTCAGAACACGCAGGATCACTTCTCCTGCAATTTCCGCAACTTCCGCACTTTCCAGAAAATGATGCCTGCCAGCAGCACCAGCACTGTCAGGAACACGGTGTTGAATACCGGAAATGGTTCTTCCGTGCTGTCCCATGCCTCGATATCCACTGCATTCGGAAACAGCTTGAGAATCGGCATGCGCCAGCCGTAATACGTCACCAGCGCCAGCTGTCCCTCTTTCTGGCCCAGCAACTGCGCACGCCCCTGAACCTCGGCCGAATCAAACTTCAGATACCAGGGAAAACCAAAACGCGTATCTTCATTGCGATACACAAAAACCTCGGTTTTCTCTGTATTCGATGCATGAATGAAATACACATCCGTGCCCCGCAAAGGCGGCACTGGCGATCCCCCGGTACTCGGCGCCGTACCATCCACCCGCTTCACTTCGGAGCCATGCACATGAACCACCCGATGCTGCGGCAGCGCGTAGGCAAGCACACCAATCAATATCAGCAACACCAAGCCCGCCAGCATTTTCATTGCCTTGCGAATCCCGCCCATTTTCTTCTCCTTGTGTGTCTTGCCGACACTCAGCGTGCGTAGGTGTTTTCCAGATAATCAATAATCGCCGCCGACTCCAGCATCTTCACGCCGGTGTTCGGATCTTCCAGATACGGCACCTGCATGTGGCCGGTACGCGCAAAGTGCGCAGCACGCTTGCCCCCTTCAATCGGCCGGTAAGGTCCGGGCCTCAGGCGCAGTACCGCCGGCCCCACATCCTGCCAGCGCTCCTTGCCGACATTGTGCAGCACATAGGGAATTTCCAGCTCGGTCAGCCGCTCGCGCACCAGACGCGCATACGGGCTTGCCTCAAAACTCCACAGCTCCAGAGGTTGTGCCGGCGCCTTTGAGGGGCGCGCACGCAACCCACGCAATCCACGCAGGACCGATGCAGCCATCCGCATTTTCGGCAGGACCGGACCAGGCTGGTACGGTGCCGGTACATCGCGGTTGGCATAGGTGCGGAACAGGTAGGCAACGATGTCGGACGACTCGTACATCAGGGTATTCGTGTTGGGGTCGTGCAACAGGGGAAACTGTGCCTTGCCGCCAATGCGCTCGGCCTCTGCACGAAAACGGCTGCCCCCCCTCGGGCACGGCCGGATATCGACATCCAGATGCAGGGCCGTCAGGGCCTCACGCACCGCGCGGCAGTGCGGGCAACCTTCCATCTCGTACAGACGCAGGTGCTGTGCCGGCAGCGTGCTGTGTACCACCGAGGGCAGCACCGCCGCACCACGCCACAAACCCAGTTGGGAACTGAGAACAGAACCAAGCACATTGATCTGGTGCACCACAGGATTGGGCATGAAAAGTCACCACCGGCATGTCAGGGAGGGCCATAGGGAATCAGGAACTGTACAGCGGTGCAACAGCCAGCGCGGCCAAATGGCACTGCACAGCCCCCTGTCACCCGCCACATTACTGGCTTTCAGCACTTCACGGACCAATTGACCAATGGGTCATAATGATACTTTCACCCGCACCCCTGCATCAGCGATAATGCGCCGGAATTTTTCAGGCCATGACGCCCGGCATTACGGGTGTCGACCCTTGGCCAAAGCCCCGCCGCCCACCCGGGCGGACCGGGATTCGCGGACAGCGCCCACCCCGGCGCCGGTTCGGCCACAAGCCATTGGGCCTTGCCCACAGGTAACAAAACACTATGACTACGCTCAAGGTCTATAAGGATCTCACCCGCCCCCAGCTCGTTGAACTCGCTGTACAGCGCAACGAAGGCACTCTGGCCGACAACGGTGCGCTCACTGTCAACACCGGTCACCGCACCGGCCGCTCGCCGGCTGACCGTTTCATCGTTGACGAGCCCAGCACCAGCGCCAGCATTCACTGGGGTCCGGTCAACAAGGCCTTCCCGGCTGACAAGTTCGACGCCCTGTGGGATCGCGTCCAGGCCTATATCAGCGAGCGCGACCAGTTTGTGTCCCACCTGCACGTTGGCTCCGACCCGCAGCACTACCTGCCGGTAAAGGTCACCACCGAAACCGCCTGGCACGCCCTGTTCGGCAAGAACCTGTTCATCACCCCGGCCGAGTTCAACCACGGCAAGAAGGAAGAGTGGCAGGTCATCAACGCCCCCGGCTTCGAGTGCGTACCCGACCGTGACGGCACCAACTCCGACGGTTGCGTCATCCTCAACTTTGCGGCCCGCAAGGTGCTGCTGGCCGGCATGAACTACGCCGGTGAAATGAAGAAGGCCATGTTCTCGGTGCAGAACTTCCTGCTGCCGGGCAACGACGTGCTGTCCATGCACTGCTCCTCCAACGTTGGTGACGACGGTGGAGTGGCCCTGTTCTTCGGTCTGTCCGGCACCGGCAAGACCACCCTGTCGGCTGATCCGGAGCGTTCCCTGATCGGTGATGACGAACACGGCTGGGCACCAGGTTCCGTATTCAACATCGAAGGCGGTTGCTATGCCAAGTGCATCAACCTGTCCAAGGAAAACGAGCCCGTCATCTGGGACGCCATCAAGTTTGGTGCCGTGCTGGAAAACGTCGTGCTCGACGAAAACACCCGCAAGCCCGATTACGACGACACCAGCCGCACGCAGAACACCCGTGCTGCCTACCCGCTGGAGCACATCGCCAAGCGCATCGAGATCAACCGTGCCGGCGAACCCAAGCACGTGATCTTCCTGACCTGTGACCTGTACGGCGTCATGCCGCCGGTAGCCATCCTGAACAACGAACAGGCTGCCTTCCACTTCCTCTCCGGCTACACCGCACTGGTGGGCTCGACCGAAATGGGCGCTGGTCCAGGCATCAAGACCACCTTCTCCACCTGCTTCGGCGCACCGTTCTTCCCGCGTCGTGCCGGCGAATACGCCAACCTGCTGATGAAGCGCATCAATGCCTTTGACTCCAAGGTATTCATCGTCTCCACCGGCTGGACCGGCGGCCCGCACGGTACAGGCAAGCGCTTCAGCATCCCGACTACCCGTGCCGTGATCCGCTCCATCCTCACCGGCAAGCTGGACAACGTGCAGACGCAGCACCTGGACATCATGAACCTGGATGTGCCGGTTGCCGTGGAAGGCGTGGACAGCAACCTGCTGGTCCCGCGCAACAACTGGGCCGACAAGGACCAGCACGATGCCAAGGCACGCGAACTGGCCGGCCTGTTCCAGAAGAACTTCGAAGAGAAGTATCCGGACGTTGACGCTGCCATCCGTGCTGCAGGCCCCAAGGCCTGAGTTGCATGACACTGCTGCAAAGAAGAAAGGGCGCCTGCGGGCGCCCTTTCTTCTCGTCATGATTGCACCGAATGAACCCCGATTATCCAGCACCATTCGGTCATTACTTTTTTATAAACACATACAGGAATCAACATGAGCAGCCTGCCCAAATGCCCGCAATGCAGTTCGGAATTCACGTACGAAGACGGCAGCATGTATATCTGCCCCGAGTGCGCGCACGAGTGGCCGAAAGATGCAGCCGCGACAGAAAGCACCGAAGAAAAGCGCATCATTCGTGATGCCAACGGCAATGAACTGAATGACGGCGACACGGTCACCGTGATCAAGGACCTCAAGGTCAAGGGCTCGTCTCTGGTCGTCAAGGTTGGCACCAAGGTCAAGAACATCCGCCTGGTCGACGGTGACCACGACATTGACTGCAAGATCGACGGCATTGGCTCCATGGGCCTGAAATCAGAATTTGTCAAAAAGGCCTGATGCTCTCCAGACCCCCGGATCGGCCAGCAGCCCCCCAGCCGGAAATACCGGCCGGCAGGTCAGTTATGACGAAACCGGTCGCGTCAAGCCCAAAAACGGGTCGGGTCCGGTAAAAAAAAACGGATTAAAGGGTTGTACCTGCGGAAACTGTTGCTACATTGTTATCAGCCTTCCCTCTATGGGGGATAGAGGCATACATGGATAGAGAACAAGGGGTATCAGTATCATGATGAAGTACAAGAACAGGGGCCTGCGCACTGCGCTGGCAGTCGCCATCGCTTCGGCCACGCTGGCTGGCTGTGGCAGCGATAGCAAAGAAGCTTCTTCCTCACCGGCTGCTGCGGCAACCGTTGAAGCTGCTGGCGGCATGACCGTCAAGCTGCAGGGCGGCATTGGCGGCAATGGCGCCGGCAACTCCGGTGGCTCTGGCGACGATTTCTATCTTTACAAGGAAGCCGGTGGTGGTGACGTGAAGGTCCTCAAGACCGGCGCTGCCAATGCTGCCTTCACCGCCAAGAGCTTCACGCCCAGCTTTGGTGCCGTAAAGGCCACTGTGAGCGCAAACACGGACCTGTCCGGCTCCATGCTGGCAGACTGTGCGGCTACCCCACCTGCAGCCGGCGCGCTGTATCAGGTCATCAATGATTCCCGCCTGTTCAAGTCCAACGGCATCACCACTGCCTGCGAAGCAGAAGAAGTCGTGACCGGTCTGGACGTCAAGTCCGGCGCCACACTCACCCTGGGCGTCAACTACACAAACTGGACGGACTGGGCCTACGTCCGTGTTGATGCCGACATCCGCAACAACGGCAAGATCACTATTGCCGACTTCTCGGCTACACAGCGTGGCAACATCGATCTCGAAGGCAGCTCCTATATCGGCAGCGGCAAGATCGAGACCAATGGCACCCTGGAAGGCCAGAATGGCGGCGACATTTATGTCTATGCCGACTATGCCATGATCAACTCCGGCGCGATGAATGCCAGTGGTGATGACAGCACTACAGTGGCTGGCGGCAATGCCGGTTACATCTATCTGGAAGGTGACTACTACACCCAGAACACCGGCAAGCTGACCGCCCGTGGCGGCAACACCACGTTTGCTGCCGCAGCCGGTGGTGATGGTGATTACATCGAGCTGTACTCCAGCTGGGGCCCTGTGTTCAACAGCGGCGCCTTTGACGGCCGTGGCGGCGAAGGCGCCACCGGCGGTGACGGTGCAGATGTATACATGTACGCCTACCTCGGCAAGCTCTACAACTCCGGCAAGATGAGTGTCTACGGTGCCAACTCGACGGTCGGCAACGGCGGCGAAGGCGGCTACGTGGGTCTCGAAGCCTACGGCGGCCAGCTGCGCAACAGCGGCAGCGTGCTGGCCTGGGGTGGCGACACCACTGATGTTGCCGGCAGCGGCGGCAGCGGCGACCAACTGTACGCCTACAGCGAATACGGCAGCCTGTACGAGTACACCCCTGCTGGCAGCATCTACTGGTCAGGCCAGATTGACCTGAGCGGTGGTGATGCCGTGGCAACCGGTACCGGCAACGGCGGCAGCGCCGGTGACGTGTACGCCGAAGTCTACGGTGGCAGCGAAACCCTGAAGGCAAACCTTGTGTTCCTGGGCTACAGCAAGGTGCAGGCCTATGGCGGCGAAGGCAACCACGGCGGCAGTGCTGGTGGCTATGAGCTTTATAACTACGACGACGAAGTCGACGGCTCACCGGAAGATGCCTATGCCTTTGCCGGCAATGTTATCAGCCAGGCAGCTGTAGTGGCCTATGGCGGCAACGCCCGTGCCACTGGTATCGATGCTCAGGGCAATGGCGGTCGTGGTGGTGACTTCTACCTTGAGACCGACTACTACCCGACTGCACTGCTGGTGCCAAACTCACAGAAGACCACGCACAATGGCAATGTGAACATCGCTGGCGGTACAGGCCGCAACCAGAACAGCATCTACATCAACTACGGCGGTTACAGCTGGGTCTGGGGCTATAACGGCGCCTCGATCACTGGCACCTTCAACTCTGATGGCGGTGACGATCTTGGCACCACTACCGGCACGGTTGGTTATGGTGGCTACGCTCCTGCCCTCTACGTGTACTCTGAGCTGGGCGTGGCCAAGGTCAACGGCAACGTCTCGGTCAACGGTGGCGACGGCAACTACCGTGGCGGCTACTCTGACGGCATGTACATCTACGGCAATACCGTCAATGTCGCCAGCACCATCAAGGCCAATGGCGGCAACGCCGATGCAACCGAAGTTGGCTCGCAGGGCGGCTACGGTGGCTACATCGAGCTGAAGGCAACCCGTCCGGAAAACAGCACCGTGACAGGTTCTGCCACTTACGCTGGCGGCACTGGTGCCACCAAGGGTAATGAAGGTGGCTACATGCGCCTGATTTCCTGCGCAGGTGCCGGTTGCTGATTGATACGGTGAAATGACAGAAGGGCTGGATGGCAACGTCCAGCCCTTTTGTTTTTCAATACTGTCCGTGCTTTACGAGGTGAACTGTGAATACCCGTTTTTCCCGACTACTTCACCGGCCTTTGGCCCTGCTGTTTACACTGCTCATCATTACCCCGGCTGCATTCGCCACACCACCAACACCCGGCACCACATCAAAAGCCGCCCCCAGCGCTGCACCAAAAGCCGCGCCAAAGCCCGTCGAGGCCACTGCCGCCGAGCCTGTGCTGTATGACCGCCAGCAGGATACGCTGAGCATCCAGACCAAAGATCATGCCCTCAGCGACATCCTGCTGCGTGTTTCGCGCCAGACCGGCATGGAAGTCCGCATGGACCCGAAGGTCGAGCGCAAGGTCACAATGACGCTGAAGGCGCAACCGATTGAACGCTCCCTTGACCGTCTGCTGGCACAACTGAGTGTGCTCAAGCAGTTCAAGACCGAGGGCAAGGGCAAAAACCAGAAAGACATACTGGTCAGCATTACCGTACTGCCAGAGGGCCAGCGCGATGCATCCTCCGCCCAGCGACTGATGTCGAGCGACGCCGAGCTTGCCTACCGTGCTGGCGTCATGAGCCAGTATGACAAGCGTGCAGGCGTACGCAGCGACATTCGCAACGACCAGATGGTAGACCGCTGGAAGGCGCGCGAAAAAACTCTGACCGCCAAAGAAAAAGCACGCTACGACAAACTCAAGGCCGACATGGACAAGCGTACGGCAGCGCAGGAAAAGGAGCGTGCCGAACAAAAAGCCGAGCACGATGCACGCGAAACCGCACGCGCCGAACGCAAGAAGAAAGAAATACCAGGCTATGCCGAACAGGCCGCCAAGAAGAAGGACCCCGCCCTGGTAGAAAAAGCCCGGCTGGAGTTTGCACAACCCGAGTCAGACCCGGTGATCGGGGAATAAACTGACTGGTTAAACGCAGCAATGCTCCCCTAATGAAAAGGCGCCAGTGGGCGCCTTTTCATTGATGGCAGGCCGCCTCCCGGCGCACAATTGCCTGCCGCTGCCACCCCGATAAAAACAACAATACCCGTCTCGATACGGGCAACAGAGTCATCGCTGATGAAAGCCGCCATCCCGTTGCCACGCAACGCCAACCTGTTACGGCTCACGCCGCTTCTGTTCTCGCTCTGCATGCCAGTCGTGCATGCGGGCAACGGCTGGGAGGCACTTAACCAGGAGGCAGTCAGCCTGTATCAGCAGGGCGACCACGACCAGGCCATCGCCCAGGCAAAAAAGGCCCTGACACTGGCGGAGCAGGAACTTGGCAGCGAGCACCGCGACATTGCGGCCAGCCTCAACAATCTGGCCTATATGTACCGCACGCGTGGCGAATATGCGCAGGCCGAACCGCTCTACCAGCGCTCGCTCGCCATCTGGGAAAGAACCCTCGGCCCCACTCACCCGGATGTGGCCACCGGCCTGAACAACCTCGCCCTGCTCTATCGCCTGCAGGGCAATTACGACAAGGCTGAACCCCTCTACAAACGCTCGCTGGCCATCCGCACAAAGGCGCTGGGCGCCAGCCACACGGATGTCATCACCAGCCTTAACAATCTGGCCGTCCTGTATACCGTGCAGGGAAAACCGGAAAAAGCCGCTCCGCTCTACCAGCGGGTGCTTACCTTGCGGGAAAAGAAGCTGGGCATGAATCATCCGGATGTGGCCACCAGTGCCATGAACCTGGCCGAGCAGCAGCTGGCACTGGGCCAGACGGCGCAGGCCGAAGCCCTCATGAAGCGCGGCATTCTGGTCCGGCAGCAAACACTTGGGCGTGATCATCCGGACGTGGCGAGCAGCCTGAGCCGCCTTGCGGCCGTTCATCTGGCGCAGAACCGGCCGGCCGATGCACTGCCGCTGCAGCAGCGCGTACTCGCCATCCGGGAAAAAAACCTGGAACCCGGCCACCCGGACATTGCCACCGCCATGAGCGATCTGGCCGACACGCACATGCGCCTGAAGCAGCTGCCACAAGCGCAAGCCCTGCAGGAAAAAGCCCTGGCCATGCGCGAGGACTCGCTGGGCCCCTATCACATTGATGTGGCCGACAGCCTTTACAAGCTGGGCCTGCTGCAGGAAGCACAAAACCAGCCGGAGCAGGCCGAAAAGTTTTACCGCGACGCACTCTCCATTCGCGAAAAACGCACCGACAATCCTGCGGCACTGGCGGCAGTACTGTCGCATCTGGCCGCGCTTTATGTCCGCCAGGAAAAAACCGAACAGGCATGGCCGCTGTACCAGAAGCTGCTGCCGCTGCAGGAAAAGGCCCTTGGCCCGGATCACCCCGATCTGGTGCCAACCCTCACCCAGCTGGCCAACCGCCTTGATGCCCAGGGCAAGTTTGCTCAGGCCGAACCACTGTATCGTCGCGCGCTGGCCATCCAGGAAAAAACCCTCGGCAGCTCGCATCCCGAGGTTGCCAGAAACCAGACCAACCTGGCCTTCCTCTACCGTGGCCAGAAACAATATGAACCGGCCGAAGTACTGTTCCGTCAGGCCCTGGCCACGCAGGAAAAGATTCACGGGCCGCAACACCTTGAGGTGGCGGCCGCACTGAACAATCTTGCCATGCTGTACGACACCCAGGGGCTGCTGATGCAGGCCGAGCCGCTCTATACGCGCTCGCTGGCCATCCTGGAGAAAAATCTGGGGCCTGATCACCCCAATGTCGCCACCGGCGTGGACAATCTGGCGTTTCTCTATCGCAGCCAGGGCAGGCCGGCCGAGGCCGAGCCGCTCTACAAGCGCTCGGTCGCCATCATGGAGAAGAATTACGGACTGAACAGCCCGGAGGTATCACGCAGCCTGTACCAGCTGGCCAGCCTGTACCGCGCCATGAAGCGGCTGGATGAAGCCTATGCGCTGGAACTGCGCATCTCCAGGATGGTTGGCACCACCCCCTGATGCAAACCCTGATGCAAGCCCGGCACATTGTCCAAAATGTCAGCGAGATTGTTGCTTCCGGTCAGTGACCCCGGGCGTCAGGGCCGTGACTATTCGCAAGTCGCACCAGCCCCACAGCTACAGGAAGCCCCGTTCATGCCCGCATCTGCCACTGCCATCCGTAAACGCCCGCTCATGCGGCGTGCCCGCCATGTGGTCCGCAATGCACGTGACCGCTTCCTGCGGACGGAAACGCTGGTGCTGGCCAACCAGACGGCATTTGATGTGGTGCATGACAACGGGCTGGTGCAACTGCGCCATTACCATCCCCTGACAGAAAGCAACGTACTGATGGATGGCCGCGCCATGCCGGTCGCCACGCAACGCCAGCGCGTGCCGCTTGTGATCGTGCCGCCGCTGGCCGTGAACATGAGCATCTACGACCTGTTCCCGGATCGCAGTCTGGTGAAGTATTTTCTGGCGCGCGGTTTTGATGTCTACCTGATTGACTGGGGTGTGCCGCGCTTCCGGCACACGCACTACACCTTCGAGACGTATGCCGCGCACCTGATGCCGGAATTCATCCAGGCCGTGCGCACACACAGCGGCCAGCAGGAACTGTCGCTGCATGGCTGGAGCCTGGGTGGCGTACTGGCACTCTGCTATACCGCGCTCACCCATGATGCCGATATCCGCAATCTCGTCATTCTGGGCGCCCCCATCAATACCCATGCCTCGGGTGCACTGGGCCGATTTTATCAGGCCGTCAAACGTCAGGCTGAAAAAGTGGAACGCTCGACCGGTCTGCGCATCAACGATGTACCGGCGCCGCTGCTGCACACGCCTGGCTGGATGAATGTCGTGGGCTTCAAGATGACCAATCCCGTCGGCAGCCTGATGGGGTACTGGGAACTGCTGCGCAAGCTGGGCGACCGCGAATTTGTGACCGATCACGCAACACAGTCCGCTTTTCTCGACAATATGGTGCCCTACCCGGGCGGCGTCGTGAAAGACATGATCGGCCGGCTGTGGATCGAGAACGAGTTCTCTACCGGTACGCTGCATATTGCCGGCACTGTTGCACAACTGGCCGACATCCATTCTGCGTTGTTCACCATTGGCGGCAAGAGCGACACCATGGTCACCCGCCCCGCCATCGAAGCCCTCAACGAACTGGTCGGCACGCAGGACAAGACCTTCCTGCACGCCCCCGGCGGCCACATGGGCATCCTCTCCGGCAGCAAGGCGCCATCCGCCATCTGGGCGCCGGTGGCCGACTGGCTGGCCGCACGCTCGCACTGAGCTTTATTGCGCATCCGGTCTGGTGCACGATAGACACTCCACCAGACCGGACTGCTCTTCATGAGTTCAACGATTGTCACGGAAGATGATGCCCGCTTCATGCAGGGTGGCGTATCCATCAGCGTTGCGTCGCGCGACCGCCGCTTTGTTCCGTCACTGGCGCGCAGTGCCGGCTGCAGGCTCTCGGCAGACCGCCAGCAGGTTACCGTGCTTGTGCTCCGCTCACAGGCACGCCAGTTACTGCAGGACATTACGGATACCGGCGCCATCGCCGTGGTGTTCTCCGAACCCAGTACACATCGCACCATCCAGCTGAAAGGCCTTGATGCGTCTGTGCACGAGGCGCTGCCCGCAGACACGTCAGTAGCTGACGAACACCGTGCTGCCTTCGCCAGTGACATCGTCCCGCTCGGCTACGTCCGCGAACTCGCCTATGCCATTCACGGCTTCACACTGGATGACATGCAGGCCATCACCTTCACGCCAACCGACATTTTCCAGCAGACACCGGGGCCGGGTGCCGGCGTAAGGATGGGCCGATGAACCGCATCACGCTCGACAGCATCCGTCCCTGTCTCGAAGGGGAAATTCCGGCAGCCATCGCCACCTGCGATGCCAGTGGCATGCCCAATGTCACCTATGTATCACAGGTGCATTACGTGGATCGCGATCACGTGGCCCTGTCGTTCCAGTTTTTCAACAAGACGCGCGAAAACATCCTCGCCAACCCGCAGGTCACCACCATTGTCATTCATCCGGAAACTTCCGGACGCTTCCGTCTTGCCCTGCTCTACCGGCGCACCGAAACCGAGGGGCCGCTGTTTGAAAGCATGAAAGCAAAGCTTGCCGGGATTGCCTCGCAGACCGGCATGAGCGGTGTCTTTCACCTGCGTGGCGCAGATGTCTATCAGGTGCTCGACATCGAACATGTCCCCGGGGATGAAGTGCAACCGCTCCCGCATGCGCACCATCATCTTGCCGCACTGCGTCATGTGTCGACGCGCATGGGCGCCTGTACCGATCTGGCCAGCCTGCTCGAAACCACGCTCAACACGCTGGACTGCGGACTCGGCATTCTTCATGCCATGATCCTGTTCCGCGATGCCGCAGGCACCACGCTCTATACCGTGGCATCACATGGCTATGCGCACTCCGGTATCGGTTCCGAGTTTCCGGTGGGGCGCGGAATCATCGGCATGGCTGCAGAAGTACGCACGCCCATCCGTATCACGCAAATGGCGGCAGAGTACGTCTACAGCAAAGCCATTCGCGAACATGCCGCCGAAGCGGGCATGGGCAACCTGCTGGAAACGGCAATTCCGTTTCCCGGCCTGCCCGAGCCGCACAGCCAGTTGTCAGTACCGATCGAGGCCGCCGGACGCCTGCTGGGCGTCCTGCATGTGGAAAGTCCCGAACCAAGACGCTTCAGCTATGATGACGAGGATGCCCTGGTCAGTGTGGCGACACTGCTCGGTGCCGCCATCCTGTCCCTGCAGCAGACATCAGAGTGCCACGCCGAGGATGCGCGCCAGCTCACCGAAATTGCGCCTGCATCAGGCACGGCACTGTCCGTGAAATACTACCCGGCAAACTGCAGTGTGTTTCTTGGCGAGGATTACCTGATCAAGGGAGTGGCGGGGGCGATATTCTGGCGCCTGCTGACCTTGCATGCCGACGCTGGCCGCACCGAGTTCACCAACCGCGAACTGCGTCTGGATGCAGCACTGCGGCTGCCGGATATTGATGACAATCTGGAGGCCCGGCTGATCCTGCTGCAGCGCCGCCTGTGCGAGCGCGGCAACGACATACTCATCGAAAAAACAGGACGGGGACGCTTCCGGCTTCAGCTCAACCGCAACGTGTTGCTGCAGGAAATGCCGGGGCGCTGAGCCGCCCCGGCAATGCGTCAGGCGCGCCGGCCGATGACATTCACGGCAAAGAGAATGACGGCCCCGAGCATGATGACCGACGTGATGCCCATGACCGGCTCCACTGCCGGATTGCCTTTCACCAGCACACCCAGCGCAACCATCATCACCGGCAACGTGATGTTGTGAATCCAGAACTGCACTGTCGCCACACGACTTGCCCCTGCCAGGGGGAAGAAATTATAAATCAACCCGATCAGCGCCTGTGTCACCCAGCCCAGCAGATTGAGATGCGCATGTACCGTGTGCAGCGAATGATCATGGCTCGCGCCCATGTAGACACCCAGACCCACCGCGACACAGAAATAAACGATTGCCGAAAATATCCAGCGTTGTGCATAAGGCTGCATGTTGAAACTCCTTTTTCGTGATTGATCAGGCCATGCCGACATAATCGAGCGGACGACGCCCCATGCCCAAGGCTGCATACAACTTTATCAGGTCGCGCTCGGAAAGATGAATACGCAGCATCTGCAAGAGACCATCAAAGACCTCGGCCGGGGCTGACTGGCGCAACACGGACAGAAAGCCGGCACGTTCCGTCGGCTGCATGGCCGTCAACATCCAGCGCAAGGCGCGCTGACCGTCCTCAGGGGACTGCGAGGCAACAATGGCGTGCTCTATCGCCATGATTTCCTGATCACTGTGCGTATCCCAGAGGATACGGTTGTGCTCGCGCTCTTCCATCGCCATGTGTTCCAGATTGACCGAGACAAAAACGGCGAGTGCCTTGTAGAGCGTCGTCACCGCATCCTCGCGTCGCAGCACAGGCAGGCGACGAATGGTGAACGTCTGCACTTCCAGCGCCTCAATGTCACGCAAATGATGTTCATGTTCATGATCTGCAGTTGTTGCAGACTCCGGCCGGCGTCGTTCCATGGCCGCGTGTACATAGGTGTTTTCCTTGGCGACATGCTGGCGGCAGAAATCAAGCATGTCGCTGACCTCGTCCATGGCCGCCGCCACATCGTCACTGTCTGTCCAGTCCAGGCGACCGACCCGCAACAGAGTCTGTGTCAGACAGGCACGCAGGCCCTTGTGGATGAAGGCGTAAATGTCATAACGGGAATGGGTGGTGTACATGACGGGTTCTCCTTGCCTCGGCGGCATTGCTGACAGGGCCATGCTAGGAGGATCACGGGGAAGCCGTTATGAAATAGGCCTTACGGAAACCCTAAATCTTTCCTAAGACAGGGGCGCGCCAGCATTTTTTTCAAACGGCATCAGTCGTATGCTGCATTCCTCCATCTGCTGCTGCGGCTCATGCCATGCCCGCCTCGTACCCTGGCCTCTTCATCAACCGCGACTTTGCCTTTTACTGGTTTGTGCGCATCTTCACCATGGCCGCCTTCCAGATGCTGGCCGTGGCCGTGGGCTGGCAGATGTATGACCTCACCCGCAGCGCGCTGGATCTGGGCATGGTGGGACTGGTGGGCTTCCTGCCGGCCATCCTCTTCGTGCTGGTGGCAGGTCACGTGGCCGACCGCTACAACCGGCGCAGCATCGTGCAGTTGTGCAATGTGGCGCAGTGCCTGATTGCTGCGGCGCTTGGGGCGGCCAGCTGGCAGGGCTGGATCTCGCGCGAAGGAATTTTTTTCGCGGCCTTCCTGCTTGGCATCACCAAGACTTTCGGCTCGCCCACGCTGTCCGCCATGCTGCCGGCGATTGTCCGCACCGATGACCTACCTCGTGCGGTCAGCGCCTCCAGTGCCGCCATGCAGGCCGCCATCATCAGTGGCCCGGCACTCGGTGGCCTGGCCTATGTTGGCGGCGCCCAAACGGTCTACAGCATCACCGCACTCATGTACGCGCTCTCGGCCGTACTGCTCGGCATGGTGACCTATACGCACACCCCGCCAGCGCCGGTCAGCAAGGAAGACAGCTCGGTGTTTGCCGGCATCGCCTTCATCCGTCGTAACCCGGTACTGCTGGGTGCCATTTCGCTGGACCTGTTTGCCGTGTTGCTTGGTGGCGCCACCGCACTGCTGCCGATCTTTGCCCGTGACATCCTGCACACCGGCCCGTGGGGGCTTGGGCTGTTGCGCGCCGCGCCTGCTGCAGGGGCGCTGCTGATGTCGGTCTGGCTGGTGCGCTTTCCGCTGGACCGGCAGGTGGGAAAAATCATGTTTGGCGCCGTCGCGGTATTTGGTGTCGCGACCATTGTCTTTGCACTGTCGACGTCTCTGCTGCTGTCGATGAGCGCCCTGTTCGTACTGGGCGCCGCCGACATGATCAGCGTGGTGGTGCGCTCCTCTCTGGTACAGCTGGAAACGCCGGATGCCATGCGTGGCCGCGTCAATGCCGTGAACTTCCTGTTCATTGGTGCATCGAACCAGCTGGGGGAGTTTGAATCCGGCGCGACGGCGGCCCTGCTCGGCGTCATCCCGGCCGTGATCCTCGGGGGTGCAGGAACGCTGGTGGTCGTGGCGCTATGGATGCGCTGGTTTCCGGAGCTGAGCCGGCGCGACAAGCTCGTGGCCTGACTCCCGCCCTGGAGTCCGCATGTCCCGCACACCCCTCACCCGCGCCATTCTGGCCATCGCATTTGCCGGCACCGGCGTTGCCCATGCCATCAACGGCTATTTCTCGCATGGCTATGGCGTGCAATCGAAGGGCGTAGCCGGTGCAGGCGTGGCGCTTGCCCAGGGCTCGCTTGCTGCGGCGACCAACCCGGCCGGCCTGGTATATCTGGGTAACCGTCTGGACCTTGGCCTCGAAGTCTTCACGCCCGAGCGCGGCGCATAAATTACCGGCAATGCCTTTGGTCCGGACCAGCAGCTTGAAGGGGACGGGACAAAAAACTTCTACATCCCCGATGTTTGGCTACAACCACGCGCTCAGCCCTTCGCTGGCCGTGGGCCTTGCGATGTATGGCAACGGCGGCATGAACACGGATTACAGCAGTAATCCCTATGCCCTCTTTGGTGCCACTGGGGCCGGCCTTCGCCTCGGCTGGCAAGGCCGGTTCGGCGAGCATGTCACGCTCGGAGCCAACTGGCAGTCGAAAACCCTGATGAGCCAATTTGACAAGTATGCCGACCTGTTTGCCGACCAGGGCGACTTCGACATTCCCGAAACATGGACCATCGGTGCATCCGTGAAGGTCACGCCAAAACTGACATTCCTTGCCGACTACCAGCACATTGCCCTGAGCGACATTCCTGCTGTCGGTAACAGCGTGAGCACCCTTTTTTGCCGGCCAGCCGCTGGGCAGTGACAACGGCCCCGGCTTTGGCTGGAATGATGTCGACGTGATCAAGCTCGGCGTCATTTACCAGGCCACCCCGACGCTGACCCTGCGTGCCGGCTACAGCGACCTGGACCAGCCCATCCCCGCTGGCGAGACCTTCTTCAACATCCTCGCGCCTGGCGTGGTGGAAAAACACTACACCATCGGCGGCAGCTTTGCGGTGAACGAGAGAAACCCGGTCAGCCTCTTTGTGGCCCACATGCCCGAAGTGTCCGTGCAGGGCAGCAACTCGATCCTGCCCGGCTTTCCGCCAGCCGGACTTGGCGGCGGCAACGCCAACCTGCACATGGAAGAGAACTCGTTTGGCATTGCCTGGCAGCGCAAGCTCTGACCTGATGCCTGAGTCCGGCATTGAAAACAGCGACCTTGTGCGCCGTTTTTTATTCCACTGCCTAGCCCCCCTCCGCACTTCCCCCGCCCCCCCTTGTCATCCATTTGACGGGCACCTCGTTGAAAGCAGTATCATTTGTTAGGTTAACGCCGTCCCAGTCACCACTGTGATCAAACCATCATGAAAACACTCAGCACAACATTTGCACTGCTGGCAACACTCACCGCAAGCAGTGGCTACAGGCCCTGCAGCCAAGTGACCACACCAACAACTGGGAGGCTTCGGCTTCGGCTTTGGCATTGGCTACAACGTTGATGAAAACCTGTCATTCACCGGCTACATCAACTGGGCAGACCTCAAGTACGATGCCGTGATCAAGCGTGAAGACGGCAATGACGACTTCATCAACATGGGCACCCTCGACATGAGGACCTTCGGCTTCAACGGCACCTACAACCTGATGCGCAAGAGCTTCACCCCGTTTGTGACAGGCGGCGTTGGCTTCACCTACTACGACACCAACATCGTCAATGCGCCACCGTACACTACCTGCTGGTATGACCCCTGGTACGGTTACTTCTGCGACACCGTTGTACCAACCAAGGACGGCACCGATTTCAGCTACAACGTTGGTGCAGGCCTGCGCTGGGATGTGAACGAAAAATTCTTCATGAAGCTTGCTGCCAACCAGATGTGGCTGGACTCGGATGGCCAGATCGACAGCCCTTCGTTCCTTTCCTACACGCTGGAACTCGGCACAAAGTTTTATTAAGCCAACACAGTGCATTCATGTCGGCAATAAAAAAGGGCACCCATGCGGTGCCCTTTTTTTCAATCCTGATACGAAACCGCTACTACAAGCGATCCATCATTTGCAGCAGAGGATCGGTCTTTTCATCAGCATCACGTTTTTGCCCGGGAGCATCGCTGTCGATACCGACCAGCACATCCAGCATGCGCGCCGCTTCCTTCTCATCCATGCCTTGCTCCAGCAGGATGTTTTTCAGCATGCCGCGCTGCGTTTGCAGGCGTGCCGGAGTATATCCCTGTGCGGCCAGTTCCTTGCGCAGCAAAGGCGCCTGCTCCACGGTTTTTTTCGCAACGACATGACGTCGCTGCGCCTCGAAGGCTTCTGCTGCACTGCGTCGTAACTTTTCTTCCGCGTCGATTTCCGCACGCAACGCCGTAATTTTTTCGGCATGCATCCTGTCGGTGGTCGCCAGTGCCTCACGCATCGCCGCCAGCTCCGCGTCATCTTTCCACTGCGATTGCCAGGCCACCAGGCGTGCCCGGATATCGTCTTCCGACGGGTCCTTGACCCGCTTCATCCAGAAACCATCCGCACGCTCTGGCGCCGGCTGCTCACCGGCAAGTGCGAGCGGTGGTGCAATGACCGTATTCCAGGTGGTTGCTACCAGCGGCAGTGCCGTACCCGGTATTGCCGCATAACCAACGCTCATCACGGCTGGCGTCACAAAATAGGCGGCGGGTACCAGGGTGAATGATCCGACGGCGGTCAGCGCACTGCCGGGAATACCGATCCCGGTGCGGAACAGGCTTTCGGTAGATGCCTCGATCACCGCCCAGGGATAGGCAAACCACCAGCCAAACACCCGCCGGTTGACGCGCTGGCTGGCGGTGTCCAGCGCCTCTGTCCACGCGGTGCCCGTACCGGCCAGCGCGAACTCCTGCAGCAGGTCCTTGCCGGCAAACCGCAGCCATTGATGCGAGGTTTTACCCAGCTTGCGATAGTGCCCGGCCCGTCCGTAGGCCTTGAGCGACTCCCCCGCGTTCGCCCAGCCCTTGCGGGCATTGCGTGCGGGAGGCACGTAACCGGGCACCACCCAGACATCGTAGAGCGCCCCGTCCTGACCGGTCATGCGGCCATACAGGATGAGGTCGGCTTTCTGGGTGCCATCCAGAAAATAGTCCCCCGCCCGGGTAACCGTTGCCAGACTCATGCCCAGAACCAGCCAGATAATGTACCGCCACCGCACCATCACACCTTTCCCTTGCTGCCGGCGAATGCCCTAAACGCGCATGCTACCGCATCCCGGCTGTCCGACAATTACACCGACCAATGACATTGACGAAGGTCGTCATGCGCGCGAGGATGTGAACAACTGTTCACAAAGGCTTTTGCCATGACTGACGCGTTCCCGCCATCCGCCCCACCAGCCCCCACCCCTACCAGCACACTGCTGACACGGGGTGTGGCACTGGTGCACCTGGGATTGCTTGGCGCCAGCGAGGCCACCCGCCTGACTGCCGAGATGCACGCCACCATCCGGCACCTGCCGCTGCCGTGGAAAAGCCATTCCACCGCCCCGGCAGAAAAAGCGCCTCTGCCCTATCAGCTGGTGATGAACACCTTCCGGCATCTGGCCCGGCTTACCCAGCAGTTCCTGCAGGCCCACGAGCCGGCACCCGCCAGCCGGCACTGGGGGCTGTTCCGCAGCATCCTCAACGGCGTGGCAGGCGATGCGGTCAGCGACTGGGAAAACCCGCTGCATCAGCAGATGACGCTGTGCAATGACGCCGGCCAACCCATGACCATCGAGGAGTGGAGCAGTGAGGGTCGGCGCGGGCTTGTCCTCTTCATTCACGGCCTGTGTCTGTCCGACCGCGAATGGCAAAGCGCTGCGCACACCGCATTTGTCAGTGAACTGCGTGAGTCCGGCATGGCGGTAGCATGGTTGCGCTACAACACCGGTCGCCCGGTGCATGAAAACGGCGCCGACCTTTCTGCCCTGCTGGACACGGCAAGACTTGAAAAGCGTGCCGGGCTGACCCTGATCGGGCACAGCATGGGCGGGCTGGTCATCCGTTCCGCCACCCACCATGCCCGGTTCTCCGGGCTGCGCTGGGTAAGCCGCCTGGACAGGGCCGCCTATCTTGGTACGCCGCATCAGGGTGCTCCGCTGGAGCGTCTTGGCCATGGCGCCAACAGTCTGCTTGGCCTGACTCCCTATACAAAGCCGCTGATGAAGCTGGGCAACCTGCGCAGTGCCGGCATCATGGACCTGCGTCATGGCCGGGTTACTCCGCCGGATCACGATCATCACGTTGCACTGCATGACGACACCCGGCACCTGCTGGTTGCCGGCCATCTGGGCCGCAGCAGCAAGCGTCACTGGCTGGGCGATGGCCTGGTACCGGTACGCAGCGCCCTCGGGCAGCATGTGGAAACGGACAAGGCACTCGGCGGCAAACAGGTCACGCGGGTAGAGCTCCCGGCACTGGGGCACATGGCCATGCTGGACGACGAACGTGTGTACGGCGCCCTGCGCGAATGGATGCAGAAACGCTGAAGCCCTGCTGATCCAGCAAAAAGGCGGCCGCAATGGCCGCCTTTTTTATTCACCGGAAAGACATCACTGGCGCCCGTCATGGCCGAATTTGTTTATGGCTGCGGCCATTATTGTTATGCGCCGTTCATCCCCACTTTGGCTACGCTCGTCACCACTCAAAAGAACAAGACGCTCGTGACAGGCGCCATTGGCCCACTGGAAAACAGGGGCCTGCATTCTGGCAAATAACCAAAACAAACAAGGATGACACCATGATAAAGCTCGCCACCACCTCACTGCTGCTTGCCGCCGGCACCATGCTCGCCACTGCCCCGGCTGCTGCCGCCTCCACCTATGCCAAGACAAAGTATCCAATCGTGCTGGCCCACGGCATGGCCGGCTTCGACAAGATCGGGCCCCTCGATTACTGGTATGGCATCCCGCAGGACCTGACCAGCAATGGCGCCTCGGTCCACCTTACCCAGGTCGCGTCGTTCCAGTCCTCGGAAGTGCGTGGCGAACAACTGCTGAATCAGGTGCAGGACATCCTGGCCATCACCGGTGCAGAAAAGGTCAACCTGATCGGCCACAGCCATGGTAACCAGTCCATCCGTTATGTGGCCGGCACCATTCCCCTGCGCATTGCATCGGCAACGTCCGTGGGTGGCGTCACCAAGGGCTCTGTCGTGGCCGACCTGATCAAGCAGGCCTCTGATCTGGCCGTGATCGGCGCCCCCCTGACCACGCTGCTGACCTCGGTGGTCAACGGCTTCGGTGCCCTGATCGGGCTGGCGGCAGGTGAAACCCTTTCGCAGGATTCGCTGGCTGGCCTCAACTCGCTGACCACGGCTGGCGCCGCCAGTTTCAATGCCGTGTTTCCCGCCGGCGTTCCCACCACCAGTTGCGGTGAAGGTTCCTATTCCGCCAACGGCGTGAATTTCTACTCCTGGAGCGGCACCGGTGTTCTGACCAATGTGCTGGACATCTCCGATGCCGGCATGGCGCTGACCTCACTGGCATTTGCCGGACAGGCCAATGACGGCCTGGTGAGCCGCTGCAGCAGCCACCTCGGCAAGGTCATCCGCGACAACTACCGCATGAATCATCTCGATGAAGTGAACCAGATCCTGGGACTGGTCAGCATTTTCGAAACCAATCCCAAGTCCGTGTTCCGCCAGCATGCCAACCGCCTGAAGCTGGCCGGTCTCTGATGCCGACTGCTCTTCCATGAATAAAAAAGGCGACCATCGGTCGCCTTTTTTATTGCCGCATCCCGTTCAGGACTACAAACGTTCCAGCTTCACCGGCAAGCCGTCACCCGGCACCGGCAGCGACGTAAAATCAACCGGCATGACGTAGTCTTCCGGCACACTCCAGCGGTACTGCTGCACCACATGATGCAGGATCGCCTTGATCTGCATTTCTGCAAAATGCAGGCCGATGCACATGTGTGCACCGCCACCAAACGGCACGTACAGGTACGGGTGCTTGCGGTGTTCGTTGCGGGCCTCGGTAAACCGCTCCGGATCAAACACCTCCGGTTTTTCCCACCAGTTTGGCAAGTGGTGCGACACCATCGGACTCACGGCAATAAACGTCCCTGCCGGAATGTGATGCCCCATGAACTCGCAGTCCTTCACGGTCTTGCGCGGAATGCCATGCACCGGCGCAATCATGCGCAGTGCCTCTTTCATTACCAGGCTGGTGGCCTCCAGCTTGGCCAGATCATCGTGATCCAGATCCCGCTTGCCCAGCGCCAGTGCTTCGGCGCGCACACGCTCCTGCCACTCGGGGTATTTGGCCAGATGATACATGATGGAGCACAGCGTAATGGTCGACGTGTCGTGCGCCGCCATCATGAGGAAGATCATGTGATTGATCACATCGTCATCACTGAAACGCCGCCCGAGTTCGTCTTCGGCCTGACACAGGCGAGAGAAAAGATCTTCACCCGGATGCGCGCGCTTTTGTGCAATGCGCGAACGGAAAAAATCTTCCAGCACCTTGCGTCCGTCGAGACCTTTTTTCCAGCGACCGCCGGGTACGGGGAATCGCACAATCGAGGTACCGGCACGCACGCAATCCACAAAGGCCTGATTCACCTTGTCGGCCTCTGGCCCCAGCTGTTCGCCCATGAACACATCGGTTGCCATATCAAGCGTCAGCTGCTTGATCTTCTTCAGCACCGGAAATTCATTGCCCGTCTGCCAGCGCCCTATGCCTTTTTCGATCGCCGGATTCATGCGCTTGAGATATTCCACCAGCACCGGCTTCTTGAATGCAGCCTGCATGATGCCACGATGGTGCCGGTGTTCTTCAAAATCGAGCAGCATGATGCCGCGCTTGAAGAATTTTCCGATGTAGAAATCCCAGCCCTGATTGTTGGAAAACACATCATCCTGGTTGCGAAACACAAACTGGTTGGCTTCCGGCCCCTGCATCTGCAGGAACGTCATGCCAAACGCGTTGATCCAGTACACCGGCCCAAGTTCGTCATACAGGCGCGTACCCACTTTTACCGGATCGTTCAGGAAGGCCAGGCTGTGACCCAGCACAGGCAGGCCGGCGCTGCCCGGCAGAGTACGCCGGACCGTACGATTGGCTTCGGAGAAATATGGCAAAACCGACATGCGATGCTCCAGTAATTGTTCACGTGTGCATTCGCGGCAACATGCCGCGAGCGCTCATGCAGTCACTCAGCGAATATGGGCCGGATGCTGCTCACCCGGCTTGATGATCGCGTGCTCTTTTTCACCGAACATGGTGCCCAGCGCTTCCAGCTGTGCTGCACGCCCTTCCTGCTCCTGTTTCCGGCGGGTGGATGGCAGCAGGCTCTTGCGGGTGTAGTTGAGAAAGCGCGGGCCGGCGGTCAGCAGCGGGAACCAGGGGAACACGTTTTCCGGCAAGCCGAGCTGGCTGCGCTGGCGCTTGCCGAAAAACAGGCTGGTGGTGCTGAGATGCTGGTGATACAGCGTTTTCAGGCGCAGCTCGTGCAAGCGCGGCCAGTCCTTCAGCCAGGCCAGCTTGCGGTCCAGTGGCTCCTGCGCCAGGGCATGGCCCAGCTCCTTGCTGGTCCAGTCCGGCCGGCTTTGGGTCATGTAGGTCTGGTACAGCAGTACGAGTCCCGCACGCTCGTCATCCACCAGCCACTCGTCCTGCACGCCCATCAGCCAGCCGGCGTATTTCCACAGGTGCATGACGGCACGTGAATCCTTCGGCAGCACCGGAATACCCATGGCGCGCATGCCCACCAGCATCACCGGACCAAACGCCAGATAGGTGGCGACCATGTCGATCTGGTTGACCGGCAAGCCGTCCACTTCGTTGTTCCATTGCGGGTTCTTGGGCAAATGCCGGCGCACCATGGCATGCACCATGCGCACATGAATGGTGGACTTGAAGCCGGCACCATAGCGCTCCATGCCGCCATGTTCGGTACAGTCGATCCACCACTTGCCGGTTTCCGCGATGCGCTGCGAGGCCCCCTTGTTGAGGGCACCGGTGAGAATCAGCGCCTTGTTGAAGCCGGACAGCAGGTAACCGCCCATCAGGGCAAAGTCACGCAGCACATACGGACCGGCAAGCCCGGTACGGTGAATGAAGCTCACGCCTTCCTCAAGCAACTCGCGATCGAGCCAGGCTGGCTCGCGATCCACCAGCGCAAAGAAATCCTTCAACGGCTGTGGCGCATCGGGAATGCTGCCGATGCCTTCGCTGATGGCCTTGTCGAAGAGGCCGCGTGCCTCACGCGGGTTGGAGGCAAACATCCACTCGACCAGATCATCCATCGGCTGGTCACCCTCCCAGAGGGCATCCACCATGGCACGCCACTCCGGCTCGGTCGGGGCCATCTCGCGCCCCACCACCAGTCTCATCCAGGCTGGCTGACGCCGCCCTGCCTTGCTGAACGGACGAGCGCGCGCGGGGATGGGACGGTCACTGGACCGCTCGTTGGCTAAAGGGGCATTCATAAGGCGACACTCCATGACTGGCATGTCACCGACCATAATGCGAATATGCATTCGCATTCAATTCGCATTCCAGCGGCCCGTCGCCGCCCAACGGAAAGTCTCGCCATGCGCAAACGCCCGCAGCAGCAACGCTCCCGCCAGATGGTGGACACCCTGATCGAGGCCACCGCCCTAACCATTGCTCGCCACGGCCTTGATGCCACCACCACACCATTGATTACAGATACAGCCGGGGTAAGTGTGTGCTCACTCCATCAATACATTGATGGCAAGGAGGCGCTCATCGCCCTGCTGGACAAGCTGGCACGGGACGTCACCCAGATGCTCAACCAGCGCGTGGTGCTCACGGAGCAGGTGACGCTGCAAGACATGGTGCGCACCTCCATCCGTCTCACGCTGGCCCTGATGCACAACGATGAGGGACTGTATCTGGAGATTGTCCGCAACTGGCACCACCTGCCCGTGTACCGGGTGGCCGACACGCTGGAGTAGCGCGTCATGGAAATGGGCCGCATCTACCTCCTCAAGCACCTGCATGACTACCCCATCCCCGACCTGCAGGTACGGCTGTTTGTGGCGTACAACAGTGTCTTGTTCACCCTGGTGCGCTTCATCAGCCAAGAACGGGCCCTGCTCACCGAGGACGAAGTGGTGGAAGGGCTGACCGCCATGGTCACCAGCTACCTGAAGGAGCAGAAAACAACCTGATTCACCCTGGGCGTACCCGGCCGTCAAGGGCGGCTGCTGACACCGGTCAATCCGTCAGCCGTGCGACTGGCGTACAATGACTCGCCGCCATATCAGTCCGGCTGTACGGTTCAATAAGAAATAACTGTTTGAGCTTATAAGCANNGAAACCGTCCTTAGCGTGCATCACTGGAACGATACGCTGTTCAGCTTCACCACCACCCGCGACCCGGCCCTGCGCTTCAAGACCGGCCAGTTCGTGATGATCGGCCTGGAAACGGAAGGCAAGCCGCTCATGCGCGCCTACTCCATCGTGAGTGCGCACTATGAAGAACACCTGGAGTTCTACAGCATCAAGGTGCAGAACGGCCCGCTGACTTCGCGTCTGCAGCATCTCAAGGTGGGTGACACCATCCAGGTCAGCCGCAAGCCAACCGGTTCGCTGATCATGGACAACCTGAAGCCGGGCAAGAACCTGTACCTGCTCAGCACCGGCACTGGCCTGGCGCCGTTCATGAGCGTGATCCGTGATCCGGAATTCTACGAAGCCTTTGACAAGATCATCCTCACCCACGGTGTGCGTGAAGTGAGCGAACTGGGCTACGAGGACTACATCACGAAAGAACTGCCGGCCAACGAGTTCTTTGGCGATCTGGTGAAGGACAAGCTGATCTATTACCCGACCGTCACGCGTGAAGCCTACCGCAACCAGGGCCGTCTTACCGACCTGATCGAGAACGGCAAACTGTTCAGCGATATCGGCCTGCCGCCGTTTGATCCGGCCGTTGACCGCGTGATGATTTGCGGCAGCCCGAGCATGCTCAAGGATCTGGTGGTGATTCTTGAGGAGCGCGGCTTTGTCGAGGGCACCAGCAACAAGCCAGGCGACTACGTGATTGAACGTGCCTTTGTAGAAAAATGATTGCTGCACAGGCATGAAAAAGCCCGGCAATTGCCGGGCTTTTTCATTTGCGGCGATATATTTCGCCACATCTGTCAGCGGCGGAAATCACGCGGTGTTTTCCCTGTCCAGCGCTTGAAGGCGCGGGTGAAATTGGAGACATCGTTATAGCCGGTACGAAAAGCAATCTCGCTCACCGGCAAATCGGTTTCCATCAGCAATCGCGTGGCGCGCTCACGCAAAACGGCTTCGACAATTTCACGATAATTTGCACCTTCGTCCTGCAGGCGGCGCTTCAATGTGCGTGACGACATGTGCAGCCGGTCGGCCATCTGCTCCAGCGACAATGTGCCTTCCTCGTACTCCACCAGACGCTGACGCACATCCAGCAGCAGCGACTCCGGTGCTGCAAACAGTTTCTGGAACTCTGCCTCGCATTGCTCGCGGGCCAGCGCGGCAATCGACGGGTCGGCCAGACGCGGCCGCTGATCCAGCAGGACGGCAGAGGCCTGCACCATGCAGAAGGGCGCGTTATAACGCACCGGCACCGGCAATGACTCGGCAAGGGTGGCGTAATGCGGCGGGGGTGGTCCGGTCAGCCAGACCTCGGCATCATCCAGCGCATCCTCGTTGAGCTGCTGCACCATGTAGACCAGCCCCATCAGCATGGCTTCCATGATGAAGTCATGCTGGCGCCCGAGCGGAAAACGCTCACGCACCTCCAGCTTGATCCGCGACTGGTCATGCGCATCCGGCCCGGTCTGCCAGACAAAATCGAGAAAAGGCGCGCGCAAGCCGAGATAGTGGGTGCCCGCCTCCAGCGCATCGCGAATGGTCATGCTGGAGAGCGCCAGCAACCCCAGCGACCCGTGCAAGGTAACCTTGAGCGCCGACGCATAGCGAAAGCCGAGGCCTTCGTGCCCGGCAATGGCCAGCCCGCGGTGCAGCACCTGCGCAGCATCAGCCACGGAAACACGCGCATCCGGCGCCAGCAGCTGCGAACGCTGCAACTCCAGCCCCTCCAGCAGGCGACGGTCGTCATAGCCCAGCTGGCGCACCAGATCGCAGAACAGCAGCACATAAATGCCGGGAATGCCCGGCAGTGTCTGGCGACGTCGCGTGGATGTTTGTCCCGATTTCACCGAAAACTGGCCCCCTGGAACCGGAAAGCGGGAAAACCCCGCGGCAGTATGAATGCTTGCCCGACCCGCATCATGCGGACGGTAACCTGCAAGCGAGAAGTACCATGAGCAAGGCACCGTCGACAATCCACCCCCTGCGCCCCACGCCGGCCAATGTCACCATTGCACCACATCGCATGGGTTTGCAGTTTGCGTCATCAACGCCCCGCTACTGGTACGACAACGACCCCGTTGTCTCCCATTTCCTGAATGCATTGTCGCTCAGCTTTCCGGATGGTGAGCGTTTTTTTGTGGATTCCGTGCGTTTTTTCCGTGACCGCATTGACGACCCCGCCCGACAGAAGGACATTTCCGGCTTTATTGGCCAGGAAGCCATGCATACGCTGGAACACAGCACCTTCAACCGCTTCCTTGACAGTCAGGGTTACGCAGATATCACCCGACGGGCCGAACGGACGGCACGCACCCTGCTCAAGGGCGCACGTATCCGCATGTCATCGCACGAGATGCTGGCGGCAACGGCGGCACTGGAGCACATCACCGCCATCCTTGCCGACGGCCTGCTCCGTGATGACAAGACCATGCAGGTGATGGCGCCGGAAGTCCGCGCACTGTGGATGTGGCATGCCATCGAGGAAACCGAACACAAGGCGGTCGCCTTCGACCTCTATCAGGATGTGGACGGGCGGGACCGGCAACGGTACATCATGCTGGTTGTCGGCACGTTGTTCCTGGCCGCATACACGTCGGTCTACACATGGAAACTGCTCAGGCGTGACGGCATGCACCGCAAGCCGCTGGTCCTGGCCAAAGGCCTGTGGAAGCTGCTCGGGCGCAACGGCCTGATCACGCGCACCATCCCGGACTTCCTGGAGTTCTTTGACAAGGATTTTCATCCCTGGCAACAGGAAAACTCGCACCTGATCCGCCGATGGCGCGCCGAACTGGACACCCTGCATGACGCCAAGGCGGCCTGAATAAAAAAGCCCGACATGCATCGGGCTTTTTTGTGTGCGCAGGATCAGCCACCATCAGGCAGCAACATCTATCAGGTAGTAACGCCCAGCTTGCTGCACAGGAAGTCACATTCCATGCGCACCACCTTGTCAAAGCAGTCGCCAAGATAGGGATCAAAGTGGCCACCCTCAATCAGCTCCAGACGACAGTCGCGAATTTTTGCCACCGCACGCTTTGTGGCGGAAAAAGGAATCAGCGTATCGGTCGGTGAGGCCACCAGCAGCACCGGACAATTTATTTTCTGCACTTCCGTCACCGGGCGATACGCCATGATGGTGAACAGGATGCGGGCCGGCACGGCATTTACCCAGTCGGCTCCTGCAGGAATCATGCTGGTGTAGCCGTCATAGCAATCCGGTGTTGCCAATGCACGCACGCCTTCCTCTGCCACAATCGGCATGCGCACCGGCTCGCCGCCACGCGCAGCGGACAACAAATCCTGTGCAGCCAGCCATGTGGCCTTTGGCAACAGCAATGGCGGATAGCCCATGGCACTGGCGAGTCCGTCCACATGCGGCACTTGTGACACCACCACCCTGATGTTCTGGTCGCGCGCCGCCGTCACCAGTACATGACCACCGCTGTAGGACGTTCCCCACAGGCCCACACGTGTACCGTCCACATCAGGACAACGACGGGCAAACGCCACGGCAGCGGCATAGTCTTCAAGATGACGCGATGCATCCACGAGTGCACGCGGCTCGCCGGCACTGTCACCAAAACCGCGATAATCGAACAGCACCACCGCCAGGCCATGTGCTGCAAAATGTTCGGCAAATGCCGGCAGACGAAAGCGGCGCTCGCCACCAAACCCGTGCGCCATGATGACAACCGGGGCCTTTTCCCTTGTCGCCGGCAGATACAGGTCGCCACGAACCAGATCACCCTTCACGGTAAAACTGACGGGCCTTTTTTCAAATGCTGAGGTCATCCCTTGTCACTCACTTGATGATTTTACGAAGTCTTGTCACCGGCCCTGTTAACTGGCCACACAGGCAACAACACGCTAGCCAATGCGTACGCATGCTCCCTGAATATTCAGGACTTGTCAGGCTTTTTCTTGACGCCACGCTGTGCCACCGCCGTAAACGGATCTTCCGGCCAGGGATGGCGCGGGTAGCGGCCACGCATGTCCTTTCGCACATCAGCGTAGGCGTTTTTCCAGAAACTGGCGAGGTCCTGTGTCACCGCCACCGGGCGCTGGGCCGGTGACAGCAGGTGAATGGTCAGTGGCACGCGGCCATTGGACAGTCGCGGCGTCTCCAGCAAACCGAACATCTCCTGCAGTTTCACCGCAAGTACCGGACCGTGCTCGGCCGTGTAGTCAATTGCGATGCGCGATCCCGTGGGTACAGTCAGGTGCGTGGGCAACAACTGTTCGAGTGATTGCTGCCGGGCCCAGTCCAGTTGCCCCGTCAACGCATCATGCAGGGGAAAGCGATCCAGATGCGAAAAGCGTGACATGCCGGAGAGATACGGGCCGGCCCACACCAGCACGTGCTGGCGCAATGCCATCTCGCTCACGTCGGGCCATTGCTCCGGCTGCAGACCGTGCATGATCTGCACTCGCGCCTGCCACTGCCGCAAGGCATCCGTCCACGGCAACACCTGCAGGCCGGCGTCACTGATGGCCTGTGCCAGTACTGCCGTGATTTTTTCCGGGCTGGCCGAGGCCAGCGCCTTGTCTTCCAGCACCAGCGCACCGAGCACCCGTTGCTGGCGCGACTGTACCGACTGCGAACTGCTGTCCCAACTGACAAATTCCGTCGAGCGGATGACTGGGGCCAGTGTGGCTTCCAGTGCCGGCAATGAAAGACTGGCTGCCAGGAATATTTTCGCCTCGCGCGCCTGTCCGTCGAGATCGGCAATCACCAGCCAGGGCTCCCGCGCCAGGCGATCTTCTTCCGGCAGGAACGCGCCACGACCATTGGCCAGAACATACCGTGCCGCACTGCCGGGACGGCGCTGTGCAATCCGGTCAGGAAAGGCAAGGGCGAGCAGGCGACCCGCATCGTCATTGTGCTCCGTGACTGCCGCCGATTTTTTCTCGCCCAGCCGGCGTGCGCCTTCACGCACCAGCTGCAGGCGCCCGCGATCAACACGGACGACATTCTGCTCGCCGCGCAGACACAACAGACGATCGTGCATGTCGGCACCACTGTCGCGTGGCAGGATATCGCGCTCGGACAATAACGCCGCCAGCTCTGCAGCCATATGGCCAAGGCCCAGCTCGCGTCCGCGCACCACCATGTGCCCCAGGCGCGGCAGCAATCCCAGCGCCAGAACGGCACGGCCGTGTGCCGTAATTGCACCACTGTCATCCAGCGTTTCGAGCGACTGCAACAGTTCACGCGCCTGTGCCCAGCTTGCGGCGGGTGGCAAATCCAGCCAGCACAAACTGGTGGCATCGCGCACGCCCCACTGCGCCAGCTCCAGCACCATGCCGGTGAGATCCGCCTGACGGATTTCCGGCACCGCAAACGGTTGCAGGCGGGAATTTTCTTCCTCGCTCCACAAACGGATGCAGGTGCCCGGCCCCAGTCGGCCCGCACGACCACGACGCTGCTCGGCATTCGCCGCTGACACGCGTTGCGTGACCAGTCGCGTCATCGCACTGTTGGGGTCGTAACTGGGCCCGCGCAAAAAACCCGCGTCAATCACGACACGAATACCTTCAATGGTAAGACTGGTTTCTGCAATCGAGGTGGCCAGCACAATCTTGCGCTGTCCTGCGGGTGCCGGTGAAATCGCACGATCCTGTTCGTCACCGGACAACTGCCCGTAAAGCGGTGCCAGCGTAACATTCGCGGGCAGCTGTTCCAGCCGCTCCATCAACCGCCGTATTTCACCTTCGCCCGGCAGAAACACCAGCAGCGATCCGCTGTCACTGGCCAGCGTATCGCGTATCACCTGCGCCAGATGATCCAGCCACGGTGTACGACCCGGTGCGGAGTAACGCACCTCCACCGGAAATACCTGCCCTGGACAACCGAGTACCGGCGCACCACCCAACAGCGTCGAAACCGGTTGTGCATCCAGCGTGGCCGACATCACCAGCATGCGCAGGTCATCGCGCACGACCTGCTGGCATTCACGCACCAGTGCCAGACCAAGATCGGCCTGCAGCGAACGCTCGTGGAATTCATCAAAAATGACGATGCCGTAATCCGCAAGTTCGGCATCACTTTGCAGCAGGCGAGTGAGAATGCCTTCGGTCACTACTTCGATGCGTGTCTCGCGCGATATTCTGGTATCGAGCCGCGTGCGATAACCAACGGTGCGGCCAACCTCCTCACCCAGCAGAGTTGCCATGAAACGTGCAGCCGAGCGGGCAGCCAGCCGACGCGGCTCCAGCATGACGATTTTTTTGCCGCTCAGGAATTCTGCATCGCGTAGCGCCAGCGGCACGCGCGTGGTCTTGCCGGTACCAGGTGGCGCCTGCAGCACCACGGCATTGTGCGCCGCCAGTGTTGCCAGCAGGTCGGGCAGAACTGCATCAATCGGCAGCGTCATGGCAATCAGGCAAAAACCGTGATGGTCTGACGGCTGATCGCCACCAGACAGCCCTGATCGTCCCAGATATTTGCTTCGGTATGCGCATAGCCTTCTGCGCTGGCATCCGTGCGTACCTGATACTGCCACCAGGTGTCGGCCGTCGCGTCTTCCGGAAAATGCAGGAACTCGATGGTCCAGCACATGGAGCTGGCAGGAGCCGGCGCCGTGAACATCGACAGTACCGCCGGTGGCCAGCAATCAATCAGGCCGAACAGGTGCGTGAGTGCCATCTGGTGCACAGGACAGCGGTAACGCATCCAGCCACCGAAGTCCGGCGTGTCCACGCCCGAAAACGGCATTGCCCCTTCGGCCCAGCGCATGTCGACATGCTGGATGAACTCCGGTGTCACACCGGGAATGTACGGCATGGCATGACAATCATCCGGCCCCTTGAACACCGGCGCGGTGGCAACCGGCGGCACCACAATCCGTGACGGGCGTGTGGCACCGAAACTGGCCAGCAAGACGGCGAACACCTCATCACCCTGATACAGGCGCGCCTCGGCCTGCGTGACGGACTTGCCGTTGCGGAACACCTCGACGGTTAGCCGCGCAGCGCCCGGGGCAACCGGCCCCACAAACGACACCGTGGCCGAGCGCAGAACACGATCATCGCCCACCACATGCAGCAGGCGGCTGCACATCAGCGCGGCCAGCAACCCGCCATAGGTGGCCCGCCCCTGGCCCCAGCCTTCGGGAATGACAACAGACTCGTGCAAGGCAGCAGACTTCAGCAGGTTATCCAGCATGGGGAGCTCCGGCAAGACAGGACAAGGCGCACCGCCATGGGGGCAGCGCGCGTTGCATGATACGGGAAGGGGTTTGCTCCGGGCGAGCGCCGGAGTGGGTCAGGCAGGGCAGCCCCGATCAGGGATGCGAGGCCACCATTTCGGGAATGACGCGTCGTGCACCGGTGATGTAGCGCTGCCAGTAGTTCTTGCCCAGCACATCCACCCGCACAAAGTTGCCCGACGACGGCGCATGCACAAAACGGTTTTCGCCGATGTACACCGCCACGTGGTTGATACGCTTTGACTTTACCCGGAAGAAAATCAGGTCCCCCGGCACCAGCTGGTCCAGAGCCACTTCCTTGCCGCCCATACGGTACATCTCGGCCGAGGTACGTGGCAGCGTGACCGTACTGGACAGGCCCAGCACGTAACGCACCAGACCACTGCAATCAAAGCCGGTTTCCGGACTGTTGCCGCCGTACTTGTAGGGCGTGCCGATCAGGCTCAGGGCCACCACCACCATGTCATCAAAGGGCATAAGGGCGTCGGCAGGCGCAAACTCCTGGCCGGCGGCTACCGCTTCATTATCGGTCAGCATTTCCGGTGGAATCTCGGCGGCACGGGCCAGACCGGCCATGCACAACATCGAGAAAATGAGGGTAAGTACCTGAAAACGCATAGGTTCAAGCCATTTTTATGTGCCTTTATGACTTGGAGTGTCGCAAAAGATGCCGGCTGATTCCAGCACGGTTTGTAACTGAGCGATGGAGTTCGCACATTTTCTGATCAGCCCGCTACACCGGTCCGCCCGGCCGCCCCTTCTTCAGGCCGGCCCATGCATCCGGTTCAGGAGCGGGTCAGGAGGCCATGGGCGCGACCCTCACCGACACGCCATTGAGGACCGCCGTCCCGGTGATCGCATCCACAAAACGCTCATCCGTGATGTCGTTGAGGCTGGCTCCTGCCGCCTCCTTGCGCGCCACGCGCAGTTGCACGCCGGCACGAGCATGACCAAAGCCGTGCGGCACACACACCACGCCCGGCATGACGGACTCCGTAATCTCGGCGGGTAACTCGATGGCGCCCACCCGCGACTGCACCCGCACACTCATGCCATTGGCAATGCCCAGCAATGCCGCATCATCAGGATGCAGCATTGCCGTGCAACGGTTGGGGCCCTTCACCAGCCGGTGCGAGTTGTGCATCCATGAGTTGTTGCTGCGCACATGGCGTCGCCCGATCACGCGCAGCTCGCCCGGCTGACGCGGCTGCAGGCGCTCAAGCGCACGGGGAATGTCATCCAGGTACAAGGGCAGGGCCAGCGGAATCCTGCGCCGCTTTGTTTCCAGTCGACTACGTAGCTGCCGACGTAACGGACCCAGATCAATCCCGTGCGGATTCTCACGCAGCTTTTTCAGGCTCAGGCCGTCTTTCGGCCTGACCATCGTGAGCAGCTTCTGCACAGGGGTGCTGCCCTTTTTCGACAATGTGGCATGCGTGCCATAGGGCCCCGTGCGCAACAGCAGGTCCAGTCCGGTATCCAGACCCAGCTGATCAACCACCAGTTGCAGCCCGCGTCGTGCCACACGCTGCACGGCATTGGTACTGCTCAGGCGCTGCGTCAGCTCGCTGAGGATCTGCCAGTCCTGGCGCGAATCCTCCGGGGCCTCGAACAGGGCCGGCGACCATTTGGCGGCATTGCGCACCATCAGTGGCGACAAGCCCACCTCCATGTGCGAACGCTCCAGGGGACTCACCGGCGGCAGGATGAAGTGGGCATGCCGCGTGGTCTCATTGATGTAGATGTCGATGGAGACCATGAACTCCAGTGATGCCAGTGCATGATCCATTTGCTTGCCGTTCGGCGTGGACAGCACGGGATTACCCGCATGGGTGACCAGCGCACGGATCTGCCCCTCACCCGGGGTAAGGATTTCTTCGGCCATTACCGATACCGGCAACTCGCCACTGAACGCCGGCAACTGGCGCACGCGGGAGCGCTGCTTGCCATACGAGCCCGGTGAGCCCAGCCCCACCAGATCGAGCGGCGGCGTGGCGAACATCATGCCGCCCTCACGATCCAGATTGCCGGTCAGGATGTTCAGGATGTGCAGCATCCATGCCGTGAGGCCGCCGAACTCCTGGGTACAGGCACCGACACGGCCATAAATGGCGGCACGCTCTGCCATGGCAATGTCCGCAGCCAGCGTGCGAATCCGCTCCGCTGCAACGCCCGTTACCTCGGCCACCGTATCGGGCGTAAATGGCGCCAGCGCCTGCTGCAACTCCACCAGGCCTTCCACATGGTGCTCAAGGTCCCGCAGGCGCACCAGGCCGCGATCAAACATTTCCGAGGCCATGGCGGCCAGCAGGAAAAAATCCGTGCCGGGCCGGATGAACACATGATCATCCGCCTTCAGGGCGGTTTCAGTGAGACGCGGGTCCACCACCACGACACGCCCGCCGCGATCACGAATGCCCTTGATGCGCCCCATCACATCGCCCGCACTCATCAGGCTGCCGTTCGAGGCGGCCGGATTGCCGCCGACAATGAGGAGAAAATCCGTGCGATCCAGGTCTGGAACCGGAAACAGGAGCTGATGCCCGAACAGCTGCTGGTTGGCCACCATGGTGGGCAGCTGATCAACGGATGTGGCGCTGAAGCGCTGCCTGGCCCCCAGGGCATGCACAAATGCCGGCACGGCCAGCAGCGCCGGTGTATGCACGGTGGGATTGCCCAGATAGACGCCTATCGAGTCGCCCCCGGTTTGCTGCCGGATGCGCTTGAGGTTTTTCTCCACCTCGTCGAACGCCTCCTCCCAGGACACCTCCACCCAGCCGGTTGCCACCCGCTTCATCGGCCGGCGCAAGCGGTCCGGGTCTTCATGCAGGTCCTTGAGGGCAACGGCCTTGGGACAGATATGCCCCCGGGAAAACGGATCGGCCTTGTCGCCCTTTATGGAAAGGATTTCGCCGTCCTGATGCTCGATGACCACGCCGCACATGGCTTCACAGAGATGGCAGATACGGAAGTGCTGGGCGGGTTGCGACATGACGGCCTCCTTGGCAAGAGTGCCGATCATAGCCCTCTCCCCCGCATTTGGGGGAGACCGGGTACGCATCTGTGACGACACGGGGCTAGAATGAATGCCTGACCGGTCCCCAAAGGCATGCCCTCCATGCCATGCCGACAGCGCAAAAGGAGTTTTACGCCATGTCCGCTCCGTCGCCCGACCTCACCAGCATTCGCCAGACCTTTACCCTGAAAAACGGCCAGACCCGCGAACTGTATTCCTTGCCCGCACTCGACGCTGCCGGGGTCGGCCCTGTCTCGCGCCTGCCCGTGTCCATCCGCATTGTGCTGGAATCCGTACTGCGCAACCTGGATGGCCGGAAAATTACCGAAGCGCATGTCAGGCAACTTGCCAACTGGCAACCCCATGCAACGCGCACGGATGAAATCCCGTTTGTGGTGGCTCGCGTGGTGCTGCAGGACTTTACCGGTGTGCCCCTGCTGTGTGACCTGGCCGCCATGCGCAATGTGGCCGCCTCGATGGGCCAGGACCCGAAAAAGATCGAACCGCTGGTGCCGGTGGATCTGGTGGTCGACCACTCCGTGATGATCGATTACTACGCCTCACCCGATGCCCTGCAGAAGAACATGGCGCTGGAGTTCCAGCGCAACGGCGAACGCTACGAGTTCCTCAAATGGGGCATGCAGGCGTTTGACACCTTCGGTGTGGTGCCGCCGGGTGTTGGCATCGTGCATCAGGTGAATCTGGAGTACCTGTTCCGCGGTGTGCAGGAAAAAAACGGCGTGTGCTACCCCGACACGCTGGTTGGCACCGACTCGCACACCACCATGATCAACGGCGTTGGTGTGGTGGGCTGGGGCGTGGGCGGCATTGAAGCCGAAGCCGGCATGCTGGGGCAGCCAGTGTATTTCCTCACCCCGGATGTAGTGGGGGTGGAGTTGCGTGGCCGGCTGCGCGAGGGCATCACCGCCACCGACCTGGTACTGACCATCACCGAAATGCTGCGCAAGGAAAAAGTGGTCGGCTCGTTTGTCGAGTTTTTTGGTGAGGGTACCCGCAACCTCACGGTGACCGATCGTGCCACCATCGCCAACATGGCACCCGAATATGGCGCCACCATGGGCTTTTTCCCCGTCGACGAGGCCACCATTGCCTACATGAAAGGCACCGGGCGTAGTGCCGATGAAACCGATGCCTTTGAATCGTATTTCCGTGCACAGAACCTGTTTGGCGTGCCTGATGCAGGCGACATCGACTACACGCGGGTGATCACGCTCGACCTGAACAGCATCGTGCCATCACTGGCCGGCCCGAAGCGCCCGCAGGACCGCATTGAACTACCGGACATGCGGCGAAATTTTGAAACACTGTTCAGTCGTGCAGCCGCCGACAACGGCTTCAACAAAAAAGCCGAAGACCTGCATGTGCGTTACAACACATTGCGCAAGCTGCCGTCCGCCGTGGGGCTGTTACCGCCCAAGCCGCTGAGTCGTCCGTTGCAGCGTGACGAAGTGGAGATGCTGGACAATCATCAGGTAGTGTCGAAACACACAACGCATGCTTCAGGCACGATAGATGTAGGCCATGGCGACGTGATGATCGCGGCCATCACCTCCTGCACCAATACGTCCAATCCCAGCGTGCTGCTGGCGGCCGGCCTGCTGGCCAGAAAAGCCGTGAAGAAGGGCCTGCATGTGCACCCGCGCGTCAAGACCAGTTTTGGTCCCGGCTCGCGTGTGGTGCCAGAATACCTGGCTGCCACCGGCTTGTTGCCTTATCTGGAACGACTGGGTTTTGGCATTGCTGCCTTTGGCTGTACCACCTGTATCGGGAATGCCGGCGATCTGGCCAGTGAGTTCAACGACGCCATCATCGACAACGACATCATTGCGGCGGCCGTGCTCTCCGGCAACCGCAACTTCGAGGCGCGCATTCACCCGAACATTCGCGCCAACTATCTGGCCTCGCCGCCACTGGTGGTGGCATTTGCACTGGCCGGCAACGTCAATCTGGACATGTCAACCGAGCCGCTCGGCATTGGCAACGACGGCAAGCCGGTCTACCTGCGTGATGTCTGGCCCAGCAATGCCGAGATCGAGGCACTGCTGGGTGCAGCACTGAACCCGGCCACCTTCCGTGAAAAATACGCCGACTTCACCAGGGACAACGACCTCTGGAATGACATCACGAATACCGCTGGCAATGTGTACACGTGGCCGAAATCCACCTACATAGCACGGCCACCGTTTTTTGATGACTTCACCGCGCAGCCCAAACCGGTTGGCCCGATTACCGGCGCACGCGCACTGCTGCTGCTCGGGGACTCCGTCACCACCGACCATATTTCTCCGGCCGGCTCCTTCCGGCCCGCCACCCCTGCCGGCAAATACCTGACCGGGCACGGAGTAGCCCCGGCCGACTTCAATACCTACGGCTCCCGCCGTGGCAATCACGACATCATGATTCGCGGTACGTTTGCCAACGTGCGTGTAAAAAACCTGATGCTGCCATTAAAGGAAGATGGCTCACGCACTGAAGGTGGTTTCACTCTTCTTGATGGCTCACAGACCACCGTGTACGAGGCCGCCATGGAATATGTCCGGCGTGGCATTCCCACAGTGGTATTTGCCGGCGAAGAGTACGGCACCGGCTCCAGTCGCGACTGGGCTGCCAAGGGCACCCGGTTGCTCGGCATCAGGGCCGTTATTGCCAGATCCTTTGAACGCATCCACCGTTCCAATCTGGTCGGCATGGGTGTACTGCCCTTGCAGTTCAAGCCCGGCGAATCACTGCAAAGCCTGGGGCTCAAGGGCGATGAAACATTCGCAATTATCGGTGTGGATGGCGATCTTGCACCACAGCAGGACATGACACTGGTCATCACGGCAACCGACGGCAGCACAAAAGAAGTGACACTGCTGTCACGCATTGATACCCCCATCGAAGTGGATTACTACCGGCATGGCGGCATCCTGCCATTTGTGTTGCGGCAGATTCTTGCGCAGCAATCCTGAACTGGCAGGCATTGGCCTGAAGACCGCTGAACGATAGTCAGGTCCGTCAAGCACTCGCTTGCACCCTGATTATCGCAGACCGACCAACGGCAGCATCACAACCACTTCTGGCAACAAGGCAGCAGGCAGGCTGCCGCCATGATCCCGGCTGACTGAAGCCACCCACCTCGCAAGTCCACCACTCCTCCCGGCGATGCCTGCGTCATCCGTCAATCCGGTTATATCAATCTGCATCCACATCGGTCTCTTGCACATGCAAGTGACGCACCTCGCCATGCACTCCAACGGGCTCTTTGTATGAAGTCGCACAAATAATCACGCGAGCGTACGTCAGCGCACAGAGCAACCCTGGCAATCAGGCGATCCTGCAGGCAGTAAAGCCACGCACGTCACTCACCCTCAAGCCAGGCATCGTGCACACCAACTACAGGGCAGCTGGCTATACAGACGCTTCTTGAACCAGATCAAACAAGGGAAAAACATGAAAACCTTAATCAGATATCCAAAATCGCTGCTAATGGCACTGGTAATGTGCGCAGCAGTGACAGGCTGCGACAGCAGTCGTGATCCAATTCTTGGCGCCGGCAGCTTTTCCAAGACCCCTACAACCCCGGTCATCCCTGTTAACCAGCCCCCTACCATTGACCCGCTCACCCTCAAGCCGCTCGCCAACGCCATCGGGGTATGTCCGACACGAAGCATAGCCGCTACGTTTGACGTGCCATCCGGCGCCAGAATGGCGGATGCAACCATAAACGCCACTACGTTCACCGTTATCGATGAACTGATGGTACCGGTCACTGCAACCAGCATCCTGCTTGATGGCGCTACAGGCACCACTGCAACCTTTACACCACAAACGCCGCTTACCGATGGTGTTGTCTATACGGTGACCATCGTCGGCGGTGCCAGCGGCGTCAAGGATGCGGCAGTTCCAGCCAACCAGATGGATGCAAACTTCTCCTGGACATTTACTGCCGGACCACCGACAGGTGTCTGCCTTCCTGCCGTCACACTTGGCCTGATTTCAACCTACGGCATTGCCGCCACAGCCGGCATCACCAACACCACCACATTGCCACTCACCACCATCAATGGTGACGTTGTGCTGGATCCTAATGCCACCTGTAATGCCGTTACGATTGATGCTGCCGGCGGGTTTGGCCTGTGTGGCAGTAATGGCTCAACACCCATCATCAATAACGGCGTGGTTGTCAGCCCGCTCTTTCCTGATGCAGGCGCCACCTCGGGCGCAGTCAAGGCAGACCTGCTTGCTGTGTTTCTTAGCATCACACCAACAGCAGGACCACCAGCTGCCGGCTCACTTGACGGCGCAACAAATCTTCCGGCAGGAACGACACTGGGAGATGCGACAGGCAGTGCACTGGTCGAAGGCGACAACCTGTTCTTCCCGGGTCTTTACCAGTCACTCACGACCATCGGAATCACAGGTGACATCACGCTTGACGCCCAGGGCGACCCGGAAGCTGTTTTCATCTTCCAGTCATCCAACTCGCTTGATATTGCCGCCGGTGCAATTTCACCTGCCGCACACACCCGTATCCTTCTTGTGAATGGCGCAAAAGCATCAAACGTCTGGTGGCAGGTAGGTACATCAGCAACGCTGGGTACACATGCGGAATTCGTCGGGAACATCCTTGCTTCGGAAAGCATAACAATGGAAACAGGCGCCACTTCGTGTGGCCGACTGCTGGCCGGAGCATTCAGTGCAGGTGCATTTGTCTTCGACTCCAATGTTGTATCCGTACCTGGCAATGGTTGCCCCGAGTAATCATTACCCTGTACTCAACGGCGCCATGTAGACGTACAACAATTTGACAAGGGGGCGGCCATCCGCCCCTGGAGAACGACATGAAATTCGCGAAAAAATCACTGGCGCTTGCTCTTGCATCTGTCGCCGCACTAACCAGTACCACTGCCAATTCTGAAGACCAGACGAATGGCTGGTATGGTGGGTTCAATATCGGCCAGTCACGCGCGACGATTGACGATGAACGTATTATTGCAGAGCTGCTGAACAGTGGCCTCTCGACAACCAGCCTCACCAATGAAGACCGGGACACCGGATTCAAGATCTTCGGTGCCTATCAGTTCAACAAGCATTTTGCGGTTGAGGGTGGCTACTTTGATCTTGGCGAGTTTGGCTATACCGCAGTGACCGCCCCACCAGGCACACTCGCTGCCGCACTGAAAGCGCGCGGCCTGAATGTCGATGTCGTTGGCATACTGCCCCTCACCGAAAAGCTGTCCGCCTTTGGCCGGGCTGGCGTCAACTATGCAGACGTCAAGGACTCGTTCAGTGGCACTGGTGCTGTCACCGTGCTTACCCCCTCGCCCAGTGAAAAAGGGGCAAGCTACAAGATGGGCCTTGGCCTGCAGTATGACTTCACCAGAAACATCGGTGTACGTGCCGAGGCCGAGCGCTATCGTCTTGATGATGCCATCGGCAACATGAGTGACATTGATCTTGTTTCGCTTGGTCTGGTCTTCCGCTTCGGCGGAAATGACAAGAGCAATGAAGAGCGATCTACTGATACAACCACAACAACCACAACAACCGCACCACAAAAACCTGCACCAGTTGTCGTTGTTGTTCCCGTAGCCAGGAAAACAAGCCAGTACTGCAGTATTCTGGATCTTAATTTCGAGATTGAAGAAGGCGAAATACAGGCTAACGACAAGGAAAGACTTGGTGTCGTCGGCACATTCATGAAGAAATACCCGGACACAACAGCCGTTATCGAAGGTCACTCCGATGACATTGGAACGGATCAGTACAACCTTGAACTGTCCCAGCAAAGGGCAGACAGCACAGTGAAATACCTGACTGACAAGTTCAACATTGCTCCATCACGGCTGTCTGCTGTTGGCTATGGGAAAATGCGCCCCATCGCTGACAACAGCACTCCGGAAGGACAGCGGGCAAACCGTCGCATCAATGCGGTGATCGCCTGTGCCCAGGACATTGAAGGACTCACCGTTGCACCAGCCCGCACCACCATGGCGCTGGAAATGGATTTTGATCCGTACAGTGCCGAAATTGACCCGGCATACCGCGACCAGCTTCGCAGCATAGCAAAGTTCATCAAGGAAAATCCGTCCGTCAATGCCTCCGTGGAGGGCCATGCAGGAAAGCATGTCGGCAACACTTCAGTCACTACAGAAGAAGCAATGACCATCTCCAAACGTCGCGCAGAAATCGTGGTCAATCACCTGGTTGACAAGCTTGGTGTCCCACGCTCACGACTCTCCGCAGAAGGATATGGCCAGACCCGTCGTGTTACTTATGGCACATCGCTGGAAGACCAACAGGAAAATCGCCGGGTCAACATCATCCTGACCTACAAGAAATAAACCGCCAGGGCAGAGACAGTGAACACACTGGTCTATCCTGTAAAAAAGCCCGTACGGCGAATGCCGTGCGGGCTTTTTTCCGGTTCACACGTACAGTCGGCAATAATGGTTGTCGTACTGGCTGCCGTTACTTTGTTCAGCCTGTCTGGCTGCGCCACGCTGCCCGATGCATCCACCGACAGAAACCAGCCACACACAAGACTGATCACGCTGGACGGAGCACATGGCGAGGTACCTGCAGCAAGATCAGACGCCATACTGGACAAGCTTACGGACGGTACCAATAATGGCGATCCGCTACAGCGGCATCTTGCCTATGAACAAGCCATCAACACCGACAGCCCCTTGGTCATCGGCAACAAGGTGACCCTGTTGCAGAACGGGCCTGACACTTACAGAGCAATGCTCGCCGCAATACGCACAGCAAAAAACCACATCAATATGGAAACCTACATCCTGGATGACGGCATAACGGGGATGCAGTTTTCCGATGCATTACTGGAGCGGCAGTCTGCCGGGGTACAGGTCTCCATCATTTACGACAGCATCGGCAGCCTGTTGACCACACCCGAATTTTATGACCGACTACGCAAGGGCGGCATACAGTTACTCGAGTTTAATCCGGTAAATCCGCTGACAGGCAACAAGCGCTCATGGCTGCTGAACAATCGCGACCATCGACGGCAGCTTATCATTGACGGACACACAGCCTTTACTGGCGGGGTCAACATCAGCGACACCTACTCAAGCGCTCCATCAAACACCAGATCCAGAGAAAAAATCGCAGAAACCCAGGAATCCACTGGCGGCTGGCGAGACACCCATATCAGGATTGAAGGCCCCGTGGTTGCCGAGTTCCAGAAGCTTTTTATCGACACCTGGGCCCGCCAGAAGGGAGTTCAACTGGCAAGCAGGGACTACTTCCCGACACTGAAATCGCATGGCAACGAAATCGTTCGCGTCATCGGCAGCACACCAACAGCCCCAAAAAACCTTATTTACCTGACATTGATGTCGGCAATCACTCACGCACAGAGTGAGGCCCACTTCACCATTGCCTACTTCGCACCGGACCCGCAGTTACTCAAGGCGCTTGTTGATGCCGCGCAACGAGGTGTTGATGTCCGACTGGTGCTTCCGGAGAAATCGGATTCCTGGGCCATCTTTCACCTGGGCCGATCCTACTATACGAAGTTGCTTCGTGGCGGCGTCCGGATTCATGAGAGACGAGGGTCTGTAATGCACGCAAAGACCGTCTGCATTGACGAAATCTGGTCTAGTGTTGGATCAAGCAACATGGACTTGCGCAGCTTTCTTCATAACGACGAAATTAATGCCGTTATCCTTGGACATGATTTCTCAAGACAGATGAACATCATGTTTTCAAATGACATCAATGAGTCAACCGAGATAACACTTCCAAAATGGAAGAAGCGGTCATTAATGATGAAAATCAAGGAAAAGACTGCACGGCTAGGCGCCTACTGGCTCTAGCAGAAACAAAAGCATACCGAAATTTTTCCGGCATAAAAAAGTGGTATTTCGCATCATTCATGCGAAATACCACTATAAATTATTACCTTGTCATTCATGCACCATGAAAATCATGACTTCAGCTTTTCTACCGCAGATGTCACCGACACTTTCAGGTCATCCCATGTCGTTTCAACATTCTTCTTGACCTTGTCCCATGCTTCTTCACCGGCAGCCGAGAGCTCAGCCAGCTTAGAGTTGGCCACACCAACCTTCTCTTCCAGCTCAGCCACCATCTTGTTCATGTCAATCTGGGCGTCTGCCTTTGCACCCATGGCCTTTGCCTTGAGCTTGCTGATGTCAGCTGACCAGCCATCCAGCTGAGCCTGGTATTTCTGTGCGTACAATTCCTTGTCATTCATCTTGATAACCTGTCTGAATTTGATTTTAAGCCTGAATCAGAAGCGGGAAGCTTCCGGACAGAATCATCTGCTTCTCTCAACGTAACGTCTGTGCGACACCGTACGCTGGGTCCCCAGGCATGACTCAACCGTGCAGGCATCCCGTATAACTCGTCATGCCATGCCCCCTCTGTCACCATCCTCCCTGCTCCGTCGCACTCCTGATCAGTACTCTTTCTCTGGTGCCTGAAAAGCATCGTCAGAGGCCTGACCATCTCCCTTTTCACCATGCCAGATTGTATGCTGGAAGCTCCAGCTTGCTGCACCGCAACCCCGGGCCCGTCGCCCTTCTTTGCACAGCCTTTGGCCCATCCACCAAATTCGCCAGTCGCTGGGTGGACCCGGCAACCATCGCAACCGCACTGCGTGAGAAAGGCATCACTGCCGCACTGGTCATCAAGCTGGTCAACATCAGGGAAGACAAGGTCTATACCCCCCAGCGTTGGCTACACCGCCATGCCAACCTACTCCTTCGGCTTCGGCCCCTACTATGGCCACGCCTACCAGCAGGTTTACAGCCCGGGATACGAGACAACGATATCAACCGCCGTTGTCGAGTCCGCACTGTATTCAATTGACCGCAAAGGCCCGGTATGGATGGGAACGACCAATACGGTGAATTTTGAAGGCAGCTCTGACGCCGCACGCAGCATTGCGAAAAAAGTGTTTGTAGAACTGGAAGGCCGCAACCTGCTGGCACGCTGATTTAGCTACAGGTCATGTGCAGAAGAGGATTGCCCTCTCCTGCACATGAGCGGGCTACCAGCTCATACCAAGACCAAGAAAAGCCCCGAGCTGCTTGTTGCCAATCACAGAGACGTCAACCGGACCAAGCCCCAGGCCAAGGCCAAGGCCAAGGCCGAGCAAGTCGTCCGTATTGCTGCCAGAAACAAGATTGGCGCGATACCCGCCTCGCACCTGAAAATACGTCAGTGCATATTCGCCGCCAACCGCCAGAAGAGATCAACGCCTGGGTTATTGGGTCATCGGCCACCTGACTGTCGGCAATGTCATTGATCACCAGCCTGAGCGTGCCGACATCTGCAGTGGGAATATTGGGCACCACATCTGCATAGGCATTGGCGGTGACAAACGCTCCTATGCCCAGCTTTGCGCCCGACATGCAAAATGCTGTCGCGACACTGCCGCCCATGAAAACATATTCACCATCGGCATCCTGCAGTTGCACCCTTGCACGCTCTGCAGAAGCTCTTATCTGCGGCAGATCCAACAACTGAAGTGTGCCGTCAAGCGCAGAAAACCGCTCCACCATGGTTTCCGTCTTGTTGAGCAACTCCTCTTCGCCAGCCACATGAGCCCCGACACCCAGAATGAATTGCGAGTGATCCGTTTTCTGTGCCGACAGTATTACAGGATTGAACAACGCCGCCGGACACAATGAAACCGCTCAGACCTGCCGCACCACGCAATTCCTGCCCTGCGCCTTGGCGCGATACAGCAACCGGTCAACCACCGCGATAAAGGCCTCCGGACTGTCCTGATCAGATGGCACAATGGTGCCCACACCCAGGCTTATACTCAAAAAGGCGCCAACGCGTGACCGGGCATGCGGAATCATCTCATCCAGCACCAGCCCCCGGCACCGCTCTGCCACGGCCACCGCGGCATCCGCATCCGTTTCCGGCAGCACCAGCACAAATTCCTCACCACCAAATCGCGCCACCAGATCACGTGGCCGCGCCGCTGCAGCATCGAGCAGGGCAGCAACGCGCCGCAGGCATTCATCACCAACCACATGACCATACTGGTCGTTGAATTCCTTGAAGAAATCGATATCAAGCAGAATGAGCGAGAGCGGTTGCTGGTTGCGGTAGGCACTGGCCCACTCACGCTGCAACACCACATCAAGCATGCGCCGGTTGGACACATTGGTGAGGCCATCCTTGTAGGAAAGCACTTCCAGTTCCCGTTGCAGGCGCAGTAACTCCTCCTCGTTTTTCTTGCGCTCACTGATGTCGAACATAAAACCGACCAGCGCCTCCACCTCGCCATCCTTGCGTACCACATGCACCACATCGCGTATCCAGACATAGTTGCCATCGCGGGTCAGTGCCCGGTAATCGGCCTCGTGGTCCACGCCGGACTGCGACTGGGACACACAGAAGTTCACCACGGTCTCGCGATCATCCGGGTGCATGCGACCCGCCCAGTCATCAACACCCACCCAGCTTTCCGGCGTCCATCCAAGCAGGGCCTCTATCTGCGGGCCGATATAGGTGAATGTCATGGTCTTCCAGTCAATCCGCCAGGGAATGGCCCGGGTGGACTCCAGCAAGGCCTTGTAGACCGCGTTGTCCGGTTCCATGTCGACTTGATTGGCCATTACTTACCCCGATAACCGGTACTGGCCAGCCGGGCAGGCTGTGGCACGGCTGGCAAACTTCATGAAAGCTGACGCAGTCATAACTGTACATCAGGTGATACTGAATACGCGCGCTACACTATCCTGCAGGAGACGAAACGGAGCTGGCATATGTTTGAACATTCCTTCTTTGAACAGAAATGCCCCGGCTGCGGCATCCCGCTGGAAGACGGCCACAGCAAGCTGGTGAAAAACAGCTATGGCGAATACAGCTGCCCCGGCTGCGGGATTGCCCTGCGCCTGAATCCGAAAGTGCTGGGCGGATTTGTCCTGATTGCACCCATGCTGATGACAACCATGCCCTACATGATTGCCGGCATGCGCATGCCGTCCTGGCTGTTCATGCTGGCACTGGTCGCGGCAATTGCCGGCATGGGGGTTGTCATTACCAACCTGAATTACGTGCGGAAATGATCCCCGAAGAAAGCCGTGTGGTGGCCACACGGCCCTGCATTACTTTGCTGCCGGCACCGCGCGCACGCGCAGGGTCAGGCCCTTCAGGAAGTTGCGCAAAAACTGGTCGCCGCACGGCCGGAAATTCTTCTGGCCTTCCTTGCGGAACAGTGCGCTGAGCTCCGGCTTGGCAACACGAAACCCCGCCAGCTCGAACACCGCGAACATATCCTCCTCCTTCAGGTTGAAGGCCACGCGCAGCTTCTTCAGCACGGTATTATTCGACAACGGCAGATCAAGTGGCTGCACGGGGCGACCGTCATCCCTGCCACGCAGGAACACCACCAGACCGTTGAGAAACAGCCCCATCACCTCGTCCGGGCACTCCTGGAAACCGGGTTCCTCGTCCTTCTTCAGCCAGGCGACGATGTCGTCCTTTTTAACATCACCGCCCACCAGACCGATGATCTCGGCCAGTCTGGCATCGCTGGCATCCAGCATGTAGCGCACGCTGCGCAGTACATCATTATTGATCACGTTGAACCCCTGAATAAGCGCCGTTTCGCGCATCACAAACAATCAGGCTCCCTGCTGCCCGCAGGCACGCTTCCCTGGGCACCCCGGAAGGCCGGGAGTATTGCGGTATATGCACGATGGCGCAATCATGCTGTCAGACACACCACCGCTTATCCGCCCCTGCGGCAGAGGCCACGATGCCCAAGCCCCCACGCCAACCTGTCCGTCTTGAAGACCTGCCCAATATCGGCCCGTCAATTGCCGCCGACCTGCGCGGCATCGGCATTCTGGAGCCGGCACAACTGGCCACGCGCGATCCGCTCGGCATATATCTGGCTCTGGGGCCACGCATGGAGCACCGGCACGATCCCTGTGTTCTGTACACCCTGCTGGCGGTACGGCACTTCCTGGACACGGGTGACGTCGTGCCCTGGTGGAAATTTACTGCAGCCGGCAAACGTCTGCTGGCCGGACACACAACCACCACTCCACGCTAGCGCCATCAACACAGCAACAACAGACCCTGTTATTTCACCGCGCGACACTGCGACCTCCCCCCTTTGATCCCGGAGTGCAGGATGCACGTTCTCCATCGTCCCGCGACCGTCCTGCTGGCCAGCCTCATGCTCTGCCTGGCGCTGCCATCCGGCCCGGCAAATGCGGGCCCGCTACGCGACCTGATCGAGGAGCGCCGCCAGGCCGGCGCAGCCGGTGACATGCACACCAAAAACCGCAGCGCGCCATTTGCCCTGCCTACCGGCGTAGCGTTCCGCAGTGATGTGGCCTATGGCAGTGATCCGCGCCAGCGCATGGATGTGTACCTGCCCGCCCCGACACTCACGACAGCCACGACAGCCACGAGCGGCAAATTACCCGTAATCTTCATGGTGCATGGTGGCGGCTGGCACACCGGCGACAAGGCCATGGACCGCGTGGTGGAAAACAAGGTCACGCACTGGGTACCCAGGGGCTTCATTCTGGTGTCGGTCAATTACCGCATGCTGCCGGACACCCCTCCACTGGAGCAGGCCCGTGATGTGGCCCGTGCGCTTGCCAGGGCACAGGCCCTGTCCGGGGAGTGGGGCGGCGACACCAGCCGCTTCATCCTGATGGGACACTCCGCCGGCGCACATCTGGTCGCCCTGCTCACGGCATCTCCCTTACTGGCCCGGCAGCAAGGCGCAGCCCCCTGGCTTGGTACCGTGGCGCTGGACAGTGCCGCCATGGATGTGGTGCAGGTAATGCAGGCCCGGCATTTACGCCTGTATGACCAGGCCTTTGGCAACAACCCTGCCATCTGGACGGCCGCCTCCCCCACGCTACAGCTGACGGCTGACGCCGTGCCACTGCTCGCGGTCTGTTCGTCACGCCGTGACGACTCCTGCGCACAGGCCAACGGACTGAAGGCGCGCGCCGATGCACTGGGCGTGCGGGTGGAGGTATTACCGCAAGACCTGTCGCACAAGCAGATCAATGCAGAACTGGGCCTGCCGGGTGCCTACACAGAGGCCGTCGATACCTTCATCGCCACACTGCGGTCACCACCCGGAACGACCCGCTGAGGGCGTGCCGGACCTGCCATCCCCAGTAGCAGAAACGCTTCTGACACGACGCATTGTCAGACAATATTGTCTTTTCTGTTCGACCAGATAACCCTAATGGCCCAAAGTGATTGGAAAATGGCCGCAACCCACCTCTCTCTCGTCCCGGAGGCGCAATAGGATAGGCTTGGAATCACACAGACTCGCGCCGGCTGTATGGATGCCGGCTGCAACAGGCGAGACTGTCCCCGATCAACCGTATACAGGTATCTCTAATGGCTACTGAACACTTTGATGTCCTGATCGTTGGTGCCGGCCTCTCCGGCATTGGTGCCGCCTGGCACCTCCAGAACCAGTGCAAGGGCAAGACTTACGCGATTCTCGAAAGCCGTGAAGCCATTGGTGGCACCTGGGACCTGTTCCGTTACCCCGGCATCCGCTCCGACTCCGACATGTACACGCTGGGCTACAGCTTCAAGCCCTGGACCAGCCCCAAAGCCATTGCCGACGGCCCCTCGATCCGTGAGTACATCCGTTCGACGGCCCGCGACAACGGCATCGACAAGCACATCCGCTACGGCCACAAGATCATCAAGTCCACCTGGTCCAGCGAAGATGCCGTCTGGATTGTGGATGCCGAGCGCACCGACACCGGCAAGGCCGTGAAGTTCACCTGCAACTTCCTGTTCATGTGCACCGGTTATTACAAGTACGAAGCCGGCTTCACGCCGCACTTCGAGGGCCGTGAGCGCTTCAAGGGACAGATCATTCATCCGCAGCTGTGGCCGGAAAACCTGGACTACGCCGGCAAGAAGGTGGTGATCATCGGCAGCGGCGCTACCGCCGTGACGCTGGTGCCGGCAATGACCGACAAGGCCGCCCACGTCACCATGCTGCAGCGCTCGCCCACCTATGTAGTCTCCATTCCGGAGAAAGACCCGATTGCCAACGGCATGCGCCGCTTCCTGCCGGAAAAGCTCGTCTACCGCGTGACCCGTGCCAAGAACGTGTCGCTCACACTGGGCTTTTTCAATCTGGCCAAGAAGCGTCCGAAGCCAATCCGTCGCCTGCTGCTTGCCCAGGTCCGCGCCCAGGTTGGCAAGGACTTCGACATGAAGCACTTCACGCCCAGCTACAACCCGTGGGATGAACGCCTGTGTGCCGTGCCTGATGGCGACCTGTTCAAGGTGCTGCGCAAGGGCAAGGCCTCGGTGGTGACCGACCACATCGACACCTTTACCGAAACCGGCATCAAGCTGAAGTCCGGACAGGAACTGGAAGCCGACATCATCATCACGGCAACCGGCCTGGACCTGCAGCTGCTGGGTGGCATGAAGGTGTTCATGGATGGCAAGCAGGTCGACATGTCCCAGCGCATGAACTACAAGGGCATCATGTTTGAAGGCCTGCCGAATATCGCCATGATCTTCGGTTACACCAACGCCAGCTGGACACTGAAGGCCGACATCAGCAGCGAATACATCTGCCGTCTGCTCAACCAGATGGACAAGAAGGGCATGCGCCAGTGCACCCCGCACAACACCGACCCGACTGTCGTGCCGGAAGCCTTTGTCGACATGCACTCCGGCTACATCCAGCGTGCCCTTGCCCACCTGCCCAAGCAGGGCAACAAGGCGCCATGGAAGGTCTACATGAACTACATGCTGGATCTGGCCATGCTGCGCTACCGCCCGGTCGAAGACGGCATCATGGAGCTGTCCAATCCCGGGGTCGCCGGCAAAGCCCGCGTCAAGCGTGCGCAGGTGAGCACGGCCGAGGCCTAAGCCGGTCCGGTGTCTGACTGCAACAGAAGCCCCGGCATTGCCCGGGGCTTTCTTTTTTCATGGCTGCGCGACGGGCGCGGATACCGGCCCGCCCACAGAAAACTCTGGGGAAAGTCCCCGAAACCCCTTACCCTTGCACCTGTCGTAGTCCTTTTTCCTGCCGAGCTGCCATGAACCGCCCCGAACTCATTGATACCGCCCCCATTCCGGGCAATGGCGGAGAGCTGCGCCTTTTCCGCGAAGGCGACCACTTTGCCATCAAGATCGCCGGCGGTGGCGAACTCATGCACTCACGCACCCATGGCTCGGAAGACAAGCTGGCAGAAATCACCTGCACGCGCATCGCCGCACGGCCACAGCCACGGGTACTGATCGGCGGCCTTGGCATGGGCTTCACGCTGGCCGCAGCCCTCAGGCATCTGGGCAGCAATGCCGACGTGGTGGTGGCCGAGCTGGTACCGGCGGTGGTGGAGTGGAATCGTGGCCCGCTGGGCGAGCATGCCGGCAACCCGCTGCAGGACCCGCGGGCCAGTGTGCGGGTGAGCGATGTGGCGCTGGTACTGAAAAGTGAAAAGCAGGCGTTTGATGCCATACTGCTGGACGTGGACAATGGCCCGCAGGGGCTGACCCACAAGAGCAATGACTGGCTTTATTCGTTTGCCGGACTGGAGGCAGCCATGTCGGCACTGCGCCCAGGTGGCGTACTCGCCATCTGGTCCGCCGGACCCGATCCGATGTTCACCATCCGCCTGAAGAAGGCGCGCTTTCTGGTGGAAGAGGTTCCGGTGCGTGCCCATGGCAACAAGGGCGCCCGGCATCTCATCTGGCTGGCATGGAAGCGCTAGCCTTGTGAGGCAAACCCGATGACAAACACGTCACCACCAGCCACCAGCGATCCGCTGCATGGCATTACGCTGGAAACATTGCTGCGGCGACTGGTGCGGCTGTATGGCTGGCCCGAGCTGGCCCGCTTCATCCGCATCCGCTGCTTCAGCGACAATCCCGGCATCAAGTCGAGCCTGACCTTTCTGCGCCGCACGCCATGGGCGCGCAAGCAGGTGGAGGACTTTTATGTGGCTTACGGCCACGGCGACTGGCTGGAGTCCGGTCTGACCGACGACAGCAGCAAGGAATAAACCTTGCGCCGGATCAACACACCCTGAACACTGCCTGCACAAGGGCACACCACACAGCCTACGGATACCGCAATGAAACTACTGGTACGCAATCTTTCCCGCGACACCACCCAGGCCGAGCTCACCGCACTGTTTGCCGAATTCGGCGTAGTCAGCGCATGTACACTGGTGATGGACAAGGCAACGGGCAAATCCAAGGGCTTCGGCTTTGTCGAAATGCCAAAGCACATCGAGGCCAAGACGGCCATCAAGTCGCTTAACGCCAAGAAAATCGCCGGCAGCGTCATCCGCGTCAAGGAAGCCGAGGCGGAGTAACGGCCAGCCGGTTGCAACCACTGGTGCCTGAAGCAGCAGTACGATTACTTCTTGTCGCGCTGCTCCTTCTTCTCTTTCTTCTCAACCCGCTTCTCCAGCTGCGTCTTGGCTGGCTTCTTCTTGGTTTCCTTCTTTTGTTCCATTCCCTTGCTCATGGCCGTCTCCCGGTGTGTTTCAGTGCAACCACTATAGGCCTTTGCCGGGACCGCCGGGGGAATATTCACCATTCCGCATTTTTTGCAGCACCATTGGGCTCCCGACAGATACAATAGCGGCACAGACTCACGTTCTGCCAATGCCGCTGCCTGCATCGGTTCCCCTTACCGCCACATCACCCAGCAGGACAGACCATGGCCAAACCCAATTACTCCTTTGAAAAGCGCCAGCGCGAACTCGCCAAGAAAAAGAAAAAGGAAGAGAAGCAGCTGCTGAAGCAGAAACCGGCAGATACAACGCCTGATGCGGCGGATGCAGCCGAGGATGTGCCGGCAACCGACTCCCCCAGCCAGACCGACGCCCAGGACTGAACGAGACACGCCATGCCCCGACTGCGCCAGGAACAGATATCCGCAGCCCCCGTGTTTGCCGAGACCGCCCTCAGACTGATGCCTGACCTGCAGGCAGAAACCGTGGTGGCGGGATGTGCACGCATGGCCGGCACCTTCCTGTTCCGGTCCTTCGCGCACGCCCTGAATGACGTGCAGCCCGGTGCCGTCCTGCTCTCGCAGGTCGCCACGGAAAGCGGCCCCAACCTCATCGGCCTGCTCAGCAGCGCACTGGCCCGGCTTGGCATCAACATCGACGCGGCAAGCGTGGATATCGAGACCGCCAATGCCGGAAAACCGCAACTGGAATTCCTGGCATCACAGCGACTGCTAGAGCCGGAGTTTGCGACCATCCGCGAGCGTTTCGGCCTTACGTATGAAGAGGCTGCATATGCAGCAGCGGTAGGCACGGCGATCCTGATCAGGCATGCCGAAAAAAAACTGACGCCGCACGCTGCCTTTGGCCTGGCGGTTTACAGCTTTATTGAAGGCTCCAAGACAGCGCCCGATCCGGTCAAGCGCTGATCACCGGGGCCCTTGCGGCTCTGGGCGCCCGACAACACCCTGCCAGTACACGGCATCACGCTCAATATCCTGTGTTGCCGGCGCCGCACTACCAGCCCTGTCATTGCAGGCGGGCTCCTCATTACGCCAGCGCTCCCATGCCTCGAACTCCGCAGGGCCCGTGTGACGGCTGTGGCGCTCCAGCGCACCATCCCACCAGAGCACCTGCCGGCTGGTGGCCTGCACCGACTCGCACATTGCATCATCAGGAAATGCATCCGGAATTTCCTGCATGGTGGCCGCAGTCAGCGTACCGCCCAGCCAGGTGTACTCATGCCGTGTCCGCCCGGGACAAGCCGACGACACCAGCCGTGGCTCCAGCACGCTCAGGTAGCGCAGAGGCCTGTCGCCACGCGTCACAGTGACATCGCGCCACTCGACCAGCCCGGCAGCACCCGCAGCAACACCCTGCCCCAGCTGAACTCCCCCTATCTGCGTCGCCCACCAGGCGTTGTCGGCCAGTGCACGCGCCCAGTCTGCAAGGGCCGATGCCCGCCGATACGACCGCAGTTGCGGCATGACGGCATCATCAAGTCCGATCCCCGGATCACATTGGGTCAACCGCCAGACAGGCGCCACTTCTGCATCTTTTCCACGACGCACCACGCGCCAGCTCGCGATGCCGACATACGGTACAGGCAGATGCATGTCGACCAGAGGTTGCACCGCAGCATCCTTTTCCAGTTCGAACAGACTGGCATCGATATTGACGGGCAGATCACCAGGCCAGAACGGCGGCAGGGAAACACGCACCGGACCAGCCGGCCGGTAGGGCATTACGCCAAACCAGTGCCAGCCCGGCACATGAAACCGCAAGGCATTATCCGTGCGCCGCACCTTGCTGCCGCGCAAATAAACCGAACGCCAGCGCTTCTTGATGCACACATCCCGAATGCTGCTGACACCACACAAACCAATACGCCCCGTCCACCCGGGCAAGGCAATGACCGGTGCCATGGTGACGCGAACCTCGACAGCATCAGACGCCAGCATGGCGGCCAGCCTGTCTGCATCCATGTCCAGATTGGTCGCCTGCTCAACACGAAAAACAATATCCGTGGCGTGCACACACGCAGGAGCTGCGAGGCCCAGCAGCATGAACAGCGCCAGTCCCGCCCTGCTCATGCCACCGTCAGAATGACACATCAGCATCCGCATTCAGTCCTGCTGCCGCGGCGCTTCCCAGTACAGGGTGCCATACAGCCAGTCCATCAACGGAAAGGTGATATTGAAATTGCGCGTCTGCATGATGTCGCGCCGATGATGCAGGCGATGCAACTGGCGCATGTGGCGAATCCACGGCAGCCGTGCCAGCGGATGCTCCGGTGGCAAATGCTCGCAGGAATGAAAAAATTCATAGCCCAGATAACCGGCAACCAGTGTTGCCGAAAAGAGGGATGCCACATTGGTACTGAAGTGGCTGATCACCCAGAAGACCGGGCCCGCCAGCAACACGTTGAACACCACGATCAGCCAGGCGGGAAACAGGATGACACGCCAGTCCCGGGCGCCCTCATAACGCATGCGCTCTTCCACAAAAAAACTGTGATGGTCGCCGGTATGGCGCGTGTAGAACATCGCACTGAGCTTGTGCTTGTGATGCCCCAGATGAATATGCACGCTGTACTCGCCCCAGTTAAAAAAAACCAGTGCCAGCGGCACCGTCAACCATTCCTGCGGCAACACGGCGTGCAGCGGACGCAGGAAAAACCAGACAGACAGCGCACCAAAACCAAAGACAAAACCGCCATGCAGCCAGGCGTTATAATGAGGACTGATGGCAGCACGGTAACGGGCGCGAAAGGGTTCAACATCATGAGCCATGACAGGTTCCGGCAAATTCACTGGGGCAACCTGCCCAAACTACCACTCCTGTCGCCACTGGCAAGCCCGGCGACCCCGCATACCGTCTGACCACGTGCTGTAGCAGCGTTGTTCCCCACAAATGCTGCTAGAGTAGTTGCCCTGATTCGTTGCCAGTTACTGCCGAGAGAGCCATAGACGTGACCGACCTGTTTCTGCGTACGCCCCTGCTGAATGGCTCTGATGAAGCCACCATGCGGCGCACCCTGGGTGACTACTTCAATGCCACGTTCACCCGCTACGAAAACCTGTTCAGGACACTGACCTGCGACGAGGCCTATTTCCGCAAGCCCATTGCCCTGCGCCATCCGCTGATTTTCTACTTCGGCCACACGGCCACCTTCTTCATCAACAAGCTGTTGCTGGCCGGCCTGATCCACGAACGCATAAATCCGCAGTTTGAATCCATGTTTTCCGTGGGCGTGGATGAAATGAGCTGGGACGACCTCAACGAAGCCAATTATGACTGGCCTACGGTCAGCGCTCTGGCCGACTACCGCAAGCAGGTTCGCGCCGTGGTGGATCGCGTCATCCGGGACGTTCCTCTAACGCTGCCGATTGACTGGGAAAATCCGTGGTGGGCCATCGTGATGGGAATCGAGCACGAGCAGATCCACCTCGAAACCTCATCGGTACTTATGCGCCAGCATGCACTGCAGTATGTGCAGCCCTTGCCGGAATTTTCGCCCTGCACCACCAGCGGCGAGCCTCCCGCCAATACCCTGCTACCGGTACCGGCAGGTATTGCACGCATGGGCAAGCCGCGCACGGCACCGGCATATGGCTGGGACAATGAGTACGGTGTTCGTGAATCTGACGTGACCGAATTCCAGGCCAGCCGTTATCTGGTCAGCAATCATGAGTTTCTGGCCTTCGTGGAAGCGGGCGGTTATCGCAACGACACTCTCTGGAGCGAGGAAGGACTGGGCTGGCGCAATTTCGCCGGTGCGGCCCATCCATCCTTCTGGGTAAGCGGCACCACCGGCTGGCAATTGCGCCTGATGGCACAGGAAATCCCGATGCCATGGGATTGGCCTGTCGACGTGAATTACCACGAAGCCAAGGCATTCTGTCACTGGAAAGCCATTCAGACCGGCCAGAAAGTACGACTGCCCACCGAAGACGAATGGTATCGCCTGCATGACGTTGCCGGTCTCAGCGAAATTCCCTCTGACCAGAAAGCCAACGCGAACATTCATCTTGACCACTTTTCCTCATCCTGCCCGGTCAATATGTTTGCACAAGGTGATTTTTACGATGTCGTCGGCAATGTCTGGCAATGGACAGAAACCCCGATCTACCCCTTTGAAGGCTTTGAAGTCCACCCGATCTATGACGACTTCACCACGCCCACGTTTGATGGCCGTCACAACCTGATCAAGGGTGGCTCGTGGATTTCCTGCGGCAACGAAGCTCAACCTTCATCACGTTATGCCTTCCGCCGCCATTTCTTCCAGCATGCAGGTTTTCGTTATGTAGTGAGTGATGATACCGCCACAGCCCCGAACATTTATTACGAGAGCGACAAGCAATTGTCGGAGTACGCCGAATTTCATTACGGCGATGAGTATTACGGTGTTGCCAATTTTCCGAAGGCGCTGGCACATATTGCCATTGCTGCCATGGCCGGCAGACCGGCGCACACGGCCCTCGACCTTGGTTGCGCCACCGGACGCGCCACGTTTGAACTGGCCCGGCATTTTGATCACGTGACCGGCGTGGATTTCTCGGCGCGGTTCATTAATCTTGGCGTGCAACTGGCCAGTCATGGCAGCATCCGCTACATGCTTGCCGACGAAGGTGAACTGGTGTCGTACAAGACACGGCGCCTTGCCGACATGGGGCTTGAGCCCGTGCGCAACAAGGTGGATTTCCTGCAGGGTGATGCCTGCAACCTGAAACCCGTCCTGTCGGGTTACGATTTCATCCTCGCCGCCAACCTTATCGACCGTCTCTACAATCCGGCACAGTTCCTGCGCAGCATTCACAAACGACTGAACACCGGTGGCATACTCATGATCACGTCGCCCTACACCTGGCTGGAAGAGCACACCAGGCGCGAAGACTGGATTGGTGGCTTCAAGAAGGATGGCGAAAGCTACACCACCCTTGACGGACTGAAGGCGATTCTCGGCCAGCACTTCCGTCTGGTGCAGGCCCCCCGGGATGTGCCCTTTGTCATTCGCGAAACCCGCCGGAAATTCCAGCACACCCTGTCGGAAGTCACGCTCTGGGAGCGCATACGCTGAGCACGCGCTGACGCCCGCAACCCGGGGCAGCGCTCACTTCTTGTCGAGCAGCCCCTTCAGTCCGGCAAAGGGATTATGCCGGGCGGGTTCGGGCTCTTTTTCCCGCGGCGTTTCATCGCCGCCATACAAACGGTGCTCATGGTATTTCGAGTGCTCGTTGTCATGGCAATACAGGCAGAGCAGCTCCCAATTGCTGCCGTCAGGCGGGTTGTTCTCGTGATTGTGATCCTTGTGATGCACGGTCAGCTCACGCAGGTTCGAATATGTGAACTCGCGACTGCAACGTCCGCATATCCACGGGTACAGCTTGAGCGCACGGTCACGATACCCTTGCTCCCGGCGCGCATAATCACTGCCGCCGCCCATGTTGTCTGCCGCCATGATTCGCTCCTGTTAATGCCGCCTTAAGGCTGTTGCCCTATCCTTTCCGCCTGCATCTGCCGATCGGGCAACACAATGTCATCTTCGCTAAAAAAAAGGGTATTTGACAGGCTGTCACAGCGACCACAACTCAGTACCACCTCGCTGGCGCTGATTGGCAGCCTGTTCTTCTCGACTGCCTGCAACAACCACTTCTGGGCCATCATGCGTGCACAGCCCGCCTCGACTGCAGGAGGAAAAATTGAGTTTCTGGTTGCCGTCTTCCTGATGGTGACCGCGCTGCAGTTCATCCTGCTATCCATCCTGATCAATCGCTGGACCGCCAGGCCCGTCATGGTCCTGCTCATTCTGATGACGGCAGCCACCACCTATTTCATGCAGAAGTATGGCGTTTTCATGGATAGCGCCATGATCAGGAACATCCTGCAAACCGACCTGCATGAAGCCCGGGATCTTCTCGCCTGGGACATGCTGCCACACATGATCCTGTATGCCGTCATACCGTTGCTCTTCGTATGGCGACTGGAAGTCAGCAAGCCACCACTGTCCCGCTCACTGCACCAACGTCCGGTGGCGCTGGCGGTGGCACTCATCATCACTGCCGGCAGCCTGTTCGCTGTTTCCCGGCAGTTTGTACCCCTGATACGGGAACACAAGGAAATCCGTTATCTGGTCACACCTGGCAATGACCTGTATGCCCTCACCAGGGTCGCAACATCACGCTCAAAGGAAATTGCGGCTGAGAAAATCGCCATCGGGATGGATGCAACCGTTGCCCCCACCGGCACCGTGAACAACAAACCGACACTGTTGATCATTGTACTTGGCGAAACCGCACGCGCAGCCAATTGGGGCCTGAATGGCTACGCACGACAAACCACACCAGAGCTGGCAAGAACCAGTACGATCAATTTCCGGCATGTCACCAGTTGTGGCACCAACACGGAAACCTCCGTCCCGTGTCTTTTTTCTCCCTTCGGCAAAAGACACTATAACGAAGCCGCCATTCATAAGAGCGAATCCCTGCTCAACGTGATCCAGCACGCCGGCATACGTGTTGTCTGGCGCGACAACCAGTCTGGCTGCAAGGGCGTATGCACCGGCGTCGTCGCACAAGGCGCCCCATTCATCCGGAATGATCCTCTCTGTAACGGCAACACCTGCATGGACGAAGCACTACTCAGCGGCCTCGCCGGGGAAGTGGCAAAATCCGGCGGAGACCAGGTCATCGTCCTGCACGCGATGGGTAATCACGGACCGGCGTATTTCGAGCGTTACCCGCCAGCATTCCGGCGCTTCACCCCCACGTGCGACAGCAGTGATCTGGGCCAATGCAGCCGCGAGCAGATCGTCAACACTTACGACAATGCCCTGCTCTACACCGACCATGTCCTGGCCGCGACCATTGCATTCCTGCAGTCTGAATCCGCCACGCATGACACCGCCATGATCTACCTGTCCGATCATGGCGAGTCGCTGGGAGAGAACGGTGTTTATCTGCACAGCATGCCGTATGCGATTGCACCGGACGAGCAAACACATGTGCCGATGGACATGTGGTTTTCTGAAGGCTTCTCCAGAAGCCATGCCCTTGATATGCCCTGCCTTGCGCTCAGGGCCACACAACCAGCCTCACAGGACAACCTGTTTCATACCGTGCTCGGCCTGCTGAACATTCGTACAAAGGTCTATGATCCACTGATGGATGTTGCAGGCAGCTGTCGACCGACACCTGTGCATAACCCCGCCCCCGTGAAAACCAGGGCCTGATGTCCCTTGCACCACCCTGGCCAACCGGCGGCAAAGACGACCGGCAAGTCCACCAAAGTCACATAAACGACTGTTCACTGCCACCGGATGCCGGTATAGTCAAAATTAATATACAGTCGTTCATTAATTATCGGAATCTCATCATGGCCACGCTTAACCCGCAGGGCTATACCCTTGGCGAAGAAATTGCCAATGCCGTTACGCATGGACTGGGTATGGCTGCGGCCATCGTCGCCCTGACCCTGATGCTGGTGAAGGCCATGCCGTCTTCCCTGTCAGGCTGGCAGTTGGCCGGCATTGCCGTCTACGGCGGCAGCATGATCGCCTTGTTCCTGAGCTCCACGCTCTACCACAGCTTCACGCACCAGCCCACCAAGGCCGTGCTCAAGCGCTTTGACCACTCCATGATCTACCTGCTCATCGCCGGCACCTACACGCCCTTGCTGATGATCTCCCTGCACTCGACCATGGCCAACATCCTGCTCATCGTCATCTGGGCACTGGCGCTGGCCGGCGTAATGTTCAAGATTTTCTTCGTGCACAAGTTCAAGCGCTCTTCGCTGATCACCTATCTGGTCATGGGCTGGCTGTCACTGCTGGTCATCTACGAACTGTATGAGGCGCTGCCCTCGCCCGCATTCAACCTGCTGCTGGCCGGCGGCCTCAGCTACACGCTGGGTGCTGCATTTTATGCCGCCAAGCAGTACCGCTACACGCATGCCATCTGGCATTTATTCGTACTGGGCGGCGCTGCCTGCCACTGCATCACCATTGCGGCCTATGTCATTCCCTCTGTTTGAGCCGGATTATCCGGCCAGCTTTTCCGGATAATTGTCGCCGGTATCGTTACAATGCCGACTGCCACCGGATGACCCTGCCATGACTGAATCAGTTCGCCTTGCCAAACGCCTTACTACCCAGCTCCCCTGCTCACGGCGTGACGCCGAACTTTATATCGAAGGCGGCTGGGTCAGCGTGGATGGCGTAGTGGTCGAGGCCCCGCATCGCCAGGTGCGCGCCGACCAGACCGTCACCCTGCACCCCAATGCCCGGCCCGACCCGGTGCTGCCTGCCACGCTGCTGCTGCACAAACCGGCCGGCTACGACGCCGACGCCGACAGCGGCCCCAAGCCCGCATTCACACTGCTCAGCCCCGAAACCCAGACCCCGGGTGACAACTCCGGTATCCGGCTGCTGCACCGTCACTTCACGCGCCTGGTTGCACCACTCCCGCTGGAAACCGGCGCCAGTGGCCTGCTGGTCCTCAGCCAGGATGGCAGCATCATCCGGAAGCTCAGCGATGACGCCCATTTTCTGGAGCAGGAATATGTTGCCGACATCAGTGGCGAGATCACCGAGGCCGCACTGGCCAGTCTGAAGGAACCCGTGACCTTCAATGGCCGCACCCTGCCCGCCATCAAGGTCAGCCGGCAAAGTGATGCCCGCCTGCGCTTTGCCCTGAAGGGCGCGGTGCCGGGGCAAGTGGCCTGGCTGTGTGATCGCGCCGGCCTGACACCCGTCAGCATCAAGCGCCTTCGTATCGGTCGCATCTCACTGGCCGGCCTGCCGGAAGGCCAGTGGCGATTCCTGACAGCGCACGAACGCTTCTGAGCAGACGACGAGCCGTCACAGCCTCACGGCAATGACGAGGCCTGCGTGACCCTGCACCATTGCTCGGCTACCATCGGGCTCATCAGGTGTTTAACGACAGGGATGCAATCATGAACCACCTCACCACCTGGCTGGCTGCCAGCCTGCTCGCCATTTTGTCACTGCCTCTGCACGCCGCCGTGCAAACCCGCGTCATTGACTACAAGGCCGCCGACGGCACCCAGTTACGCGGCTACTTTGCCTGGGACGATGCCATCAAGGAAAAACGCCCCGGCGTGGTGGTGGTGCACGAGTGGTGGGGACTGAATGACTACGCCCAGCGGCGCGCCCGCGAACTGGCTGCACTGGGCTATCCCGCACTCGCGATCGACATGTACGGCAACGGCCAGACGGCTGACAATCCCAAGGATGCCGGCCACCTGATGCACACTGTGGTGGGTGATACCGAACGCCAGTACGCCCGCTCACTGGCCGGCCTTGAGCTGCTGAAAACACAACCGCAAGTGGATGCCAAAAGAGTGGCCGCCATCGGTTACTGCTTTGGCGGGAAAATGGTGCTCGACATGGCACGCCGCAACATGGAACTGGCCGGCGTGGTGAGCTTCCATGGCGCACTGGCCACCGCCACACGCGCCGAAAAAGGCAAGATGAAGGCAAGCGTCCTGGTCCTGAACGGCGAGGCAGACGGATTCATTCCGCAAGCCGACATTGATGACCTGAAAACAGAAATGAAAACGGCGGGCGCCGACTTCACCTTCGTAAACTACCCCGGTGCCAAACACGGCTTTACCAGCACCGATGCCGACAAACTGGCAAAAGAACACGGCATGGACATCGCCTACAACCCGGCCGCCGACGCCGACTCATGGAAGCGCATGCAGGAGTTCCTGCAGCGCATATTTCACAGCAGCAACCACTGAGCCTTCTGATGACAACACCCATGCACCCGAAAGCCGCCGCCCTGCTTGATGCACACGTCGCCCACATCACCGCACAGCTGAGCGGAAAGTCCCTGCAGGCCCTGGTTGAAACAGAAATAGACCAGCTGCTGGACGACGCAGAAAAAATAACGCTGAACGAAGCTGTAACACCACAGATGATCAAGGACACGGCGCGCAACTATGCCGTTGACCTTGAGCTGTCGGGGGCAATCCCGGAGCTGGTGGGTGAAATTGCACGTGCGCTCTATGCCAATCCGATTCACGACTTCACCACGATTGGCGAATTGCTGCCCGACCATCTATTTGAAGAGTTTCTCGACAAGACACTCGAAATGCGTGATGCCCGCGAGCAGGTTGTGCATGAAGTCATTGCCAATCCGGTCTATGCCGCGCTCGCCTCCGACATCATGCTCGAAAGCATTCGGGGCTATGTGCAGCAAGGCCGTGACATCGCCAGCATGATTCCCGGTGCCGCACGTGCCGGACGCCTGGGCCAGTCCCTGCTGTCCAGCGCATTCCCCATGCTGGAGGAGTCGCTGGAAGAGAACATGGGCAAGTACGTGCGCCGCATGCTTGAAAAGGTTCTGGAGCGCAGCGAGCACTTCCTGCTGAACCACTTTGACGAAGACCGTCTGCGCGAAATCTCCCTGGAAGTATGGGACACCATCAAGGAAAAACCCGTCAGCACCTTCAAGCACGGCGTCAGCAGCCTGGACATGGAAGAGTTTTTCGTGATTGGCTACGAAGCATGGCGCGAGATCCGCCATACGCCAATTTACAGCGCCATGATCGACACCGGCGTGGACTGCTTCTTCGAAAAATATGGCGAGACCAGCCTGCGCGAACTGGTCGACGAAATGGGCATCACGAAAGAAATCATGATGGGCGAAGCAATGCGCTATCTGCCACATGTAGTACGCATGCTCAAGCACAAGAAAATGCTGGAGCCCCTGCTGCGCCGCAACATCGAGTCGTTCTACCGGTCGCAGGCTGTCACTGCCATTCTGGAGGCCCCGTAATCAGCGGCTGGTCAGGCGGGCACAGAGATTGGCCAGCGCCTTTTCTGATTCCGCCTGTATCTTCTTCCACAGGAAAAGGTCATTCAGCCAGCGCAGCAAACGCGGACGCAGGGTGTACTCCAGCGTTCGCGTAAAGCGGGTACCCTCGCCTGCTGCCGCCATTTCATAGGTCAGCCGCACCGTGCTGCCATCTGCCATATAGGCCGAGGCGCGCCAGCGCTGGCCCGGCCGGCTTTCTTCCACCAGCCAGGTCAGACGGCGCTGGCGGCCGGCAGACAGGACCTCTTCCTCAAACCGGCGCCCCGCCACCAGTGACTCGTCCGTGATGTCATGCACCCCCTGCGATGCCGGATGCCACTCCTTCCAGCGCGCAGGCCGTGTCACATAGTCGTAGACAAGATCGGGGGTAGTGGCAATATCGGCGGACAGCTTGATCACGGTCATCGGGGCAGACTCACTAGCGGATATCGTGACAGCGTAATGCAGCGACCACATGGCGAACAGTAGCAACGCTCAGGAATTGGCCCGAATCGACAATTTGGCGACCTCCCCGGCCATGGCGACCAGCCACTCCCGCCGTTAGTGTCTGCCCTGCATTTTGAAGGAGTTATTGCATGCCCAGTCTGATTGCCCGCATCGTCAAGGCGGGCGCCCGCCTGACCATCCGGCACCAGCCCAAATCCGCCGAGAGCCTGGTGCGCCACCTGCGCCTGACCATGGGCAATCCACCCATGATCACCTTGCTGCCGCGTGGCGTGACGTTCACTCCCTTCGCGGAAGGCAACCTCAGAGGCGACTGGCTGCGCGTGAAAAAACCACGTCAGGTGCTGCTCTACCTGCACGGCGGCGGCTATGTCTGCGGCAAGCCGGCAACCTACCACAACCTTTGTGGCCGTCTGGCCAAGGGACTGAACGCCGATGTGCTGATGCCGGCTTACCGTGTGGCCCCCGAGCACCCGTTTCCGGCAGCGGTCGATGATGCCCTGGAGGCCTACGAGTTCCTGCTCAGCCAAGGCTGGCGCGGCGAGCAGATTGCCGTCGCGGGCGACTCCGCAGGGGGCGGCCTCACCCTGGCCCTGCTGTTGGCCCTGCGCGACCGTGGCCGCCCCCTGCCCAAGTGCGCCGTGGTGTACTCCCCCTATGCCGACCTGACCATGGCCTCGCCCAGCCGCCGCTACAATGACGGCAAGGACGACATGCTCTCGTACCGCATGCTGGAAGTGGGCATGGCCGTCTATGTGCAGGACGAGGATTACGAAAATCCGTATGCATCGCCCGTCTATGGTGACTACACCGGCCTGCCACCACTGTTCATCACCGTCTGCGAAGAGGAAATCTTTCGCGATGACGCCTATCGCGTTGCCGATGCCGCGCGTGCGGCCGGCGTGCAGGTCTCACTGCTGGCGCGCAAGGACCTGCTCCACGTATGGCCGATTTTCGTGCCCATCCTGCCGGAAGCCCGTGAAGACATGCAGAAGGTGCTGCGCTTCATCAACGCTCACTGACGTCCAGCGTCAGGCAATAAAAAAGCCCGCGTTTGTCGCGGGCTTTTTTATGTCGCCACACACTCATTGCACAACTGATGCCTTGCCTACCGCCGCAAAACCGAAGTGCCTGATCAGCTTGTCCTGAATCACCTTGCGAATGGCACGCGACTCCATCTCGGAGTTCTGGTCAATCCGGCTCAGCACAATACGGTGCAGGTGCAACATGGGGCGCGATTGCTTGAATTCACGCAAGTCGCCCTTTGCCAGCACAGGCAGAAACGGCACATCCGGCCCCAGCTTACTCTGGATGAAGTTCAGGCCCACCGCCAGCGGCATGGAGCGCTGCCGGCCATTACCCATGGGAATGAGCAACTGCAACGCCCCTTCCTCGTTTGGCGTAATGAACAGGCTGGTCTGGATTACGGCATCCTCATTGATGCGGTTGAAGGTATCGTGAAACGCGTGCGGATTCGGCAGGATGATGAGCTTGCGATTGTCGTCATCGGGCACAATGATTTCGTAATTGGTATACAGCTGCTGCACCGGCGGAGAATACACACACAGGGACTGCTGAAAGCGCATGGCAAAGCGGGTGGCGCGATCATGATCGGTCAGCCGCCCAAGGTCCCAGACCAGATTCTCGTTCTTGAAAATGTCGTTCATAGGTGTGTTCCGCACTGCATCATCGGCATTCCGGCACCCACGGCAGCGCCGGCAATTATTAAAAGCGTAGACCGTTCAGCGTGCTCGTGTCTTGCTGGCCGGGCAAGCAACCTTGCGCCAGACGGCAGATCACGGCGATGACTGCACAGGAGCGCTGACTGCCAGAATTGCATGCCCGCCCGCATTTGCCGGCAAATCGGCCCATTCCGACAGGCCGTTTTGCGGTAAGGTGTGCCCAACCAGAATAAAAAGGAGCTCCAGATGCACCCCACGGCTGCCGTCCTGCTTGACGCCCACACCCGCCACTTCATGGACCGCCTTGCCGGCCCTGACCTGAGCACCCTGCTTGACGACGAAACCGCTTCCCTTTGCGACTGGGCTGCAACACGACCGGTCACCTGCGTCACCGACGAAGTGCGTGTTCGTGATTTCCTGCTGCGCAATGTCTTCGAGGTCGCCCCCAGTGAAACACTGCTGACCCAGATCGGCACACTGGCCACTGTCGCCCTGAAGAACCCGATGAACAAGCAGACCTCGCTGGAAGAGCTGCTCAATGCCCGCGAATACGATCTCATCGTGGATCGCGTGATCGAACTGGAAGACCTGCGTCGCCAGATCGTGCACTCAGTCATGCAGAACCCTTCTGTCACTCAGCTCATTTCCGATCTGGTCTATCACGGCCTGAAAAACTATCTGGTGGAAGAAAACGGCCTCACCAAGAAAGTGCCCGGCATGTCGTCACTGATGAAGATGGGCAAAGGCATGATGGAGCGCATGGGCTCGCTCGACGCTGCCCTGGAAAGCACGCTCAAGGGCTACGTGAAGCGCAACACCAGGGCCACAATGGAACTGAGTGAGCGGCTGGTTGAACGCGCAATGGAAACCCCAAAGCTGAAGGCCGTTGCACGCCAGTTCTGGCAGCAGATCAAGGGCGAAAAGCTGCACCGCGTGACGCAGTACGTGACCGCTGATGATGTGGATGACGTGGTACGCATCGGCAGCACAATCTGGAATCACTTCCGCCAGACTCCCTATGCCCGCGACATGCTGAACGATCTGGTGCATGCCTGGTTCGAACAGTGGGGCAGCCAGACCCTGATGCAGGTGCTTGAAGACATCGGCCTCACCCGCGAGCGCCTGCAGGTTGAAGTCCGCTCGATTGGTGAACCTCTCGTCGCCGAACTGATACAGTCCGGCCATCTGGAAGCCCGCATCCGCCTGCATCTGGAGTCGTTCTACGATTCACCGGAAGCCACGACAGCACTGGGCGGCTGAGTCCCAACCCGAAACGAGAAGGGGAGCACAGGCTCCCCTTTTTCATGACTCCCTGTTGCGCAGGGGGGATGGCAGATGTCACGGGATGGGGTACCGTCAGGCACTACCGGTATCCATGCAGACAACAGGGACTTTGCCATGAGTAATGATGCAGCCGTGATCACCATCCGCGAAGTCGGACCGACTCGCCCGTTTTTCTGGCTGAAGTCCGGCTGGCAGGACATGATGACCCATCCTGGCCCCAGCCTCATGTACGGCATTCTGGTCACCGTTGCGGGCTGGGCGATTGTCACGCTCGCCGCCCCGCATGCCGAACTTTTTACCTCGGTCGTCACCGGCTTTGTGCTGATTGCCCCCCTGATTGCTGCGGGCATTTACGAGCTCACACGGCAGCGCGAGGCCGGCGAGCCAGCCTCCTTCATCAACTCGGTGAAAAACCTGCGTCGCAACATCAACAGCATTGCCGACTACGGCATTGTGCTGATCCTGGCGGGAATCTTGTGGGAGCGTGTGGCAGCCGTGATGTTTGCCCTGTCCTACGGTGGCGACATGGGCAGCGTGAAGGATTTTGTGAGCGACATCTTTCTGTCAGGAAACTACTGGGGCGTAGTCATTGCGTGGCTGGTCTCGGGTGCTGTCCTGTCCAGCGTGATTTTTTCCGTCACCGTGATCGGCATGCCAATGGTGATTGATCGCAACGCCGATGTGGTCACCGCAATGATCACCAGNNGTGGTGCTCACCGGGCTTGGCATGGCACTGGCCCTGGTCGGCCTGATCGTGATCATGCCCTTGCTGGGGCATGCCACCTGGTGCGCCTACAAGGACCTGATTCACTAAGGACCCGATTCACTGGGCGGCAGGCGAACCCTGCCGCCCAGTGTTACCGGGTTATTCAGGCTTGCTTCCGGGCTTCACCTTGCAGGTGCTGATCCCCAGCAGGCTGTATGGCGGGCACCAGCCGGAAAGGCCGGTAAAGATCGGCACAATGCCAACCAGCCCCCACATTGTCTGCGGCCCCACGAACACCAGTGACAGCAGGCCAAGGCCGGCCACCACACGCACAACGCGCTCGACATCACCAATATTGCGTTCCATTTACGTCTCCTTGAGGCATACCTAGCGGGGGCAGTTGCCCCCTCACATCAGCAAGCCGGCCTACAGGCTAGCACGCCACCAGACTACTGTCCGGGATGCGCCTTCTTGTCCTTCACTTCGCACTCGGACACCTTGGTGTGCCCCAGCGTCCACCAGACCACGCCTGGAATACCCACCAGCATGATCAGCAGGACGATGATGACCATCCAGCCGCTGGAAGTCCCGAACAGTTCACTGGCAATATCCATGACATCACTCCTCGCAAGGTTATTGTCTGATATCACCACGGACCGGCCTGTCACCACATGACACAGGTCAACCTGCAGCCACAATTCAGCCCTGCCGGAGCAATCCCATGCGGACCGCCTTGAGGCTGGCCTCAGCCCGCGAGGAAATACCGAGTTTGCGGTAGATATCCTTCACATAGCCACGCACCGTGTGTACCGAGATTTCCAGCTGCGAGGCCGTCTCGATAACGCTGCGGCCACCGGCAATCAGCACCAGCACATCGCGCTCACGGTGAGTCAGGTCGCAAGGCTCCAGCGCAGGGCCGGACTGCGCGAAGAAGTCCATCATCCGCCGGGCTATCCCCGGAGACAGCGCCGGCACATCGGCGGCAAGACCCCGCAACGCACTCTCCAGCACGGCATCCGACTGGTCCTTGAGCAGGTACCCGCGCGCACCCGCACGCAGGGCCCGGAACACATGATCATCATCATCATAGATTGTGGTGACCACCACGTGTGCCCCGGTTCGCACCGGCTCGACATGACGGATGAAGTCGGTACCTTCGCCATCCGGCAGCCCCAGATCGACAACGAACAGGTCAAACACATCCTGATCTGCCATCCGTTTCGCTGCCGCCAGCGTATGCGCCAGCGTCACGGCCACTCCGGCACCAAACGCACCGCGCACCCGTTCTGCCAACCAGTGTGCCGTATCAACGACATCCTCAACCACCAGCACCCTTTTCATTGGCTGCACCACTCCCTAAGGTGAATCCGGTCACCAACGCCTGAACACCCCGAGCATGCACGCGAACACCTGCTGCGGGCAACATGACGACGACAAGCATGTACCGTTATGCTCCACGCAGGACTTGATCACGTCACCAGGAACCCGACATGCGACTTTCTCCCCGAACCCTCATCGGCCTTGCCGTCATCGTGACCCTGGCGGTCAGTTTGCTGTCGATACTGGCCGCGCTGTCCACTCCACGCATGGGCGTGACCATCGGACTGGATGACAAACAGCGCATGATGGTCACGGCGGTGGATGAAGGCAGTCCCAACCACTCGCGCATCCAGCCTGGCGACATCATCGTCTCGTTCGGGACAACGCATGGCGACCTGCCTGCACGAGCCGACCTGCTGACCGAAGAACCCGACACCCTGCCCGGCTTTGCCGACTACAACGCCTTCATGCAGGACCAGGGACTGCTGGCCAGCCAGCTGGCGACCGGCTCACTGACAGCGACGCTGACTGACGGACGTCATGTCGTACTGGATACACGTCCGGCACGTCTGGGCGACCTTCCCCTGCTGTTCTGGTTCCAGCTGTTTGTCGGCGTGAGCGGGGTTCTTACCGGGGCTCTGGTCTGGGCGCTCAGCCCGCAGGTCTCGGCCGCGACCCGCCTCTACCTGCTCACCGGCATTGGCTACCTGATCTTTGCGCCGGCCGCAGGCATTTACAGCACCCGTGAGCTGGCGCTGCCCGCCACGGATTTCCGGTTGCTTTCGATAGCCAATCATTTCGGCGCCCTGTTCTTTACCGCCTCACTGACCAGCCTTCTCTGGGTCTACCCGCGCCGGCTGGGTGGCATGTGGGCACCCCTGGCCTGCTACACCGCTGCCCTGGCCGTCTGGCTACTGGATGCGTCACAGGCCGGCGGCGACCCGGCGTTGTTTCACTTCGGCGTACTGATCGTGTTTGCCCTCAGCTTTGTCTTTGCCGGCATGCAGTGGTGGCAAACCCGTCAGCATCCGGCCGACCGCGCCGCCCTGCGCTGGTTCCTGCTGTCCATCTATGTCGCCACCGGCCTGTTTGCCGGCACCATCATCATCCCCTCGGCACTCAACCTGCCATTGCCCGCTCCGCAGGGCGTGATGTTCGGTGCCTTCCTCATCATGTACTGGGGGCTGGCGCTGGGCGTGGTGCGTTACCGCCTGTTCCAGCTGGAGGCCTGGTGGTATGCCGTCTGGGCATGGTTTCTGGGCGGCATCGCTGTCGTGCTGGTCGATGTGCTGCTGCTGTCCTTCCTCTCGGTCCCCGAGGGCATGGCCCTGTCGCTGTCGGTGGCAATTGTCGGCTGGCTGTATTTCCCCCTGCGCCAGAAGCTCTGGGAGTGGCTGGGCGGGCGCCGTCAGCGCACCCTGCAGCAGTGGCTGCCCGATGTCCTTCCCCTGCTCATCCAGACCAATGCCGGCGAAGCCACCGAGAGCCGCCTGCGCGAGCGCTGGCCCGACATCCTGCAAGTGGTCTACCAGCCCCTGCAGATTGTCCCTGCAGACAGTTATCGCCACGATCACGACATGACAAAGGTGGCAGAAAACGGCCTGGCCCTTATCGTGCCGGACCTGCGTGAGCCGGGCCGCGCCCTGTGCCTGCGGCACGCCGGTAACGGCGCCCGCCTGTTCACTCATCAGGACCTGGACACCCTGGAATCCGTCAGAAACCTGTTTGCACTGTCCCTCGACATGTTCCGCGCACGGGACACCGGCGCCCAGATCGAGCGCGAGCGGATTGCCCGGGACATTCATGACGACCTCGGCGCCAAGCTGCTGACCATCCTGCACAAGAGTCCGGCAGATCATCAGCCACTGGTGCGTGAAGCCATCCGCGACACGCGCGACCTGCTGCACACACTCAACTTCCGCGACACCGTACTTGGCGAAGCGGCCACACGGTGGCGCAACGAGATACAGGAAAGAACCCAGGCGCAAGGCGTGGGGCTGGTCTGGGACAACCAGATGGAAACCGAACTGGGCAACATGCTGAGCTCACGCCAGCACGCCAACCTGACGCGCGTGCTGCGCGAAGCAGTGAGCAACGCCCTGCGCCACAGCGGGGCCTCTGAGTTACGCATCACCCTGTCCGGCACCAGCAACCAGCTGCTGCTGACGGTGCAGGACAACGGCAGCGCCGGCAACCCGGAAAACTGGCAGGACAGTGGCCGCGGGCTGGCGATCATGCGGGCACGCCTGGCCGAGCTGAGCGGCGAGGCACGCTGGATCACAGAGAATGGCTGCCTGGTGGAAATCCGTCTGCCTTACGGGATGGACGCGGGGAGCATCGCCTGACTCAGCGCCCGCGCTTGTGGCGCAGGTCGTGCTCCGTGTGCTGCTCCCAGAACCGCACCATCAGGATATAGGTGAATGAGGCCGACCAGCCGATCATGAGCAGGCCGGTCAGTGCCTCGACCCCCGTCAGCAACCGGAAGCTGCCCACCGGATAAACATCGCCCAGACCCAGCGAGGTATAGGTCACCACCGAAAAATACAGGTAGTCGACCCAGCCCCCCTCCCTGTGGCCCATGAAGCCGCCAAAACCGGATATCCCGTCCAGAAGGCTGTAGCACGCGGTGAACATCCAGACCTCGACGGTATGTGCGGCAAACACACCCAGAATCGTAAACACCATGCGCTGACGGGGATGCATGTGCAGCCGGGGCAACAACTGGTCCGAGATCAGCCGGAGACCCTCGTAATGCACCAGCACGGTCAGCACCACCATGAGCACACAGATCATCATGGCGTAAACCAGCGTCATTTCCATTCGTCAGTCGCCCCTGCCCGGCATGGCCGTAAGTCACACACTTTTGATTATTGAACACCGGCATATGCCGGTGGTGCCATGCGCTGCATCAACCACCCGACCTTCAACCCGGGTGCTTATCCATGCTACTGGCGACACGCAAAATTTGCTTGACAGAAACATGCCGTCGGAAAATCATTTGGATGCATGCCGCACAGGCCGATAGTCACGCCTGCCAGTTCTAGCGTCCAGCCAGCACTCCAGTTTGTACTCCCTGTAAGGTCTCATGCACTCCGGGTTAACGCCCACATTTCTACTTTTTTACAGGTAATTGCAAAATGGCAACTGGTACCGTTAAGTGGTTCAACGACGCTAAGGGCTACGGCTTCATCACCCAGGACGACGGTGGTGATGATCTGTTCGCTCACTTCTCCGAAATCAAGGCCGACGGCTTCCGTTCGCTCGCAGAAGGCCAGAAGGTCTCCTTCGACGTGACCATGGGTCAGAAGGGCAAGCAGGCTGCCAACATCAAGCCTCTCTAAGGCTGACTGGCAATCTGTAGAAAAAACCCGGCATTGCCGGGTTTTTTTATGCCTGTCCGCCGCCGGGATCATCAGCCCAGATGCTGCTGCACCCACTGCATGAATTGCGCCGGCGGCAACGCACCCGACATGCGCGCAACTTCACGCCCTTGCCGGAAAATCATCAGAGTGGGAATGCTGCGAATGGCAAAGCGCTGTGCCAGCGCCGGCTCCGCCTCGGTATCCACCTTGACCAGTTGCACCTGCGGCTCCAGCCGTGCAGCCGCCTGCTCGAACACCGGCGCAAACTGGCGGCAGGGTCCGCACCATGGCGCCCAGAAGTCCACGACCAGAGGCAGATCACTGCCAATATGCGCATCAAAAGTGGCAGCGGTCAGGGCAACCGGCCTGGCGACAAACAACGGCGCCTTGCAGCTGCCACAGACACCCCTTTCGGCAAGACGTGACGCAGGCACACGGTTCTTGCGGTGACAATGCGGACAGGCAATCAGCAAGGCATCAGACATGACAGGACTCCCGGACGTTTTCTACAAGATGGGGCGCCACGCAGGATTTGCAAGCACGGCCGCACGCCGATCATCACGCCAGAACCAGCAGCAAGCCGTCCCGCAACGGCAACCAGCGAGCCTGCAGGACCGCTTTTTCATGCTGCCACCGGTCAATGCACGCCTGAAGATCAGGCTCAGTGACGGCGCGCAGCAACCAGACATCATGGTCGTGCCACTGGCCCAGCACCTCCTGCCCCCGCTCAAGCTGTACCAGCAGTGACGGTGATGAATGGCCTTTTGCCAGCAGCCGATAACGCAGGCGCTTGATTGCCAGCCGTACCTCATGCAGATCCGGCGCAGGCTGCCGCAATTGCCGCCGCAGTATCCGCCGTGCCTTCGCCAACTCGCACCGCATCTTTTTCTTCAGGCTGCGCCGCCGGCGCCGCGAGGGTGCCGACAGGCACGCAACGCCATCGTCAGGCCAGGCCGCGATCAGTCCGGCCAGACCGGGACTGTCCATAAGGGCTTGCCGGTCCCGCATCTGCTGCGCCTGTCGTGCAGCCGCCGCAACATGCATCCCGTTGCGCACCAGCTCTTCCAGCAGGACCTCGTTATCGCGAAGGCTGTTTGTCTGCCGGAACAGTCCGGCAGCGGCATCCCGCAGCTGGCCTGCCTGCCCGGAACATTTCAGGGGACGCAGCAACATGCGCAGCCGCCGCAGCACGACACGCATCTCATGCAGGGACTCCGTGTCAGCAGGATCACCCAGCCGCTGCAGCGCCGTCATCAGCAAGGCGCGCAAGGATCCAAGGTGAGACTCAAGCCGGTCCGCCGACATACACTCGTCCAGAAGTGGTCAATCCATGATTAAAGCCCAGTAGGGCGGTATTGTCTGTGCCATTAGACACTACAACAACTCACGCTCGCAGCACGCCTCCCCGGTGACTGGACGAGCCCGACGAACCATATGACTATGCTTGAGCATTCACTCATGACCATTAACGAGCATCAAAGAAGCGACTGAACAGCATGCGTAACTGGCGCCGGCAACTTCTCATGACCCTGCTGCTTGGCGGCGTGGCACTGCCACTTCGGGCCGAGGAGCCACCTGACGATTGCGTCCGGCGCATCGCGGCCACCCGGTGGATCGGGGCCGGCGTGATCACGGCCTGGGGGCTGCTCAACTGGGACTATGGCGAGCAGTCCATGCATGCCACCTCCGAAGGCTGGTTTAGTGCCGACACCAGTGAAGGTGGCGCCGACAAGATGGGCCACCTCTACACCAGCTACGTGATGACCCGTGCGTTTGACGGCCTCTACCGGCACTGGGGCGCAGAGAAAAAATCTGCGGCAAAAGACGCCGCCATTTCAGCTCTGCTGATCACCGGCTTCATGGAGCTTGGTGACGGCTTCAGTCCTTACGGTGTCTCCCATGAAGACATGATCATGAATGTGGCCGGCAGCCTGGTCGGCTACCAACTGGCCACCAACGAGACATGGGAACGACGGCTCGACCTGCGCATGGAATACGTCCCCAGTGGCAGCAATGACCCGCTGACCGATTATGAAAATGCCCGCTATCTGGTGGCCCTCAAACTGGACGGCTTCTCCGGCATGGCACAAACGCCGCTGAAATGGCTGGAGCTGCATGCCGGCTATTACGTGCGCGGCTTTGATGACCCCGCCGCCACCGACCACCGCATTTCCTATGTCGGCATTGGCATCAATCTGACCAGCGCATTCGAACGAGCCAGCTGGCACCGCACCTCCACCTTTCTGCAGTACTATCAGGTCCCCGGCACCAGCGTGAGAGCCGAACATGAATACTGAGCGGGCATCTGGCCAGCGCAAGCACCACAGCAAGCGCACATTGCTGATTCCCCTGATCATGGCCTCCATGGCGGGCGGACTGTTTGCCTTGTGGGCAACCGGCATGCTGGACTTCGCCACCATGAAGGCCCACCACGACCAGTTGGCCGCTCTGGTCGACGCGTGGCCCACCGCCGCCGTCATCACGTTTTTTCTATGCTTTGTGATTGCAACCAGCCTGTCCTTTCCCGTTGCCACCGTCCTGTCATTGCTCGCCGGCTCGCTGTTCGGATTCGTCGAGGCAGTCTTGCTGGTGTCATTTGCCAGCACCACCGGCGCCACCCTTGCCATGCTGCTGTCGCGCTATGTGCTGCGCGACATGGTCGAAAAACGCTGGCCCAGGCTTGTCGCCAGCACCAATCGCAAGATGGCACGCGATGACGCGTTCTACCTGCTGTCCCTGCGACTGGCGCCAACCCCGCCGTTTTTTCTGGTGAACCTGCTGATGGGCCTTACCCGCATTCCGGCAGGACGCTTCTTTCTGGTCAGCCAGATCGGCATGCTGCCGATTGACCTGGTGTTTGTGAATGCGGGCCGGGCACTGGCATCGGTCAGCTCACCCGCGGATGTACTGAGTGACGACATCCTGTTTGCCCTGCTGATGGCCAGCCTGCTGCCATTGCTGTTGCGCTACCTGCTGCGGCATCGCACGCCGAGCTGAATCACCGCCATGAAAAAGCCCCGCAGCAGGCGGGGCTTTTTCATGCAGGAAATCCGGCGGCAACGATCAGAACACCCCGGCCGTCAGCGGCAGGCCCTTCTGCAGCCCCCATCCATCCGACTTGAGTGCGGTTGCCTGCTCTATCCTGCCCTTGAGCAGCGTAAGAACGTAATAGACCTCCTTGCCCAGGCACACCTCATAGATCAGGGTGTAATCGCCCGCCTCGACATCCAGGCTGACCGAATACTCTTCGGCAGGCGAGAACAGGGTCAGCTCGGCAGGGTCGATGATCTCGAACGGCATCTGTACCGTGCGCTGGGCGCTCTTGCTGGGCAGGAACTTCTCTGCCGTGCGTACCACCACATCCGCGCCAAACTCCTCGTCCGACAGAGGGTCCAGCAGGACCAGCCCCGGCAGCAGCAGCACACCCTGGGCACGGTTACCCTCGCCCCACACCACCTCGTCTTCCCCCGCCGGCACGGACCTCAGTCCGAACGAGCTGTGGGTGATTTCCAGATCAAGTTTGCACTGCATGGCGTTGATGGCTCCAGATGGGCAGAAGGGACACGGTTGTCAGGGCGGCAAGTCTAAATGACTCCCACCTGCTTATGCCCGGTAATTTTTCTGAGGCCGCACCCTCTTAAATGGGTTTTGCATATGCCCTGCAAACCACTGCGGCGGGACTAACCTTAAATGGCCCTGCACCAGAGTGAAATGCCGGGGTTTCCGGTCAGGACAAGGGACATCCCATATCCCGGCAAGGAGACTGTGATGAAACGTCTATTCAGTATCGTTCTGGCCGGGATCAGTCTGGCCATTGCTGCCGGACCAGCCGCAGCCGCCGCCGGGGGCAACAAGAACGCCGCACAAAAAATCCAGGTGGCCAGCAGCGCCGCGCCACCATCCGTCAGCAAGGACGCCACCATACTGGACTGGCCAACCGCACCAGGCGGCAAGCCGGCCGTCCTGCGTCAGGGAAAGAATGGCTGGACCTGCCTCCCGGACAACCCCGGCACCCCCGGCCAGGACCCGATGTGCCTGGACAAGCAATGGATGAAGTGGATGAACGCCTATATGGGCAAAACCTCACCCGCCATTGATGGGGTGGGCATTGCCTACATGCTTCAGGGCGGCAGCGACGCCAGCAACACCGACCCGTTCGCCGCCAAGCCCGCCCCGGGTGAGCACTGGGTAAAGGCACCGCCACATATCATGGTGATTGCCCCGGGCAAGCTTGATCCGGCCATGTTCTCGTCCGAGCCACACTCCGGCGAACACTGGATCATGTACGGCGGAACCCCCTATGAGCACCTCATGATTCCGGTGGAGTGAACCCGAAGAGCCCCGCACTGCGGGGCTCTTCATTCAGGCCGGCGGCCAGCGAACCTCTGGATTGGGCCTCGTCAGCCATGAACAAGAAGGCAACCCGTGACACTGGCAATGCAATGTTGCTTGACATAGCCCCAATACCTGTCAGTATGGCCCTCGCATGCCGCACAGGCAGAAATGATTCTTGTCAGTTCTAGCTCTCGCCAGTACTCCAGTTCTTAATTTCACCTGTTCAGTTTTCATGCATTCCTTTCAGTTTTAATAGGTGTTAAAGAAATGGCTACTGGTNNCACTTCTCCGAAATCAAGGCCGACGGCTTCCGTTCGCTCGCAGAAGGCCAGAAGGTCTCCTTCGACGTGACCATGGGTCAGAAGGGCAAGCAGGCTGCTAACATCAAGCCCCTCTAAGGCTGATTAGCAATCTGTAGAAAAAACCCGGCAATGCCGGGTTTTTTTATGGGCGCAAGAAACACCCTGAATGCACGGCATCCTCTTTGCTTGCACACTACAGCAGCAGATTGAGCACCGTCTGGGTAAGACTGCTGCTGATGTCAAAACGCTTCCCGCCAAGAAACCGGTTGAGCGCATTGCCAATCCACTCCCGCTCACAGCGAAAGTGCACCACCACAAAAGCATCCGGCTCCACGCGATAGTCCACCTTCAGCCACAGTGGCACTGCCTCGCCCTTCAGCTGCACCAGCATCGTCGCCATGTTTGATTTTGGCTCGACCTCAACTTCAATGACCTCACCGAAGTCTTCAAAGTACTTGTTGAGGTACATCTTGGCACCCATGGAACGAATGGCGTCCAGCGGCATCGGGACTCTCACAGTCACTAATAATAAAGACTGACGATAACGGACTGCCGGCATCTTGTCTCCCTGCACGGCCCCGTCAGCATCGCCATAAACCACCACTGCACCGGCACCTGCTGTCGGTCCGCGTCCTTATTTGTGATGGATCGCTCCGCTTGTGTCCGCAGGATTGTCATGACGACGACATATGATCAGAGCCCTCAGGACACCCCGACAACAACAAGACAGGTGATGCCCATGCCCTCACTCATCAGACAGCTGCTGACCACACTGCTGCTTGCCCTGCCCGCAGGCGCAGCGATGGCGCTGCCGGCTCCCGCCGATTACCTGGCCACCCTGCAGTTTGACGGCAAGGACTGGTTTGACTCCGGCGAACAGAATTTTCCGCAGCCTTACCGCTTCACGCCCTATGACAACGATGTCGAGCACAACAAGGAAAACCTGGTGCGCTTCAAGATCGGCACGGGCGTGACCGGCACTGGCTCCACCGGCTGGGCCAACCGCGGCCCCAACGACCAGCGCCCGGCCGTGTATTTTCACCACGTGAACAGCGGCGGCTATGACGTTTACCAGTACTGGCTGTATTACGCCGACAACGACTGGCTGAACGATCACGAACATGACTGGGAAAAGTATTTCGTCTATTTCCAGAACGGTCTGCCCACACACGTATTGATCAGCCAGCACAATGGCCAGCAGATCGTCACATGGTCGGCCATGCCCAAGGACAACAACCGTCCGAAGATCGGCGTGGACGGTGGCGCCCATGCCATGAAGACCGGCAGCGAAGATGGCGTAAAAATCCGTTACAACGGCGAAGTCAGCAAGAACAACGGCCGACTGGATCAGGGCAGCGGCCAGACCATTCCGTGGATCATTTACTCCAATGACATTTTTCCCGGCGTAACGCCTTACACGCAATTGCCGGATTATTTTTATTACGGTGATCCGGCGTACAGCACCAACTCCGCCGAATACGGTGACGTGCGTACCGCGCCATGGTTGCGCAGCGAGTGGAATACGCCGCCACTGCCGTAAGCCCTGCAATGCTCACGCCATTTAGTCTCACTTACCCTTGAGTTCGCCCCCTTCACTGGGGGCGAACATCACGCATGACATCCAGAATCCCGGTGATGGCGACATAAGTACGATTCTGCTGACAAGGTGCATCCGCCTTGCTTGCTTATGTCTTCGCTCTAAAACGCAGACGCTGCAAACCCAAAGCAAATGTGCAGTCGAATCATTCAGAGTGCGTGAGTCCGGTCTTCATAAACGGCTATTGCGTGGTCGTCCGCTGGGTCCTTGATTTTGAATGAAAGGATCACGGCAAGACAGACCTAGCAGGGCGACAGGGATGTATCAGTCAGGCCCTGCTGCTCCAGCAAAAAATCCACAAAGCAGCGCACGCGCAGCGGCACATGCCGCGCATGCGGGTACACCAAGTTGATGGGGCGGGAGCAGCCAGAATACTCCGGCAGTACTTCCACCAGTCGGCCGTGGCGCAGGTCTCCCTCCACCACATAACGATAGGCCTGAAACAGGCCGGCGTGGCCGCGCGCCAGTGTCACACCGCCCAACACATCCGCGGAACAGCAATAGCCGCCGTGGGTCATGACTTCGATCTCTTTACCATCTTGCCGGAACAGCCAGGGAATGCAGCGGCCACTGCTGGGCAGCTCGAACTGAATGCATTCGTGCCGGGCTAGATCAGCCAGGGTACGCGGGGTGCCAGCGCGCGCCAAATAAACAGGAGAGGCCACCACCACCAGTGCGGCATCTCCCAGCTTACGTGCGATCAGCGATGAGTCGGCCGGCGCGCGCATGCGCACCGCCAGATCGAAACCTTCCTCGGCAAAATCGATATTGCGGTTACCCAGATGCACTTCCACTTGCACCAGCGGATAGCGCGCACGAAAGTCGGCCAGCACCGGCAACACGTGATAGTGGCCATAGGTAGTGGGCAGACTGATGCGCAGGCGCCCGGCCGGCAAGGCCTGCTGCCCAGTCACGGCGCGTTCAGCCTCGGCCAACTGCGCCAGGGCGCTGCGGCATTGCTCGAAATAACTGCGACCGGCATCGGTCAGCCGGATCTGGCGGGTGGTGCGCACGAAGAGGCGCACGCCCAGCCGGGCCTCCAGACGCGCGATGGAGCGGCTGACGGCCGCCGGTGTCACCCCGCTCGCGGTGGCTGCGGCAGTGAAGCTGCCCAGTTCGGCTGCCTGGCAGAACAGCTCGATGCTGCCGAGTTGCATGTCGTCAAATTGCCGCTGCATTAATTAGTTACCCAATGTAAAAACTCATTTGATTTCAAGTGACTTTATCAATCAAAAGAACATAAATACAGTGCCCCTGTCGCAGCAATGAGGCTGCCTGAACCAGGACACCAATATGAACACAACCCCTCGCACCGTCGTTATCACGGGCGCTTCCAGCGGCATCGGCCTGGGTCTGGCGGCTGCCTACCTGCGCAGAGGCTTCAATGTCGTGGGCAACGCTCGCACTGCCGAACGCCTGCAGGCGGCCCGACAGGCGCTAGGCAACCCCGCCAGCTTTCTGGCAGTGCCGGGCGATATCGGCCTGCCTGGCACGGCAAGGCATGTGTTCGAGCAAGCGATTGCCCGCTTCGGCCAGGTCGACATACTGGTGAACAATGCCGGCATTTTCGATCCCAAACCGGTGACGGACTACCAGCCAGCAGACATCGATGCCCTCGTCAGCACAAACCTCAAGGGATTTCTCTATGCCACGCAGCAGGCGGTGGCGCACATGCAGCCGCGGCGGCAGGGGCACATCGTCAGCATTACCGCCAGCATTGCCTCCCACCCCAATAGCCAGGTGCCGGCTGCGTTGCCCATCCTGATCAAGGGCGGCATCAACCATGCGACGAAAGCGTTGGCGCTGGAACTGGCACCACACAACATCAAGGTATCGGCGGTGGCGCCGGGCATAGTGGACACACCGCTCTACCAGCCGGAGATGCACGACTTTCTCAACACGCTGCAGCCGGCCGGGCGTATCGGCACCGTGCAGGAAATTGCCGATGCCGTGATGTACCTGAGTGATGCCGAGTTCACGACCGGTGTGGTGTTGGCGGTGGATGGTGGTATGGGAGCCGGAAAATGGTAACCGCCACGGTGGCCGCCCCGCTGTTGGCGCCAGCATATCCGGCGGTGCAGGCGGTGTTGCAGGATTATGCCGAGGGCATTTTCTTCGGCGACGTGGCCCGTCTGCGCAGCGCCTTCCATCCCGATGCCCGGCTGTTCGGCATGGTTAAGGGTCAGCTCTACGACAAGTTGCTGGAGGAGTATCTGGCCGTTGTGGCGACCCGGCAATCGCCGTCGCAACTGGGTGAACCCTTCCACATGCGCCTGCTGACCCTGGAAGTGCAAGGCAGCATCGCGCTGGCCCGGTTGCACTGCCCCATGCTCGGCTTCAACTACATCGATTTCCTGTCCCTGCGCCTGCAGGGCGAGCGCTGGCAGATCGTCAGCAAGCTGTTCACCCACCTCAACCAGCAGGCCTTTGCCTGAGGAGACCGTCATGCCTTACGTCAACATCAAGATCACCCGCGAAGGTGCCACGCCAGCGCAGAAGGCCGAGCTGATCGCCGGTGTTACCGACCTGCTGGTGCGAGTACTCAACAAAAATCCCGCGACCACATTTGTGGTTATCGATGAAGTCGAAACCGACAACTGGGGCGTCGCCGGGGAGGCGGTGACCGTGTTGCGCCAGCGCGAGCGGGACAAGGCCTTGCGCTGAGCGGGCGGCGCTTGGGCATGTAGAACCCCGGCCTTCATGCCCTGATCTCTCTGATAGAAAAAGGCCTCTTTTGAGGCCTTTTTATTTTTATTCGCTGATGCTCGCTGGAAAAAGCGGGCTGAAACCGGTTTCCGAAAGGAAATGGGGGAGTGCCCAAGCAGAGCCTCCCTTTCCCTTATGAATTACGAGGGCAAGGGAGAAAAAATGGCGAATGCTCATGAAAAAGCCCCGCACTGCGGGGCTTTTTTGTTGGGTGCAATACTGCAGGCTATTCACCATGCCGGAACAACGGCAAGCGTGTTTGCGCGTAGGTATATTTGCCGACGAGCAAGCCGTCACGAAAGCGGAACAGGTCAACGCCCTCCCAGTACGGTTTCTGACCCATCACTACCGCGAGTGAACGCTGCAACCAGCGCAGTGGTGCTGCTGGCAACCCCGACGCCAGTCCATGCTCGCAACGCCAGCTCACAGCTGCCTGTTGTGTCGTCTCATCCACAATCAGCTTGTCGCGGATAAACCGCAGCTGACCGAAGCGGCCGGCAAACTGCGCCGCGAAGGCTGCGCGGATTTCCGCCTTGCCACGGCAGTGCTGGCCATCATACGTAATGTATTCCGCATCGTCGGCAAAAAATGACATGACCTGATCGAGGTCGTCTACATTGAAGGCGTCAACAAACGCGATGACTTGCTCGCGATAACTCATGCTGCTCATCCGTTTCATCCGGTGTCTGTTGTCAGCCCGCCACGCGGCCTGTCACCGCATTGGCGCGGGCACTGCAGGTGATGGAGCCATCGGCCGCCACCGGCAGGCGCGTGCGCAAATTTTCCTGCAGCGCCACCACCTGTTCCGGCGTCATCGTGGACAAGGTGGCGCCGACACTCGGCCCGCCCAGCACGGTGGTCCAGTAGTCGTCAAAATCCGCGTAGGTACGCTGCACCGTGATCTCGCAGGTTTCCACATCAACCAGGCCTGCGCCGTTCCACAACTCCAGCATCACCTCCAGACGCGAGGCCTCCGGGCTGGGCGGCGCCGGTACGACATGCCCCAGCTCGCGCATGGTTTGCTGCAGTGGAAAATACGGAAAGCCGCCACCGTGCATGTCCCAGGCATAGGCCGAGATGGTGCCACCCAGACGTACCACGCGCACCATCTCCGCAACGCCCTTCGCCGGGTCGGGCACAAAGAAAATCACCAGCGGCATGACGGCCGCATCAAAACTGTTATCGGGAAAAGGCAATGCCATGGCATCGCCCTGATGAAAGCGTGCATTGCCCAGCGCGGGACGGGTGCGCGCGTACGCCAGCTGCCCCTCGGACGGGTCCAGTCCGTCTACCGCGTCGGGCGCACATTGGGCGACAAGCATTTCGGTAAAAGCGCCGTTGCCACAACCAATATCCAGCCACTGGCCGCCGGCAGGTGGCGCCAGCCAGTCGAGGAAGGCTGTCCCGGCGGTCTGGCTCCAGATGCCCATGAAGCGTTCGTAGGCGGCGCCGTCGTTAAACTTGATAGGAGCTGCCACAAGAAACCCCCAAAACCAATAAAATCCATCAAAAAGAGGGGCCGGAGAAATTAACTCCGCCCTGTTTTTCTACGAGATACAGCTGGGATCACCCTGCGCTCACACTACCTAAATGTTTGCTTGAAAATGTCATGAAGGAGACGAATGAGGTTATTCGCATTCAAGACCATTTCTTGAATTACCTCTTGACTCTTTCCCTCAGGAAGAGGAATGGACAAATCATCAAAGTACTCATTAAGAGCAATGCTATCCTTAAATTCCACCAGATAGGCCAGACTATCCTTAAATGACTTATCAGGCAGCGCCTCTATTAATGACGTTAATATTTCGGTGTTATTTATTATATGCAGCCTTTGCTTTTGACATCTCTCTGAAGAGCCATAAAACTCAACCGCAGTGGATTGAAGTTCAGATATTTTATCAAAAATCGAGTTTATTCGATCATAAGTCTCTTTGCGGAGAGCTTGCTTTTTTGCACTCCAGATCGAAATCATCCATCCAATGATTACAAAAAAAAGCGCAAACCCTTGTATGACAACAGGTAGATACCAATATTGGCAGGTGCTTGTGCAGGTTCCCATTTTTAGGCATTCTTTATGTAAGATAGTATCTGTTCTTTCAATGTCGCTGATTTCGCGACAATCACAATTTTATTTATTATGGTATTCGCATCTATTTTCTCTTCTCGCACCAGCCCCCCAAACGACTCCTCCAAGAAGGAGGACCCCCCCATAAGAACACCGTCAAAATTTATAATTACTTTATTAAATTCGTTGTTTTTTATGGCAGGAGCCAAAAACTCCTCGCGAAATCGCTGGCCTGAATTTTTCCCGTCCGTCCTGTATCGGCCGGCAGGGAATTTACTGAACTGAGTCGATACGTTGATATTGAAATCACTCATTTTCTTATGCCTTCAGATGGGAGACGGATCTTCCAAAGTACAATTGTTCCAGGAACAGGATCACGATAGTTAAGCAGCCTTTCCCTTTCCTCTGACTTCATGTAAACCAAAGTGCCTCTTCTGCTATGCACAGCAAAAAAGCCTTCAGCATTCTCCATTGCCACGCTCTGCATCTGCGCCAAGCCCTTACCTCTATGCTCATGCTCGGTACGAGTCCTCCCATACGCAAGAGCCGCCTGTATCATCCTGCTATCAGTTTTTGTTATATCAAATATGTGAAGTCGTTTTAGGGTATTTTCTGCCTCTGAACCCAGTCTTTCCCTAATGGTTTTGGGAAGGGTTTTAGGAATGCCCTTGCCCAGATCACATACAGCAAGCATCAAGGTGTCATCTTCCCTACACAAAAAAAGCCACCATGTCTTTCTTGGGGTTTCTTCCTTATACGCATGATGCTGAATATTTGTTACCGCCTCACTTATTCCCGTAAGAAGCGGGACCTCATTTTCATCAGCATTTGTCCACTCAATAATTAGATTTGCAATATTCTCAAAACTATTATCATCAAAACTAGCCTCAATATCAGTATGGTAGGCCCACCTAGTTACCATCTTATTATCAACAACCTTCCTGCCCTCCAGCCCCAGCCTTTGTAGTATATTGATATGCTGAAGCATCTGCTCGGCAGCATCTGATTTTGGATAACTAGCAATAACATCAACACCATTTGTCAACGCAGTTTCAATTGCAGCAATGAGAAGAATTGTTCCACATGGATTCAGCTCTTCTGTTTTAGAAAAATCAATATACAGCCTATTCTTCTCTGCAATTGCCAACCGTATTTTATAGATGCACTCCAACAAAAGAGATCGATCTGGCTCCGCATTTAGACGTACAACTCCGGGGACAGATACCCTGACCCTCCTATTATTAGTAGAACGCTCTCCTTTTCGGTAGCGCTCTACTCGCTCAGCGGCCCTAGAGAGACTACCAAGGTATCGGGCTCGCAAATTCCTTCGAACTTGTACGTCTCGCTTCATTTCCGCTTTCTCATATCAAGACTATACTCAACCACCAATCTTCTTGTACTTGATCCGGTGTGGCCCTGCGTTCGCGCCCAGCTTCTTGCGGCGGTACTCCTCGAACTCGGTGTAGTTGCCGTCAAACCATTCCACTTCGTCACCTTCAAAGGCAAGGATGTGCGTGGCGATGCGGTCGAGGAACCAGCGGTCATGGCTCACGCACATGATGCAACCGGGGAAGGTGAGAATGGCTTCTTCCAGTGCACGCAGGGTTTCCACGTCGAGATCGTTGGAGGGTTCATCGAGCAGGATGACGTTGGCACCGGCCGAGAGGATCTTGGCAAGCTGCAAACGGTTGCGCTCACCACCGGAGAGTTCGCCCACGCGTTTCTGCTGGTCGCTGCCCTTGAAGTTGAAGCGGCCGATATACGCGCGTGATGGCACTTCGTATTCGCCGACACGCATCATGTCGAGACCGCCGGAGACTTCTTCCCACACGGTTTTCTTGTCATCCAGCGTGTCGCGGATCTGGCCGACATACGCCACCTTCACCGACTCGCCGACAATCACTTCACCGCTGTCCGGTTTCTGTTCACCGGTGATCATGCGGAACAGTGTGGTCTTGCCGGCGCCGTTGGGGCCGATGATGCCGACAATGGCGCCCTTGGGCACATTGAAGCTGACATTCTCGTACAGCAGCTTGTCGCCAAACGCCTTGGAAATATTTTTCGCTTCCACCACGAGATCGCCCAGACGCTCGCCTGGTGGAATGTAGATTTCCTGCGTTTCGGAACGCTTCTGGAATTCTTTCGAGGCCAGCTCGTCGTAGGCGGCCATACGTGCCTTGGATTTTGCCTGACGGCCCTTGGCGTTGCTGCGCACCCATTCGAGTTCGCGCTTGAGTGCCTTGGTGTGGGCCTCTTCCTGACGCTGTTCGGTTTCGAGGCGGGCACCCTTCTGCTCCAGCCAGCTGGAGTAGTTGCCCTGCCAGGGAATGCCGTGGCCACGGTCGAGTTCGAGAATCCATTCCGCCACGTTGTCGAGGAAGTAGCGGTCATGGGTAATGGCAACGATGGTGCCGGGGAAGTCCTTGAGGAAACGCTCCAGCCAGCTGACCGATTCAGCATCCAGATGGTTGGTGGGTTCGTCGAGCAGCAGCATGTCGGGCTTGCTCAGCAGCAGGCGGCACAGGGCAACGCGGCGACGCTCGCCACCGGAGAGGGTGGTGACGTCGGCATCCCATGGTGGCAGGCGCAGCGCATCGGCGGCCTGTTCCAGCTGGTTGTCGAGGTTATGGGCATCCCAGGTCTGGATGATGCCTTCAAGCTTTTCCTGCTCGGCGGCCAGCTTGTCGAAGTCGGCGCCTTCTTCGGCATACTCGGCAAACACCTGATCCAGACGAGCCATGGCATCAAGCGCTACACGCACACCGTCTTCAACGTTGCCACGTACATCCTTGGCGGGGTCCAGTTCCGGCTCCTGCTCCAGGTAACCGATCTTGATGCCGGCCTGTGCACGGGCCTCGCCCTGAAAATCCTTGTCGACACCAGCCATGATGCGCAGCAGCGTGGACTTGCCCGAACCATTGAGGCCGAGCACGCCGATCTTGGCGCCGGGGAAGAACGACAGGGAAATGTCTTTCAGGATTTCGCGTTTCGGGGGAACCAGCTTGGACACGCGGTTCATCGTGTAGATGTATTGAGCCATTCTCTTGCTACCTTGGTGCTGCGGGCCGGCGCCCTTTCCCGGTCGCCGGCAATAGCGGCGGGCATGCCGGCCCCGGTCGGGAGCGGCTGGAAAGGGACGTGATCCGGAATGTGGCCGGGAACCCCGGCCTGGTGGCGGCAAGTATACCCGGCCAGTGCGCGCTGTGCAGGGATTTGGGCGCGTCCGGCACGCAGTTGTTGATCTGGATGCCTGTGCTTGCACGCGGTTTCCTGCTACAAGAATGCGGTCAACCCCGACGCCCCTGACCAGCCACCCTGCCGGGGGCATCTACCAGAAGGAACCGCACCATGCAGCTGATCGAGATCGCCCGCTCCGAAGACGTAAAGGAAGACAAGGCGCTGGCCGTCAAGGCCGGCAATACGCCGCTGCTGCTGACCCGCGTTGGCGGCAAGGCCTGCGCCGTGTCCAGCAAGTGCCCGCACCTTGGCCTGCCGCTGGGCAAGGGCAAGATTGCCAACGGCACCATTACCTGCCCCTTCCATGGATCAAGTTTTGACATGTGCACGGGCGACAACAAGGACTGGTGCAATGCCGTGGTGGGCATGCCCATCCCCGGCTGGACCTCTCGCCTGTTGTCCATGGGCAAGAAGCCGCAGTCACTGCCCACCTACGAGACCACCGAAGAAAACGGCAAGGTATTTGTGCGCGTGCCCGGCTAAGCCTGATGCGATTTTAGACGTGATAAAAAAGGCCTCTTGCGAGGCCTTTTTTATTGGCTGATGACAAGAGCCTTCCTGCAAAAATACTCTCCGTCACCCCCACACCAAGGCCTGCCAGCACACTCAATACGCGGGCGCGGCCACACCGCCCCTGAATATCCCCCTTTGTTCGGCGCCGAACAGACCGCACCCCCTTGACTGCACATACTGCACGCTCTCGAGTTGTCATGAGGCTATCTGTCACCTTGTGCTGCCGATACCAGGAGAAAGAAATGCTACGCACAATCCATGAATCCGCGACATCAAGAAAATCCCTCATTCTGCTGCCCGTTCTTTTACTGACACTGGCAGGCTGCGCATCAACACCAAAAATACCCGTGAATGAATTTGACGCTGCCGACACTGCCATCAAGCAGGCTGAAGAAGCTCGTGTTGCCGATTACGCCTCCGCAGAACTACGGTCCGCACGTGAAAAAATAGCATCCGCCCGCGCCCTCTCTGAAAAAGCCGTTCAGGACAAGGACGAGAAGGCAATGACCAGCGCCCGACAAATGGCAGAAGCATCCCGCAGCGATGCAGAACTGGCCACAGCAAAGGCACAACAGGCCCGGGCCGAAAAAGTCGATGCCGAGATGAAGCGTAACAACGACATGCTGCAGCAGGAACTTCAACGCAACAATGGAGTCACACGATGAACACCAGATACCGCATGACCCGTCTCGCCAGCGCCATGGCACTTGGCATGGGCGTGCTTTCACTTCTTGCCTGCCAGTCCGCAATGAAGGTTGACCCTGCCGTTGGTGTTGCACGAGCCGAACTGACCGACCTCCAGTCCTCACCAAAACTTGCCCGCCATGCACAGTCGGCAATTGCCGAAGCAGAAGTTGCTGTTGTTGCCGCTGAAAAACCTCAGAAAGATGCAGCCGTCCAGTCTCATCTGGCTTATCTTGCCACCAACAAGGTTCGCTCCGCTCGGGCACTGGCAACGGCACGCAGTGCCGAAGACAACCTGAAGGATGCCTCCACCCAGCGGGACCAGATGCGTTTGACTGCCCGCACCCAGGAAGCCAACCAGGCACACGCCCAGGCAGACAGTGCCCGCAAGCAGACTACCGCTGCGCAGCTTGAAACCACTCAGGCAAACGAACGTGCGGCCTCTTTTGAGCAGCAGGCAAGCAGTGCAAACGCCCGCAATTCAGACCTTGAGCACGAACTGGCCTTTCTGAACGCCCGAAAAACCGACCGTGGCATTGTCTTTACGCTGGGTGATGTACTGTTCGCAACAGGAAAGTCCGACCTGCGCTCCGGCGCAATGGCAAATTTTGATCGCCTGGCCGAAACCCTGAAGAAACAACCTGATCGCCACATTACGATCGAGGGGCATACCGACAGCGTCGGCAGCGAAAGCCTTAATCTCGCCCTGTCGCAGAAAAGGGCCGATGCAGTGAAAGATTATCTTGTCGGTCGTGGCATACCCACAGACAACGTCTCCACGACAGGAAAGGGCGAAAGCGCGCCGCTGGCCAGCAACGACAATTCGTCAGGACGCCAGAAAAACAGGCGTGTTGAAGTAATTATCGAAAATGAAGCAGCAACATCAACACGATGAAGCTGCCCGACGTGCCATTAGCTGCCCCTTTTACACACGACGGAAAAATACCCGTTCGTCGACGGCATCTCATGGCACCACCACCCCGAAAGCCACAAGCAAAGGTGAATATCATGAGTGACAAGGAACTTTACAAGCAGAAATTCCAGGCCCAGCTTGACGAATGGAAAGCCGACATCGAAAAACTCAAGGCCAAATCACTTGGGGCAAAAACGGATGCGCAACTCGAAATGAACGGACTCATTGAAGAGATCGAGGCCAAGTTCAAGACTGCCGGCGACAAGCTTGGCGAGATCACCGATGCCGGTGAAAGCGCATGGGAGTCCGTCAAGGCCAGTGCCGAATCTGCATGGGAGTCACTCAAGTCGTCCATGCACAATGCCGCTGAAAAGTTCAAGGACTGATCGCCTGCAATCCGCCACACTACGGCATACATTCTGGCTCAGTGAGACAGTGAGCCAGAATGTCCGTTCAACCGGAGCACCATCATGCTGGAAACCATCGTTGTCATCCTGCTCGTCCTCTGGGCACTGGGTCTGGTGACATCCAATGCCATGGGAGGCCTGATCCACATCCTTCTGGTGATTGCCATTGTGGTAGTCCTGATTCGTGTGATCCAGGGCCGGCGCCTCTAGGACTCCCATAATCTGCACGACGCACGAGCATGTGCAGAGGCACCGCACCGACATGCCGACCGGTCGAGGAAGAAGAATTACCTGTGACCTTTCGTCGTATGTGTGGCTCCGCACATATCACAGCACCAAATTCGACTATCCTGTGTTTTTGGGGACATCACTTTTTCGTGACACCCCTGCAGCCACAGGTAACTTACATGCCCGAGCTACCACCAACCCATTCTCCGACAGAAAACCACTTGCTGGCGGCACTGTCACCCGAAACGCAAACGAAGGTATTTCCTCACCTTGAACTGATGGAGCTCCCGCTAGGCCAGATTCTCTATGAGCCCGGCGACACTCTTCGCCACGTGTACTTTCCGACAGATTCAATCGTGTCTCTTCTATACGTCATGGAAAACGGCTCATCTACCGAAATTTCGGTGGTTGGAAATGATGGACTGATCGGAATTTCACTGTTCATGGGCGGTGAAAGCACACCAAGCCGAGCAGTTGTGCGAAGCAGCGGACACGCCTACCGCCTGAGTGGGCAGCGCATAAAAAGCGAGTTCAATTTTCACGGCGACATGCTCCTGCTGATGCTGCGTTACACACAGTCATTGATCACCCAGATGTCGCAAACCTCTGTATGCAACCGGCATCACTCGATTGACCAACAACTCTGCCGCGCGCTACTGCTATCCCTTGACCGGCTGCCGAGCAACAAACTGAGAATGACCCAGGAGTTGATCGCCAACATGCTAGGGGTCCGCCGCGAAGGGGTTACCGATGCCGCTGGAAAGCTGCAAAAACTTGGTGTGATCGAGTACAGCAGGGGACATATCACTGTGCTTGACCGCCCGGCACTGGAAAAGCTGAGCTGTGAATGTTATGCGGTGGTGAAGAAAGAGACGGACCGGCTGCTTCCCTACATGAACCAGCAATCCTGAAACAAAAATAATTCCATACGACCAAGATCAACAAACCTCCATTCCCTGTTTGTGCCTTAGCGAACAGATGACCACGTCACACGGGAGCAGAATATGCAAAAGGGATCGCATAAGGGTCATTCATGGCACTCCCATTTTCAACATTCTTCAGGATATTGCCGTGTCCTCGCCAAAGAAGACAAAGACCTTCAATAAAATCATCATGGGATTACCTCATGTGGAACACCATAGGCTCCTGGAGAGCCTGGAGCAGGTTGACCTTCCCCTCTGCTCCGTTATTTCCAACCCAGGCCAGATGCTTGCGTATGTCTATTTTCCGCTGAGCGGCCTTGTCTCTCTAAGCATCTCGGCAAGAACTGAAAAACCGGTTGAAACATCTCAAATTGGCGTCGAAGGCATGATTGGCGCCACGCTTTCACTTGGCGTTCAGACAACGCCCCTCCTCGCCATTGTCCACGAAGAAGGCATTGCATTGCGTGCAGACGCGTCAATTTTTCAGCACGAACTCATGCAGATGCCCGTATTGCACAACCGCATAAATCACTATCTTTATGTCCAGATGACTCAACTGGCGCGCACCGTCAGCTGCATCCACTTCCACGAAATTGAACTGCGACTTGCCAAGCGCCTGCTGATGTCTCACGACCGGTCACATACCGATTACTTCAGCCTCACCCATCAGGTACTGGCCGACATGCTTGGCGTGCAGCGAAGTGCGGTCAGCATCGCGGCAGCATCACTTCAACAAAAGAACATCATCCACTACAGCCGCGGTACCATCCATGTACTGAGCAGGACCGGACTGGAGGCGGCATCATGCGCCTGCTACCGGACCTCAATACTGGACTATCAGCAGCAGCTTGGTTCGGGACATTAACTTCATAAACCAGACTTATGTAACCATCACATCCCTGCCGACCATATTTCCCCGATCATCATGCGACTGACTTTCCGCACAAAAAAAGCCCGGCATACGCCGGGCAACAGAACGGAACCTTTAATTAATCAGTGCATGGTCTGTGCAGCAGCCGCCCGGGCGGCAGGCGAGCGTGCAATATAGTCCAGCGCCTGCTCCGTATTACCTTCGGTAACCGGATGAAACCGTGGTGACAGCCAACGTAACGTCCCCGCCACCAGAAACGTGAATGTCGGCACATTTTCTGTTTTCCGGCCAGCACGCTGCAGCTCGGCCAGAATCCCCAACAAGGACTGACGCGCAACCCGTTGCGCCTCGCGGTCGGCATCCTGCCCTGCCAGACCGCGACAGGCCATGGCGAGAAAATGCAGGAACAGTGGAAACACAATCGCCATCAGCGCCTGCCGGCTCACATAAAAGCCGAGCTGGGTCTTGCACAGGTGCTCGAACAGATCAAACGCCACCGTGCGATGCTCCACCTCTTCCGCCAGATGCCAGCGAAACAGGTCTGCCATCACCGGGTCTGCCTTGTCCCAGCTTTTGTTATCCATCGCCCACTGGCCCAGCATGCCGGTAAAGTGTTCAACCGCTGCAACCAGGCCGACACGAATCACCAGCCACTGTTTTTCCAGCAAACGGTTTTTCAGAAAGCCCAGACCAAATGGCGCATCGCCCAGCATATGACCAAACAACCATTCGGACTTTTCACGGATTTCATCTGTCTGCAGCCCATGCTGCACCAGATATTGTTCCGCCTTGGAGTGCACACGCGAGTGCACGGCTTCCTGCCGGATGAATCCTTCAACATCGGCACGCAATTGCGCATCGGTCACATACGGCAGCGCCTGGTTGTACACCCGGCAAAACCACAGCTCCCCTGCGGGCAGCAAGAGGTGGATGCCATTGATCATGTGCGTGGCAAACGGATCATCCGGCAGCCAGTGCAATGGCGTGTTATCCAGATTGAACTGCACGCGGCGTGCCTTGAGTTGATGACGGACTGCGGTCATGTCTCTCTCCCGGGTCGCGATTTACGGAGTTATGTCGATACGGGCAATCATCCGTGATGCACCCGGGGCAAAGCGACTGAGCAGCCGCGTGATCCATGCTTCGGCACCCACCAGTGCCAGCCCCTTGTTTTTTTGCACAGCATTGAACACTGCATCCGCCACGGTATCCGGCGAAAAATTGCGGCGCTTGTACAGTGCATCAGCCTTGGTGCGTTTCTGCTGCTGTTCTTCATCGGACATGCCGGCATATACCGTGCTGGTCGCGATACCGGTGGCAACAAAGCCCGGGCATACCGCCGTGACACCAATGTCCTTGTCAGCAAGTTCCGCCCGCAGGCATTCCGTCAGCATGTACACCGCAGCCTTGCTGGTGGAGTAGGCTGCCAGCTTGCGACTGGGACCGAACGCTGCTGCCGAGGCAACATTGACGATGTGCCCCGCACGCTGTGCACTCACCATCTGTTGTGCAAACAGGCGCGAGCCGTGAATCACGCCCCACAGATTCACTTTCAGCAACCTTTCCCAGTCGGCCGCCGACGTATCAAGCACGCCACCCGCCATGCCGATCCCGGCATTGTTGATCACGATGCTGGCACCACCCAGATCCTTTTCGATCCAGTTTGCCAGCGATTCCATCGCTTTTGCCGAGCCGACATCCACCACCTTGTGCCAGGCCATTGCCCCCAGTGCCTCAACCAGCTTCACCGTTTGCGCTGCGGATGCGTCGTTGATATCCACAGCCACAATGTCTGCGCCTTCCCGGGCCAGCTTTATTGCTGTCGCGCGACCAATGCCGGAGCCAGCTCCGGTAATGACCGCAAGCTGACCGGACAGCGGCAGTGACTGGCGCTGCGGGCGCACCCGTGCACGTTGCAGTGCCCCGGACATTTCTCCGGCTTCCACGCCAGCCACAAACTCACTGATATAACCGGCAATCAGATCCGGCTTGCTCAGCAGCACCCAGTGCCCGGCATTGATGTCGCGGCGGTACAACTCCGGCACCCATTGCGGCAAATCCTCGAACAGTTGCGTGCTGACATAATTGTCCCTGGTCGGCACGATCAGCTGCACCGGACAGACCGCATGACGCAGTTCCGGATTGATCAGCTTGTTGCGGAAATTGGCGCGATAAAGTTGCACGCCATGCTTGCCGTCTTCCGTCTGGGTCGGGTTTGCCTCGGGCTCAACCACGCCTTCGCGCTTTTCCAGATAAGACGGCCACAACTTGCCAAAGCCGGCCTGCCAGGTTGCTGCCGGCAATACCGGCAACTGGAAAAACCCGATATACCAGGAGCTCAGCAACTGCTTCATCACCCGGGCCTTGGCCACCGGCGAAAGATTGAACGTGCGCGCGCGAATCCAGTGTGATGCATGATCCAGCGACGGGCCGGACATGGACGAGAAAGATGCGATGCGGGGCTTGAGGCGATCAGTGGTCACCGACTCCCAGCTCTGGATAGACCCCCAGTCGTGCGCGGCCAGATGAAAACGGCGACCCGGGATCACGGCATCCACGACGGCCGCCAGATCCTGCGCCAGCAACTCCAGGCGATAGTCACTGACCCGGGGCGGCACATCCGACTGCCCGGCGCCACGCACGTCATAGGCAATCACGAAATGCTTTTTCGCCAGCAACTCGGCCACCGGCTTCCACACCTGATTGTTGTCCGGGTAGCCATGCACCAGCACGATCGGCGTTTTCCTGCTGTCGCCATACGTCACGACATGCAGGTGGATGCCGCCGGACGCGACGCGGGTGGTCATCATTTTCATGCTGCCTCTACCTCATTCTGCCCAGACGGCCACCGACCACACTGCCATCATCACGGCATCCGGACAGGGGCCAATCTGAACACTGTTAAGACTCGCTCAATTGTTACAGCACCCAATGGCACATTGCAAGACGGGAGTGGCCCGTCAGTCACCAGAAAACCATCCTTCGGCGCCGGATGAATCCGGCTCAAATCCGTCCCGCACGGTTTTCACTGCACCTGCCCGCCGGTTTCGGCTAGAATACGGCCCCTCCCGCCCTGCCCTAATGCCCATGAGGTTCGTGATGTTCAGCAAAGACGTGACTCTTGCCAGCTTTGATCCGGAACTGGCCCAGGCCATTGCCAATGAAGACCGCCGCCAGGAAGAGCACATCGAGCTTATTGCCTCGGAAAACTATTGCTCGCCCGCCGTCATGGAGGCCCAGGGCTCCAAGCTCACGAACAAGTACGCCGAAGGTTATCCGGGCAAGCGCTACTACGGTGGCTGCGAAAATGTTGATGTGATCGAGCAGCTGGCCATCGACCGTGCCAGGGAACTGTTCGGTGCCGACTACGCCAATGTGCAGCCGCACGCCGGTTCCCAGGCCAACGGCGCGGTTTTCCTTGCCCTTCTGAACGCTGGCGACACCGTGCTGGGCATGAGCCTGGCCCACGGCGGCCACCTCACCCATGGCGCCAAGGTGAATTTTTCCGGCAAGAGCTACAACGCCATCCAGTACGGTCTGAACCCGGCAACGGGCGAAGTCGACTACGATGAAGTCGAGCGTCTGGCCGTCGAACACAAGCCGAAGATGATCATTGCCGGCTTCTCCGCCTACTCCCGCGTCATGGACTGGGCCCGTTTCCGCGCGATTGCCGACAAGGTCGGTGCCTACCTGATGGTGGACATGGCCCACGTCGCCGGCCTCGTCGCGGCCGGCGTGTACCCCAGCCCGGTACAGATCGCCGACGTCACCACCACCACCACGCACAAGACCCTGCGCGGCCCGCGTTCCGGCCTGATCCTGGCGAAGAAAAACGAAGAGATCGAGAAGAAGCTGCAGAGCGCCGTGTTCCCCGGCATTCAGGGCGGCCCGCTTGAGCACGTCATTGCCGCCAAGGCCGTGGCCTTCAAGGAAGCGATGGCCCCCGGTTTCAAGACCTACCAGCAGCAGGTGGTGAAGAACGCCCAGACCATGGCCGACGTGCTGATCAAGCGCGGCTACGACATCGTCTCCGGCGGCACCGACAACCACCTCTTCCTGCTCTCGCTGATCAAGCAGGACGTGACCGGCAAGGACGCTGATGCCTGGCTGGGCAACGCCGGCATCACCGTGAACAAGAACGCCGTGCCGAATGACCCGCGTTCCCCGTTCGTGACCTCCGGCATCCGTATCGGCACCCCGGCCGTGACCACCCGTGGTTTCGGTGTGGCCGAGTGCGCCGACCTGGCCGGCTGGATTGCCGACATCATCGATGCCCGTGGTGACGAGGCCGTGATCACAGCGGTTGCTGCCAAGGTAAAGGCCGTCTGCGGAAAGTTCCCCGTTTACGGCGCGTAAGACTGCTGTAATGCCCCCTCTCCTCCCGCCCCGGTGGAGGGAAGAGAGGGGATGCTGTATAGATGCACTGCTGTTGCCGAAACATCAGGAAGGTTCTTTTTTCAGAGGTCTCTCATGCACTGCCCTTTTTGCAGCGCCGACGACACAAAAGTGATCGACTCCCGTCTGGTTGCCGATGGCGACCAGGTACGCCGCCGCCGTGAATGCACGGCCTGTGGCGAACGCTTCACCACGTTTGAAACTGCCGAGCTCGTCCTGCCCCGCATCATCAAGTCCGATGGTGTGCGCCAGCCCTTTGACGAGAACAAGCTCCGCTCCGGCATGATGCACTCACTGCAGAAACGCCCCGTCTCCATCGAACAGATTGATGCCGCCGTGCATCGCATCATGCATCGCCTGCGCGCCACCGGTGAGCGTGAAGTGAAGGCACGTCTGGTCGGCGAGCTGGTCATGGACGAACTGAAGACACTGGACTCCGTGGCCTACGTGCGTTTTGCCTCGGTCTACCGCAGCTTCCAGGACATCAGCGAGTTCCGTACGGAAATTGAAAAACTTGAACGCGACAACCGGGAAAGCTGATGAGTTTTTCTGCTGACGACGTTCGCTACATGAGCGAGGCGCTGCAACTGGCGCGACGCGGACGCTTTACCACGCAACCCAACCCGCGCGTGGGCTGCGTCATTGTGAAAGACGGCGTGGTGGTGGGTACCGGCTATCACGCCCGGGCCGGCGGCCCGCATGCCGAGGTTGCCGCGCTGAAGCAGGCCGGTTATCGCGCCTTTGGTGCCACTGCCTACGTCACCCTGGAGCCATGTGCCCATCATGGCCGCACCCCGCCGTGCGCCAACGAGCTGGTCATTGCCGGGCTGAAGCGCGTAGTCATGGCCACACTGGATGCCAATCCGCTGGTGGCCGGCAAGGGCAAAAAAATACTGGACGATGCCGGCATCGAAACGCTGGCCGGCGTGCTTGAAGAGGAAGCCCGCACGCTCAATGCCGGCTTCCTGCGCCGCATGAATGGCGGCCTGCCCTGGACCCGGCTCAAGCTCGCCATGAGCCTTGATGGCCGCACGGGCATGGCATCCGGTGAATCAAAATGGATTACCGGACCGGATGCCCGTCGCGACGTACAGCAGTGGCGTGCCATGAGCTCCGCCATCATTACCGGCATCGGCACCATGCTTGCCGATGACCCGTCACTGACCGTGCGCCCGACCGAGTGGGAAAACTGGACCAGTGGCGAACCGGTACAACCCTGGCGGGTGATCCTGGATGCCGGATTCCGCACACCGCCAACGGCCAATGTGCTGAAGCAGCCCGGACGCACCATCATTGTCGGCACCCATTCACAGCTGGACCGCCAGACCGCACTCAGCGATGCCGGTGCCGAAATATGGGTACTGTCCGGCACCAATGGCCGCGTCGACCTCAAGGCCCTGCTGCAGCGACTGGCCAAGGAAGGCGCCAACGAAGTATTGGTAGAGGCTGGCGCCACGGTGGCCGGCAGTTTTGCCCGTGCCGGCCTGGTGGACGAGTACGTGATATATCAGGCCCCGGTGCTGATGGGCAGCAGTGCCCGTCCGTTGCTCGACTGGCCAATGCAGTTCATGCGTGAACAGCGCAAGCTGGTCATCACCGATGTGCGCATGGTGGGCAGTGACATCCGCCTGCTGGCACGAACAAAAACGCTGTAACCGGAACCAGAGAGAACATCCATGTTTACCGGCATTATCGAAGCAGTCGGCACCGTACGTGCCATCGAACCACGCGGCGGCGACGTGCGCCTTTCCATTGCCACCGGCAAGCTGGATCTGCGCGACGTAAAGCTGGGCGACTCGATTGCCACCAACGGTGTCTGCCTGACAGCCGTGGTACTGCCCGGTGACGGCTTTGCCGCAGACGTCTCGACGGAAACCCTGACACGATCCACACTGAAATCACTGAAAGTGGGTGACCGTGTGAATCTGGAAAAAGCCCTGATGCCACAGTCGCGTCTGGGTGGCCACATTGTCAGCGGTCATGTTGACGGCATTGGCGAAGTGGTCAGCCGCGATGTGTCGGCCCGTGCCGTCCTGTTTCGCATCAAGGCACCGGATGAACTGGCGAAATACATCGCCGAAAAAGGCTCGATCACCACTGACGGCATCAGCCTCACCGTCAACGGTCTGCGCGGTGCGGAGTTCGATCTCACCATCGTGCCACACACCGTACAGGAAACAAACATTGCCGGTTGGCAACCGGGCACGAAAGTGAATCTGGAAGTGGATGTGATTGCCCGCTACCTGGAGCGTTTGCTGCTCGGCGAGAAAGCCGCCGATGCCGGACACCAGAGCGGCGTCACCATGGCCTTTCTGGCCGAAAACGGATTTCTGAAGTAAGCACGACACCTGATTCATTTCAGGCATCACACCCCGACCCTCTCCTGACGGAGAGCGTGGAGAAACTGAAGATGGCGCTGAACACGATTGAAGAACTGATTGCCGATATCCGCCTCGGTCGTATGGTTGTCCTGATGGATGACGAAGACCGCGAGAACGAAGGTGATCTGGTGATGGCCGCAACACACTGCCGTCCGGAAGACATCAACTTCATGGCGAAGTTCGGGCGCGGCCTGATCTGCATGCCGATGACCCGCGAACGCTGCGAACTGCTCAAGCTGCCCCTCATGGTGCAACGCAACGGCTCCGGTTACGGCACCAAGTTCACGGTGTCCATCGAGGCCGCCGAAGGCGTTTCCACCGGCATCTCTGCCGCCGACCGCGCCCGCACCGTGCAGGCTGCTGCCGCACGCGATGCCAAAGCTGCCGACATCGTGCAGCCCGGCCACATCTTTCCGCTGATGGCCGAACCGGGCGGCGTGCTCAAGCGTGCCGGTCACACCGAAGCCTCCTGCGACCTGGCCCGCCTCGCCGGACTGGAGCCGGCCGGCGTGATCTGCGAGATCATGAACGAAGACGGCACCATGTCGCGTCGTCCCGATCTGGAAAAATTCGCGCAGGAACACGGCCTCAAGATCGGCACCATTGCCGACCTCATTCACTACCGCATGGTGAACGAGCAGACCGTGACACGCATCGAGACGCAGACGCTGCCGACCGAGTACGGCGACTTCACCATGCATGTCTATCGCGAACCTGATGGTGTCGACACCCACGTCGCACTGGTAAAGGGCGACAGCAGCAAGGGCGCCGTGCCCACCGTACGTGTGCATGTGGTAAATCCGCTGCGCGACCTGCTGCACGCCAAGTACAAGGGCCGCCTCGGCTGGAACCTGCAGAAATGCCTGCAGGAAATCGCCGGCAGCGACTACGGCATCATGGTGCTGATTGGCCAGGATTACAGCTCGGCAAACATTGCCGAACACATCGGCGAATTCTTTGGCACACGTGCCCGTGCAGAAGGCTCCGGGCAGTACCTGAACATCGGCACCGGCTCACAGATCCTGCGTGATCTTGGCGTGCGCAAGATGCGCCTGCTCAGCTCGCCCATGAAATTCAACGCGCTTTCCGGCTTTGGTCTGGAAATCGTGGAATACGTAACCACCGAATAATTGCTGACGACTTACCCGAAGGAAATCATCATGAGCAAGATCAACGTCATCGAAGGCAACTTCACCCAGGCTGATGGCAAGTACGCCATCGTTGTCGCCCGCTTCAACAGCTTTGTCGTGGAGTCGCTGCTCGACGGCGCCGTCGACACCCTGAAGCGTCATGGCGTGAAAGAAGAAAACATTACCGTGGTGCGCGTGCCCGGTGCATGGGAATTGCCACTGGCAGCCCAGAAGCTGGCCGAGAAGAAAAGCTTTGATGCCATCATCGGTCTTGGTGCCGTGATCCGTGGCGGCACGCCGCATTTCGATTTTGTCTGCAACGAAGCCGCCAAGGGTCTCGGCGTGGTCGGCCTGCAGTACGGCATGCCGGTAGTGTTTGGCGTCCTGACCACCGACTCCATCGAACAGGCCATCGAGCGTTCCGGCACCAAGGCCGGCAACAAGGGCTCGGATGCTGCCATGACCGCCATCGAAATGGTGTCGGTACTGAAGGCCATCTGATACGGAAATTACCGGATGTCTTCGTGGGAGCGGCTTCAGCCGCGAATCGCTGAAAAACCTTCGCGGCTGAAGCCGCTCCCACAGACCGTTCCCACACTTCCGACGAGAGAGTTTCCGTGAGCAAAAGCAACACCATGACCATCAAGCCGTCAGCCCGACGCAAGGCGCGCCGCTTTGCCATGCAGGCGCTGTATGAGTGGTCGATTTCCCAGAACCCGATGTTCGAGATTGAGGCCCGCTATCGTGTCGACAACGACATGCACAAGGTTGACCTCGAATACTTTCACGAACTCATTCATGAAATCGTGAAGCAGAGCGACGCAATTGATGACACGTTCATGGCACATCTTGATCGCAAGCTGCACGAACTCGATCACGTCGAGCGTGCCATCCTGCGCATCGGCACCTATGAAATGCTGCATCGCCTTGATGTGCCCTACAAGGTCGTCATCAACGAAGGCATCGAGCTGGCAAAAGACTTCGGCGCCACCGAATCGCACAAGTACGTGAACGGCATTCTTGACGAAGTCGCCAAGCAGCACCGCAAGATCGAGCGGGATCACTGAGCGCGCTCATGTCGGGCCACGGCGAATTCGACCTCATCCGCGAATTCTTCACGCGCCCAGCGCGTGATACCAATGTTGTGCTGGGCATCGGGGATGATGCCGCCCTGCTGGCTGTGCCGGCAGGCGATGTGCTCGCCGTCACCACCGACACCCTCGTGGCCGGCCGGCATTTTCCCGAAGAGGCTGCTGCTGCCGATATCGGCTGGAAAAGCCTGGCGGTAAACCTGTCCGACCTGGCCGCCATGGGTGCCACCGCACGCTGGGTCACCCTGGCCATCACCCTGCCAGACAACAATGAACATTTCCTGCGCGAGTTCTCACGCGGCTTTTTTGCCCTGGCCGATCAGGAAAATGTCCGTCTGGTGGGTGGCGATACCACCCGTGGCCCACTCGCCATTACGGTAACTGCCATGGGCACGCTGCCGGCCGCTACCGCCATACGGCGTGATGGCGCCCGTGCCGGTGATGACCTTTATGTCTCCGGCACCGTCGGCGATGCCGGTCTTGGTCTGCGTCTGGCGCTGGACCAGTGGCCGGATGAGCTGGCGCAGGCTACCCGTGACATGGCCCTCGCCAGCCTGCACCGGCCGCACCCCAGGCTGGCACTGGGCACGGCCCTGCGCGGCGTGGCCAGTGCCGGGCTGGATGTCTCGGACGGGGTGGCGCAGGATCTGGGGCATCTGCTGCAGGCATCCGGCGTCGGGGCCGAACTGGAACTCGACGCCCTGCCCATGAGCACGGCATTGCAGGCGATCGACCCTGCCTTTGCCGTGATTCTGGCCCTGACCAGCGGCGACGATTACGAACTGCTGTTCACCGCACCGCCTGCCATGCGTGACGCCATTGCCGGGTTGCCGGTACGCTGTACGCGGATCGGGTGCATCACCGCCTCCCCCGGGCTGGTGCTGCTGCGCAACGGCCAGCCGGTGGACATGCCGGTGGCTGGCTACACGCACTTCTGATGAATACCCAGGACTGAGACCTGATGAACAAGCCGGACTTGCGTGACCCCCTGCAACTGCTGGCCTTCGGCTTTGGCAGCGGCCTTGCCCCGAAAGCCCCCGGCACCTTCGGCTCGCTGGCAGCACTCGCCTGCTTCCCCTTGCTGGCCCTGCTGACCCTGCCCGCCTTTCTGGGCGTCGTGCTGGCCGCCGCGCTGGCCGGGATTGTGATCTGTGACCATGCAGCAAAGGCACTGGACGTGCATGATGATGGTCGCATCGTCTGGGACGAGTTTGCCGGGCAATGGCTGGCGCTGACGCCACTGGTCCCGACCCTGGCCTGGGGACCCACGGACCTGCTCTGGCTGCTGGCCGGCTTTGGCCTGTTCCGCATCTTCGACATCATCAAGCCATGGCCCATCAGCCATCTGGACGAGAAGGTGCATGGCGGCCTCGGCATCATGCTGGATGATCTGGTGGCCGGCGTGTTTGCCGGGCTGGTACTGTTCGCCCTGCGTCTGGCATTTTGAGGCACTCATGAAGGCATTCGTCACCCTGTTGCTGCTCACCCTCGTTTCCGCCCCGGCGCTGGCCAGCCGGGACGATCCGCATGTCGTGGTGATCGGCCTGCTCGGGCAAAAGGCCCTGCTCAAGATTGATGGCCAGCAGCACATTCTGTCCCCGGGCGAGAGCGCCGGTGGCGTGACGGTCCTGGAGGTGTCCCGCCAGGACACGCTGCTGCGCATCAACCAGCGCGAAGAACGGCTGGCCATGGGCATGGACACCGGCGGCATCGACCTGCGCCAGCAGCGCCCCAGCATCGAGATCAACATGAATGCCAACGGCCAGTTCATCACCAATGGCCAGATCAACGGCCGCGTGGTGCAGTTGCTGGTGGATACCGGCGCCAACACCGTCTCCATGACCACGGCCGACGCAAGGTCGCTGGGCGTTGACTACAAGCGCTTTGGCGAGCGCACCGGCGTACTGACCGCGGGCGGCCCCGTAGCCGCCTGGGCCGTCACCCTGGGCAGCGTGCAGGTAGGGCCCATTACTGTCCGTAATGTCGTTGCCACCGTCCGCGAGAGCACCGATAACGCGCCCATCCTGCTGGGCATGTCGTTCCTGTCCCAGGTCAACCTGCAGCACGAGCAGAACCGCCTGCGCCTGACCGGGCGCTGATTCCTGCCCGGCAACAGACTGTTCCATCACGATCCGTGTTCCTGACCCACGGGTTTGCTACAATGCAGCCCCCTTACCCCGGGAGCTGTCCGTGTCTGTCGCTTTCGTCGCTGCATCCCGCCTGCCAACCCGCCATGGCACTTTCATGATCCATGCCTTTGAGGACCCGGAAACGGGCAAAGAGCATGTTGCACTGGTCATGGGTGACGTCGCAGATGGCGAACCCGTGCTGATGCGCGTCCACTCCGAGTGCCTGACCGGTGACGGCTTCGGCAGCCTGCGCTGCGACTGTGGTCCGCAACTGGAAGCAGCCATGGGAAAAGTGGCCGAGGCCGGGCGCGGCGTCATCCTGTACCTGCGCCAGGAAGGCCGAGGCATTGGCCTGCTCAACAAGATCCGTGCCTATCACCTGCAGGATCAGGGTGCAGACACGGTCGAGGCCAACGAGCAGCTCGGCTTTGCGCCGGACCTGCGCGAATACTCCATGTGCGAAGACATGCTGGCGCATCTGGGCGTAACCAGCGTGCGCCTGATGACCAACAACCCGCGCAAGGTTGCTGCACTGGAGTCGCACGGCATTGCCGTGATCGAGCGTGTTCCCCTGATGACGGGGCGCAACCCGCATAACGAGCAATACCTTGATACCAAGCAGGACAAGATGGGCCATATGCTCGGCAAGAAATAAGGCATCGCGCTTTAAATCCATCGGGCATCAAAAACCACCAGCGCCCCGCCACTCGTCTGCATCCCCGTATTACTGCCCGGCAGTAATGCCTGCACGCACTATAGTTTTTTCATGGTGTGTTGATGCAAGAGGGCACGATCATGACCATGCGCAGTAACGACTCCCAGAACAAACTGCACTTTCGCAGTGATCGCATTGCCTGCGAGAACGGCCAGTTTTTCTTTTCCACGCGGGAAGGCACCCTGAACGGGCCGTACAACACACGGCATCAGGCAGAAGTTGCAGCATCGCTGTTCATTCGCGACCAGCTGGACCCTACCCGTCTGGCCAGCAAACTGAGTCCGCCCGACCCGCAGTTTTATCGCTACAGGCAACGCTCAAGCCATGACCGGCGTGGCGATGACCGGCGACTCGGCGAGCGTCGGCAGTGAAGCAATGAGCACATAAAAAAACCGGCTGCTGCCGGTTTTTTTATGTGCTCAGGCAGGACTACCTGTCAGACACCCTGCAGCAGGCGCTGCCGGATTGCTGCCTCAACACCCGCTGCATCAAGCCCGCACGCAGCCAGCATTTCACCATGCGTGGCATGTTCGATAAATGCATCAGGAATACCGATGTTCAGCACAGCCTTTACCAGCCCTTCACCCGCGAGGAACTCGTTCACGGCAGAGCCGGCGCCGCCCATGACAGCATGCTCCTCCACGGTTACCAGCAGATCATGTGATGCGGCCAGTTCACGCACCAGCGCCACGTCCAGCGGCTTTACAAAGCGCATGTCGGCAACCGTGGCATTGAGCGCATCGGCAGCCTTGAGCGCAGCTGCCAGCATCGAGCCGAACGACAGGATGGCAATCTTTTCGCCACTGCGTTTTTTCAGGCCCTTGCCCAGCGGCAAGGCAGTCATGGCCTTGTCGATCACCGCACCGGTACCGGTGCCACGCGGATAGCGCACGGAAGCCGGCCCTTTGAATTCGAATGCGGTATACAACATCTGCCGGCATTCATTTTCATCCGAGGGCGCCATTATCACCATGTTCGGCACAGTGCGCATGTAGGCATAATCGTAGGCGCCTGCATGCGTGGGACCGTCTTCGCCGACAAGACCCGCACGATCGATACCAAAGGTCACATCAAGATTCTGCAGCGCAATGTCATGCACCAGCTGGTCGTAGGCGCGCTGCAGGAAAGTGGAATAAATTGCGACAACCGGCTTCTGGCCCTCACAGGCCATGCCGGCCGCCAGTGTCAGCGCATGCTGCTCGGCAATCGCCACGTCGTGATAGCGCTCGGGAAACCGTTCGGAAAATCTCACCATGCCCGAGCCTTCGCACATGGCAGGCGTAATGCCGACACAACGCGGATCGGCCGCCGCCATGTCGCACAACCAGTCGCCAAACACATCGGAATATTTCGGTTTTTTCACCACTGGCGCTACCGGTGTTTCACGCTCGACTGCCGGAGCAATCTTGGTAATCGCGTGGTAACCGATGGGGTCGGCTTCCGCCGGCGCAAAACCCTTGCCCTTGGTGGTGTACACATGCAGCAACTGTGGCCCGGGGGCATCACGCAGATTGGAAATGGTATCGACCAGTGCTTCCAGATCATGACCATCAATCGGCCCGACATAATTGAAGCCGATGCTTTCAAACAACGCACCGGGTGAATTCACCAGATGCTTCATGCTTTCTTCGGAACGACGCACAAAATTGAGGGTAGCGGGCATGGCGGAGAGTACGCGCTTGCCACCTTCGCGCAGTGCAATATACGTCTTGCTCGCCCAGACACGCGCCAGATAATTGGAAAGCCCGCCAACATTCTTGGAAATGGCCATGCCGTTGTCATTCAGGATGACCAGCATGTCGGCACTGTTGTGCGCCGCATCATTGAGCGCTTCGAATGCCATGCCGGCAGTGATGGCGCCGTCACCAATCACGGCACACACCTTGCGCTGGCTGCCACTCATGCGTGCGCCAAGTGCCATGCCGAGCGCAGCCGAAATCGAGGTTGACGAATGGCCCACCCCAAAGGGGTCGTATTCGGATTCGGCGCGATTGGGAAACGCGGCCAGACCGTCCTTCTGACGCATGGTGAGCATGCGTTCCTTGCGGCCGGTAAGAATCTTGTGCGGATAGGTCTGGTGACCCACATCCCACACCAGCCGGTCGGACGGCGTGTTGTAGACGTAGTGCAGGGCGATGGTGAGTTCGATCACGCCCAGGCCGGCACCAAAATGCCCGCCGGTCTGGCCGGTGCACCAGAGCAGGTACTCGCGCAGCTCCAGCGCCAGCTCGGGCAGGGCCTCGGGCGGCAGCTCGCGCAGCTTGTCCGGTGTGGGCACCTGGTCAAGCAGGGGGGTGTCGGGGCATTGTCGGGGGATCTCGGTGAACATCGCAGCATCCTGGCAGGGTCGGCGATTATACCGTGTGGCGGCCCCGGTGGAACGGAGATCAGTGATCGCGCGCCACCAGAAAGTCTGCCAGCTCGCGCAGCGGGGCGGCCGCCATGCCCAGCGGCGCAAGTGCCGCTACCGCCTCGTCATGCAGGCGGACCGCAAGGGCCTGGGCCGCATCCAGTCCCAGCAGGGCCGGATACGTGGACTTGTTGAGGGCGGCATCGGCACCCGCCGTCTTGCCGATCCTGCCGGTGTCGCCAATCACGTCCAGCACATCATCATGCACCTGGAAGGCCAGCCCCAGACGATCGGCGAAGGTGTCCAGCGCCTGCAGTGTCGCCACATCGGCGCCGCCGGCAATCGCGCCCAGTGCCACGCTGGCACGGATAAGCGCGCCGGTCTTGTGACGGTGAATCTGCTCCAGCGCCGCCACATCCAGCGACTTGCCCTCGCCCGCCACATCCAGCGCCTGACCTACAGCCATGTCAGCAGCGGCAACGGACAATACCTTTACCTGCCTGCCCACTATCGATTGGTCAGGCCCTTCTGCCAGCGCCACAAATGCCAACGCCTGCAGGGTATCCCCTGCCAGCAGGGCGGTAGCCTCGTCAAAGGCCTTGTGGCAGGTAGGCACACCCCGGCGCAAATCGTCATCGTCCATGCAGGGCAGGTCGTCATGCACCAGCGAATAGCAGTGGATCAGTTCCACCGCGATCGCTGCAGGCTTGGCATGCTGCTGCCCGCCACCGGCCGCCTGAGCCGCACCAAACACCAGCGCCGGCCGCACGCGCTTGCCACCATTCATGACGGCATAACGCATGGCACCGGACAAGCGGGACGCCAACGGATTACGGGCATCGAGAAAGGCGGCGAGCAGCGCCGGCATGCGCGCCTGCGTTGCCAGCAGCAATGAGGACGACTCAGGCATCGCCGTCTTCGTCCTCGAAAAAGTCGGTGCGTTCGGTGGAGCCATCGGACTTCTCAAGCAGCAACTGCACTTTCTGCTCGGCTTCGGTCAGGGCCTGCTGGCAGTCACGGGTCAGGCGGATGCCTTCCTCGAAGGCCTTGAGGGCATCTTCCAGACTGAGGTCGCCACTTTCCAGCTGATGGACGCGGGCCTCCAGCTCGGAAAGCGCTTTTTCAAAATCTACGGCACTACGTTTGCGGGCCATGGCAGTTCACTGGCAACAGAATGAGGGCGAACAGTAACGAGGGGGCGTGCCCCGGTCAATCTCGCACGGCGGCGTAATTCAGGGCGCGCCGGCAGCGACAGGATGTCGCGGCAGGGCAACTGAAATCATGGCGGCCAGCAGCACAAACAGGCAGGACACCCACAGACAGGCAACCAGCCCGTATGCCTGGAAAATCCAGCCTGACAATACCGTGCCCAGCAAGCGTCCCATGGCATTGGACATGTAGTAAAACCCGACATCCAGCGAGACGCCGTCCTCCCTGGCATACGACACGATCAGGTAGCTGTGCAGCGATGAGTTCACGGCAAACACGGCACCAAAAACCAGCAGACCGCCAAGCAGCACCACCGGCACGTGCCATGCGGCTGCCAGGCCGATGGCCATCAGCGCCGGCAATGCGGCCAGCAACGATGCCCATGCAAATGCCGCACGCCCGTCCGGCACATGGCCACGCCCCTTTCCCGTAATACCCGTAATGGCGGGCGCCAGCGACTGCACGGCGCCATAGCCGATGACCCAGACCGCCAGAAAACCTCCCACCTGCCAGAAATCCCAGCCAAACACTGTACTGAGATAGACCGGTAGAGCCACCACAAACCAGACATCACGCGCACCGAACAGAAACAGGCGCGCACCGGACAAGATATTGATTGCACGACTTTTTGACAGCAGCTCACGGAATTTTGGTTTGGCCGTGGCCTTGCCCATATCCTTTTTCAGCAACACCAGACTGGCCAGCCAGATCAGCGCCAGCATGCCGGCCATGGCAATCACTGCGCCGGAAAATCCGAGCAGCGCCAGCAAGGCCCCACCCAAAAAGAATCCGACACCCTTGAGCGCATTCTTGGAGCCCGTAAGAATGGCCACCCATTTGTACAGCGTGCCTTGCTGCGCATCAGGCACCAGCAGCTTGATACTGCTTTTGGCGCTCATCTTGTTGAGGTCTTTCGCAATTCCCGACAGGGCCTGCGTCGCCATCACCCAGGGAATGGTCAGCATGGCCGTAGGTACCGCCAGCATCAGCAATGCCAGCACCTGCAAGCCAAGCCCGACATTCATGGTCCGGTTAAGGCCCAGCCGCGCACCGAGATACCCACCAAGCAGGTTGGTGACAACGCCGAATATTTCGTAAAAAACAAACAGTGCCGCAATCTGCAATGGTGCATAACCCAGCGCATGAAAATGCAACACCACCAGCATGCGCAGGGCGCCATCCGTCAGGGTGAAGGCCCAGTAATTTCCGGTCACCAGCAGATACTGACGCACTTCCGGCGACTGGCGCGACAAGACACTCATGAAAGGTTTCTCATGCACTGTGTTTTTTATCAGGCGTCATGTCTCAGGCCGCCCCCACCAGACGCGCCAGCTCTACCGTGCGATTGGCATAGCCCCACTCATTGTCATACCAGGCATAAATTTTTACCTGCGTGCCATTGATCACCATGGTCGACAAGGCATCGATAATGGACGAACGCGGATCGGTGCAGTAATCCACCGACACCAGCGGACGCTCTTCATAACCCATAATGTCTTTCAGTTCATTTTCCGACGCAGCACGCAGGAAACCGTTCACTTCCTCAACAGTGGTGGCACGCTCCACCTCAAACACACAATCGGTGAGTGAAGCATTGGCCAGCGGCACACGCACGGCATGTCCGTTAAGACGACCACGCAACTCCGGAAAAATCTCGGCGATGGCGGTGGCTGATCCTGTTGATGTCGGAATCAGGCTCATCAGCGAAGCACGTGCACGGCGCAGGTCCGTGTGTGGCTGGTCCAGCAGGCTTTGCGTATTGGTGAGATCGTGAATGGTGGTGATGGAACCATGACGAATGCCCAGCTTGTCATGAATCACTTTCACCACCGGCGCCAGGCAGTTGGTGGTGCATGAGGCGGCCGTGACAATATGGTGCTCGGCCGGGTTGAACAGATGCTGGTTGACGCCCATGACAATATTCAGGGCTCCCTTTTCTTTCACCGGCGCCGTCACCACCACCCGCTTCACACCCTGCGCGAGATACCCCTGCAGCACCCCGACCGATGTCATCTTTCCGCTGGCTTCGATAACCAGATCACAACCTGACCAGTCCGTGTCGGCAATGGCCCGGTTGGCCGTCACCCTGACGGTCCTGCCATCGATCGTCATTGCATTGCCGATAGCGGAGGCCGCATGACTCCAGCGCCCATGCACCGAATCAAAGTTGAGCAGATGTGCATGCGTCGCCGCATCCGCCGCCGGGTCATTGATCTGCACAAACTCCAGTTCGGGCCAGTCCCATGCCGCACGCAGTGCCAGTCGGCCGATGCGGCCAAACCCGTTGATACCAACCCTGATGGCCATTATTTTTCTCCTGAAAATTCGTTCTGGTCCGATGATGCCACTGAAGGATTGCAGCATGGTGTCGCCAGCCCGCAGTCCTCTCCGGCACAACAGTTCTCTGTCAGAAAGCCTAGCAGCGCATTCATGGCGTCCACGTCTGGCGCATAATGAATGAATCGCCCTTCATGCCGGGCCACCAGCAGGCCGGCATGGGTCAGCTCCTTGAGATGGAATGACAGGGTAGCCGGAGGCAGGCCGAATTCGGCACCCAGCTCGCCCGGTGTCAGGCCCGCCATACCGGCCTGCACCAGACGTCGGTAAAGGGCCAGACGGGTCTCGTGAGCCAGTGCCGCAAGGCGGGTGACAGCGTTTTTTTCGTTCATGCTTCGATATTACTGGAAATATCGAATGCAAGACAACAACCCGGCCGCCCAACGCCATTCCTCACGGCAGTGACTCCAATAGTGCCCCATCATTCCCAAATCAGGCATTGCCACACCCCGCTCCGATGGCTAGGGTGGCGCGCTTGAAACAGGGAATATGCCCATGGACCAGAAGAGTATTGCCACCGAAGTATCACGCGTTGCCAACGCCACTTACGGCCATTCACGTCGCATCATGCCGGAGCAGCCCTGGTGGAATAACCTGGACCCGGTCTTCCACAAGTTTCCTGATGACTTCTATCTGGACACGCGCACCCAGGTGGTCGTGGAAAGCCTGGCCATGCTTGACGTGATCACGCGCACCGGCGTTGCCAGCCTGGCCACACTGTTTGCCCTCATCGGCACCATGCGCCAGTTGAAGATCGATAACACCGAGCGGCACTTCTACACGGCCCTGGCTGATCGCGGCGACGTTGATGCGGTGTTTCCGCGGCCGACCGCCCCCATCAACGTCACGCGCAAGCCCGTCAACGTGAGGTTTGCACCACAAGGGGCCATTACCGAAACCTTGTCGTTCGAGAGCCCCTACCAGACCCTCAATCCTGCCCTGCAACCGCATTACAGCACGCTGCGGCGCAACGGCACGGCATGGGCACAGTACTGGCGCCACGGCGACAAACCGCGCCCGACGCTGTGCGTGATTCACGGCTTCATTCTGGATTCGCACTGGCTGAACAGCCGGTTTTTTCATCTGGACTGGTTCTACAGGCAGGGCTACGACATCGTGCTCTACACCCTGCCCTTTCACGGCAACCGCCAGGAGCGCTGGGCCCCTTACAGCGGTCATGGTGTTTTTTCCTACGGCGCTTGCCATCTCAACGAGACCATCCTGCAGGGCGTGCATGACTTCCGTCTGCTGATGAACTGGCTGGAGCAGGAAAACGGCGTGGAGAAAATCGGGGTCACCGGCATTTCACTGGGCGGCTACACCTCTGCCCTGCTCGCCGCCACCGAAGAACGGCTGCATTTCTCCATTCCGATTGTGCCGGTCGCCAGCCTCACCGATGTCATTTTCGAGTGGGCACCGGCCGGGCCGCTGATCAAGCTCGGCCTGCGCATGGCCGGCGTCTCCATCCCGGAGGCCCGTCATGCCATGGCCGTGCAAAGCCCCCTTACCTGGAAGCCCAAGCTACCGAAGGAGCGCCTGATGATTGTTGGTGGCGCCGGTGATCGTGTGGTCCCGCCCAAGCATGCCCGCCTGCTCTGGGATCACTGGGACCAGCCCCGCCTGCACTGGTTCCCGGGCAATCACATCATCCACCTTGATCAGGGTGTGTACCTCAAGGACATGGCGCGCTTCATTGCCAGCACCAGTTTCTAGGGCTCGTACACGCAATGCATGGACATCTGCGACTGATTGCACAACCTGAAGGATTGAAGACAGGAGACCATCCCTCTAATTGTGGAGGGCTTGCTGTACAAGTTACACAGACACAGCTAAAACATTTCGGACACATGCACGGATAACACCAGACAGAACAATGTCTGGTTCACCGCCCAAACAGGAACAGCTTGATGCACCTACCGGACAAGGCCACCGTACACCGCGTCATTTTTGGCACAGACACGCGTGCGGGACAGCTTTTCGACATCACCCTGCTGTGTGTAATTGTCGCCAGTGTCATCGTCGCCACACTGGACTCTCTGGAAACCCCGCATCGCCAACTGCATGCCATGCTGCTGGTGCTTGAGTGGGGGTTCACGCTGATCTTTACCGTGGAGTACGGTCTTCGCCTGTGGTGTTCGCCACACCCGTGGCGGTATGCCCGCAGCTTTTTTGGCGTCATCGATCTGCTGGCTGTACTACCAACCTATCTCGGCCTTTTTTACGCAGATGCAAACCTGCTGCTGGTCATTCGCCTGGTGCGTGTGCTGCGCGTATTCAGGATTCTGCGCCTGTTCGCCTACTGGAACGATGCCAACATGCTGCTGCGCAGCCTGTACAGTTCACGCCGGAAAATCACGGTGTTTCTGGCCACCGTATTTGTAGCGGCCATCATTTTTGGCGCACTGCTGTATGTAGTTGAGGGCCCGGAACACGGCTTTACCAGCATTCCAAAATCCATTTACTGGGCCGTCATCACCATCACCACCGTGGGTTACGGCGACCTTGTCCCCAAGACCGGCCTGGGTCAGGCGATTGCGACACTGGTCATGCTGGTTGGCTACTCGGTCATAGCCATTCCCACCGGCATTTTCACCTCGGACCTGCTGATGGAGATGCAGCGCCAGCGCAACGACCGGCACTGCCCCGACTGCGCCGCCAGCGGCCATGAAAGTGATGCCAAATTTTGCCGGCATTGTGGTCACGACCTCTCGCCAGACGTCCCCGACAACGTGTAGCCAGGCATTTCATCAGTCAGCGACGGACTGTCGGCACTCAGTGGGTATGCCCTTCATGTCCTCCAAACGTGCCGGTGTAACCCAGAACAAACTCGTTCAGCCGTGTTTTTTCGCCCACCTCATCACTCACGTCTGCCGAGGAAAACTGCAGACGCAGTCGTGTTGACGGATTTGGCCGGAACGTCACCGCCAGCGCCGTGCGTGTTGACGCATCAAAGGCCAGCACACTGCCCGCTTCGTCCAGTTCGTTCTGCATACCGGAAACCTCGTAGCGCAAACCCAACTGCCAGCGCGGCGCAATGCCATACGTGCCCTGCACATACATGCCGTCCTGCGCCCCGCTGACGGCATCACCCACCAGCACCGGTGCCGCCGCATCAGCGCCCGTCACCTTCATGTCCTTTTCCAGCAGCAAGTACTCTGCAACCAGCTCCAGATCGCCCTTGCCCTGCTCACCCCGGCCATCCAGCTCATAGACAACATCCATCCCGGCCAGCGACTGCTGCCCGTCCAGCGCAAACTGGTCATCAACTACCGTGTCATCCTCATCAATCAGCTGCTGGAACTGGCGTGCATGCGCCAGTGAAAGACCAAACTGCAGGGAATGCTGTTCACCCAGATATGGTGCCAGCTTGATGAAAAACGTCCCGGTACGCGGACCCGCCTGATGCTCCGGCAATCCTGCGCCGGAGAGCACCACCACATCGGCCTCCTCCGGCTCGACCAGCGTGCCGAAACGTTCCTGATCCCGCCCCTGCAGCGCCTCTACGCCAAACAGCAGATAGAATGGCACCGGTGCCTGCCAGGTCAGCTGCATACCAGTGTCGAGCAGTCCATGACCGCCCAGCAATGCACCGTACACAAGATTGTCGCCAGCAAAATCCTGCTCATGCCGGTGCTGGCTGTTGAGGTAACCGATGCTGCTCAGGAAGCGCCCGGCCTTCACGGCCAGTCCGGCAGGCAAGCCCAGGGTCTCTATCCTGGCCTCTTCCAGCTCGATCCCGTCCGCCAGCAATGCGAGCGACAAGCGTCCCTTCAGTTGTGACGGCAACACTGCATCGAGCGCGAGCTCGGATTCGCCCAGATTGAAACCGCTTTCCTGGGCATGACCATGTTCATCCGCATGCACGCCATGCAGGATGCCGGCCGACTCTTCCAGGATTTCATTGCCTTCACCCTGCCTGTTGTCGTGATAGTAAAAGCCGTCGAGCACGAGTGACACTGCCGGCCGGCCATCCGGTGCGCTGGCACCATGGCCATGTCCGTCATCTTCAGCGACGGCAGAAAGCGGTAATAATGCAGCCACAAGCACTGCCGGCAAGGAAGTCGAACGCATCATGGGAGGCACACATCAGTCAGCTGAATAAGTATGTTATACTATAACAATGCACCAACTCAATACATGGCCATGCTGCATTTCTGGCACAATCCGACTTGCCCAGTCGTTGTCAGGAGACCTACATGGCCGCAGCCACCGATCTTGATCGTCTGCGCGAAGAATGCCGCGCCCTGGCGCGCAAGCGTGCACTGGTCTCGGCAGGTGCCGCTGTGGTACCCGTGCCCTTCATGGATATCGTGGTGGATGCCGGCATCCTGATGGAGCTGATCCCCGAGATCAGTCACCGCTTTGGTCTGGCCAGCGAAGACATTGATGCGATGGACCCGGCGCAGAGGGAAAAAACCTGGCGCGTGATACGCCGGCGCGGCGCGCAACTGGTGGGCATTGTGCTGACCCGCCAGCTGGTGCGCAAAAGCTTTCAGGGCATGGCAGGCCGCCTCATCACCCGCCAGATATCAAAATTCATCCCGTTGGGCGGCCAGATTGTGGCAGCGGGACTGGGCTATTTCGTGATGCGGAAAATCGTCTACAAGCACATTGACGACTGCCATGCCGTCGCCAGGGAAAACGCCTGACTCAGTGCGCCCCCGGCTCGACATGAATGACAATTTCCGCTGCCGGAAATTCGGCCCGCACGGCGTCTTCCAGAGCATCACAAAGATCGTGTGACTGCACCACCGTCCATTCGCCCGGCAACAGCAGGTTGAACTCGACGAAGCGGCGATGGCCGGCATGGCGGGTGCGCAACCCCTCAATCACGGCCTGAGGCGGCAACTGTTTCTGCAAGGCATCGTCGACGCGACGAAACTCGTCCGGCGGCAACTGCACATCCATCAGCACATCCACCGAACGCATCATCAGCTTGACGCCGGTGCGCACGATATTCAGGGCTACTGCCAACGCTACCAGCGGATCCAGCCACCAGGCCGAGGGAAACACCAGCATCAGGGCCAACGCCAGCAGAATCCCCACCGAGGTCCAGACGTCCGTCAGCAAGTGATGCGCGTCGGCCTCGACCGCAATGCTTTTCTCGGCATGAGCCACCTTCATCAGCCACCAGGCCGCCACCGCATTGACCAGTGTTGCTGCCAGCGACAACAACAAGCCGTAATCCAGCTTCGCTACCGGCTCCGGAGCAATCAGACGATTGATGGCCGACCATGCAATCGCCAATGCAGCAAAAAGGATCAGCATGCCCTCTGCACCGCTGGCAAAGAATTCTGCCTTTTCGTGACCGAAGGGATGCTCGTCATCCGCTGGTGCAGCAGCAATGCCAAGCAGCAAAAAACCCAGCACTGCTGCAGCCAGGTTGACGAACGACTCCACGGCATCGGAATAAAGACCAACCGATCCCGTCATGAAGTAGGCGCCAAACTTGAGCACGATGGTCGCAATTGCAGCGGCCATCGACACGAGCATGGCACGCTGGACACGGCTCATCGGCGGACGAACACTGGTCATGAATGAGTCCTGTTCCCGTCAGACTGACGGCTGGGCACGGCTGGTACCGGAAAATGAAAGCCCCGCATGGCGGGGCTGAAAAGCAACTGNNGGCTTGGAGCCGTAATTGCTCACCGGCTTCTGTGGCGGATCTGCCGTCACGTCGGGAGGAATTTCCTGTACCTTGCCGCCCTTCGCCAGGAAGCGCTCCATCTCTTCTTCCAGCTGACGGCGCAGGGCCTCCTTGCTGGAGACAGACAGCGTCTCGGCTTCATCAATGTCCTTGCGGGCAGCAGGTGCCGCTTCGCCGGACGCTGCTTCGGCCACTGGCGCATCGGCGTCCAGCGCCTCCTCTACCTCGTCCTCGGCTTCATCTTCCACCGGGTCGTTTTCATCAAAATCGTCGTAATCGTCATTCGACATGGTGCTTACCCCAAAACAAGACAGCGCCCCGATACGGCACGAAACAACTTCGTATCGACGGGACCATTGTATAGATCAGACACGTAGGTTTGTCAGCGTTATTTTCCGGAGAAGCCGACGAGTTTTCCAGCCTTGAGACAAGCGGTTGGCTATGATAGGCAAATGGTCAGTGCCTGATTACTGGCACGCTTCCTGAATGGCCTGATCCAGTTCCTTGAGATGACTGCTGTGTCCTTTGTCGTCCATGTACACACGCTCACCCTTGTCGTTGACATCATACAGGCGTGAGCCCTCGACATTGCGCCGGTAATCCCGCAGCTCCAGACACTTGCGCTTGCGTGCCGCCAGCGCCAGGTTCTTGCTGGCCACTTCCTGTTCGTGCTGCTCGCGCTCCTGCGCCAGAATGTCAGCCATGCGCTTTTGACGCTGCAACACATCACTCGCAGTGTTACCTGCTGCGGGTGCCGTCTCCGCATTACGCCCGCCAGGAGCACTGGCACGTGGTGTTGCCAGTGTTTCCACTTTTTTGCTCGCGGCACTTTCGGGTTTCTTGTCCGTGAAATGCACACGGCCTTCCGCATCAGTCCATTTGTAAAGCTCGGCCTGCACCGGCAATGCAATCACTGCCGTCAGCAATACCAGCGCCCTGACACTGAAGAATTTCCTGTGCATGTTCCTGTTCCCCGAAAAAACGGGCAGCGTCCCGGCTGCCCGTCGACAGATCTTACTGCAGGGTTTCAGCAGGTGCAGCGGCAGCCTGCTGCGATGCCTGACGCTGACGCAACGACTCGGCAAACACGGCATCAAAATTGACCGGCGCCAGCAGCATTTGCGGGAAGCTGCCACGGCTCACTACGTCGGAAACCGTTTCGCGGGCGTACGGGAAAAGCAGGTTAGGGCAATAGGCGCCAAGCAACTGGCCCACCTGGGCTTCCGGCACACCATCCACCAGGAAAATGCCGGCCTGCTTCACTTCGGCAATGAAGGCAACCTGATCGGCATTCTTTACCGTTACTGTCACGGCAAGCACCACTTCATAATTCTTGCCATCTTCCAGCTTGCTGGCCTGTGTGGACAGGTCAACACTCACTTCCGGCTTCCACTCGGCCAGAAACACCTTGGGGGCGTTCGGGGCTTCGAAGGACAAATCCTTCACATAGATACGCTGAAGTGCAAATTGTCCCTGGGGCTGCTGGGCTTGTTCCGACATGAATCGTGTCCTTGGTTTTTTGATTGTAGTGGGTTTCACTCAGCCAGCAAGCAGGGCATCCAGCTTGCCTGCACGCTCAAGCGAGTAAAGGTCATCGCTGCCGCCAACATGCTGGCCGTTGATGAAAATCTGCGGCACCGTGCGCTGCTTTGTACGCTGCATCAATGCCATGCGCTCATTGTCATCGCGACTGACATCGATTTCCGTCCACGCGACACCTTTCTGCTTGAGCAGGCTTTTGGCCCGCACGCAGTAGGGGCAGATGGGGGTGGTGTAGATGACAACGTCAGCCATGAGACAACTCCGGATTATTTTTTCACCAGTGGCAGTGACTGGCTCTTCCAGTTACTGATACCGCCTTCCAGCTTGTAAACCTGCGTGAGACCGGCAGTCTTGAGCTGACTGCCGGCTGCACCGGCGGTCTGGCCGATGTTGCAGATAATGACAATGGGGCGGTCCGGCTCTTTTTTCAATTCTTCCAGACGTTCACTGATACGGCTGTAGGGAATATTGTCACTGCCGGTGATATGGCCGGTCTTGAACTCGGCTGGATCGCGGATATCAATAACGCGGGCGTTCTGCTGGTTTACCAGCGCGGACAGGCCCTGTGGGCTGACGCTCTGGCCGCCACGGGCCATCTCGGTAACGATCCACGCAATGAGCAGGGCGACAAAGGTGCCGACGAGTAGGTAGTGGTTGACGGCAAACTCAAGAAAACGGTCCATGATGAGGCGGGTGTCTCAGGAAATCGGGCAGGCAGTATACCCCGGGGCGCGAGCGACCTGTAGGCGCTCCGGGAAGAGATAAGCGGGTCAGACCACCGGGCGCTCAAGGTTCTGGCGCAGCACCTGAAAGCGTTGCAGGCGGGCCTGCGCAATCTCGCCGGATTCCGCCGCGCGTTTCAGGGCGCAGCCAGGCTCCTCGCGATGGGCACAGTTACGGAAACGGCAGGTCCCCAGAAACGGGGCAAACTCGATATAGCCGGTAAGCAGGTCCGCTTCGGTGACATGCCAGAGGCCAAACTCGCGTATGCCGGGCGAGTCGATCAGATCGCCCCCGTCCGGCAAATGAAACAGGCGGGCCGTGGTGGTGGTGTGCTGACCCAGCTTGGATGCATCGGAAATCGAACTCACCTTCTGCGCCGCCTCCGGCAGCAGCACATTGATGATCGACGACTTGCCTACCCCTGACTGCCCGACAAACACCACGGTCTGCGTGCCGATCAGGGCCTTCAGGTCCTCCAGCTGGCCGGTACTGGCGCTGATCTTGCGTACCTCGTAGCCGATGGCGGTGTACTCGGCGAGCATGGCATCCAGTGCCGGCGCCGCCTCCGGCGTAATGAGATCGGACTTGTTGAGCAGGATCACCGGGCGGATGCCGGTCAGTTCGCAGGCAACGAGATAACGGTCCACCAGCAATGCCGACGGCTCGGGAAACGGTGCGATCACCAGCAGGATGCAGTCAATGTTGGCGGCGACCGGCTTGAGCTTGCCGTACGGGTCCGGCCGCACCAGCAGCGTCTGGCGCGGCTGCAGCGCCGTCACGACACCGATGGCATCACGCCCCTCTTCGCGCTTGAGCGCGGCCTGCCAGATCACGCGGTCGCCGGTGACCAGATGCTCGAGATTGGCACGCAGATGGCAACGGAACACTTCACCGGCACGTTCGCCACCCACCGCCTCGATATCCAGCTGGGTGCCGTAATGCGCAATCACCAGCCCCTCTTCTTCCGACGCCAGCTCGCCACTTTCCAGCAGGGCACTGGCCGCCGCCTCGCGCTTGCCGGCACGGGCAATGCGCTCGTCCTGGATGCGCTGAATGCGATGGGATTGCTGGCGGGTGAGTTTGCGTTTGCTCATGTAGCTCCTGGCAACACGGATACGGGCGCGGCGAAGGCCGACGGTCTGCTATGATCCCGACTATATAGGAAACATCGGTTACGCCGCATTTTGACACTGGAGCGCCGCATGAGCAGCAACAATAAAGAGGGAAATCTGGTCTGGATCGATCTGGAGATGACCGGACTGGACCCGGACAAGGACCGCATCATCGAGATTGCCACCATTGTCACGGATGCCAACCTGAATGTCCTCGCGGAAGGCCCGGTATACGCCATCCACCAGAAGGACATGGTGCTCAACGCCATGGATGAATGGAACACACGCCAGCATGGCGGCTCGGGCCTCACCGAACGGGTGCGTCGCAGCAAGATCGATGAAGCCGAGGCCGAGGCTCAGACCATCGAGTTCCTGAGCCGCTTTGTTGATCCGCGCAAGTCGCCCATGTGCGGCAACTCCATCTGCCAGGACCGCCGCTTTCTCTACAGGACCATGCCAAAGCTGGAAGCCTTCTTCCATTACCGCAATCTGGACGTGAGCACGGTAAAGGAGCTGGCACGCCGCTGGTACCCGGACCTGATGAACAACTTCACCAAACACAGCTCGCACCAGGCCATGGATGACATCCGTGATTCGATTGCCGAACTGCGTTATTACCGCCAGTATTTTTTCCGCCTGCCTGGCGCGGAGTAATACCGGGTAAATACACTTCGCTGAGCCGGGCGCGATGCCCGGCTCAACGTCCCTGCATACACCTTCGTAGTGCTATCCAGCGTCGCTAACGCGGAATAAACTGTTGACCACGGTCCCGGTTCGGACATTACCCGCCATGGCAACGCACACCCACACCATGCACACCGCGTATGCGCGCACTTTCTGCATGCTCGTCGCGCTGTGCCTGCTGCTGCCTGTCTCCCTGGCGCGCGCGGACCAGTACCGTCTGGATACCCCCACAAGCCAGCCTCTTGGCAAACACCTGTTGTTGCTGCAGGAAAGCAGCGGACCACTGGGCATCAATCAGGTCCGGCACTTATCGCGTGATGGCGCCTTCAGCCCGAGCAACGCCGACGTGCCCTCCATGGGCATTGGCACCCGGCCGGTATGGGCCACGCTGACACTGGACAATCCCGGCACGGTCGCACTGCCACGCCGGCTGATGATCGGTACCTCGTGGATTGATCGTCTGGACCTCTATCTTGTGCACAATGGCAGGCTTGTCCTGCACCAGACCGCAGGTGATTCCAGCGCACTGTTCATGCGCCCAACCCCGGGCATGGGTTATGTCTTCGGGCACGACTTCAGCCCTGGACGTACCGAGCTGTTCATTCGCGCCGACACGCCGGACCCCCTGCTGCTGCCACTGCGCATAATGACGCCCGATCAGGCGACCCGGCATGCCCTGCGCCAGCATTATGGCTACGGCGTGGTTTACGGCTTCCTGCTCGCGCTGGTGGCCTATAACGCCATGCTGTATCTGGGTCTGCGCCAGCGCAGTCATCGCGACTACTCCATTTACCTCGGCCTGTTCATCCTGATGAACCTGGCATACACGGGACATGGCTACGTCTGGCTATGGCCGGAATGGCAAGGTCTGCAACGTTATGTGATCCTGGTGCTGATGGTCGCGTTCGCCTGCAGCGGCCTGCGCTTTGCCAGTGACTTTCTTGAGTTGCCGCGCTATGCGCCACGACGGGCACAGCAGTTGCGCAGCATCTGCCTTGCCATCTGCACCCTGATGGCAATCACCATTGCTTTTGGGCTGCAACGCGAAGCCGCCCTGCTCTCATTCAGTTTCACGCTGCTGTTTACGACAGGCATGGTACTGCTGGGCTGGGAATCGGCACGCCACAAGCACGCGGCCAGTTGCTACTTTCTGGCGGCAGCCTGCAGCGGCATGTTGGGAGCCTTTGCCACGACGCTCACCGTGTGGGGCTGGATTCCCTACAGCGAAGCTGCGTTTCATGCAGCCGAGCTGGGTGTACTGACAGAGGCCACGCTGCTGGCACTGGCCGTTGCCTATCAGGTGCGCCTGCATGAAAAAGCCCGCCTGAAAGCAGAGGAGCTGGCGCGCATTGATCCGCTCACAGGGCTACTGAACCGGCGTGCCTTCATGGAGCAGGCCGAGGGGCTGTGGAATACGGCGCGCCGTCATCAGCGCCAGCTGGCACTGATCATTCTCGACCTTGACCACTTCAAGGCCATCAATGACGCTCATGGTCACAGCACGGGTGACGCGGCCCTGCGCGCAGCCGCCAGTCTGGTGAGCAATGCCTGCCGGCGCGGTGACATTGCCGCACGCTGGGGTGGCGAGGAATTCATCCTCCTGCTGCCGGAAACCACCCTGGCCGACGCCCAAGCCATGGCAGAGCGCCTGCGCGCAGAATTTGCCAGTCGCCCACTGGGAAACATGGCGGACCCGGTATGGCTGCGCGCCAGTTTTGGCGTTGCCGCACGCGATGCCCATTACACGCTGGAAGACCTGATCAACGAAGCCGACACCTGGCTCTACCGCGCCAAGCAGAATGGCCGTGATCAGGTGTGCAGCCTCGACACGGTGTTCACCAGCCCGTCAGCAGGCTGAGCCTGTCGTGCTGCGCCAGAAGAAAGCCGGGCACTTCAGGACCTGATGGCGCCCATGACCTTGCTCACCGCCATCACCATGCCCAGTACCAGCGCACCGGCAATGACACCCGTTGTGGCATCAATGAGCGTTGGCAGCACTGCGCCCGCAACCGGGCCCACCGCCACTGCGGCATGATGGATAACGTCATGTGCACCCGGCGTGCCGTGCGTGAGAATGCCGCCACCGACCATGAACATGGCTGCCGTACCGATCACGGAAAGACTTTTCATCATCCAGGGGGCTGCACGCAAAATGCCTCGCCCGAGAGCCGTCTGGAATTTCCGGAAAAAACCGTCACCCGTCTGACGACTAAGATAAAGGCCGCCATCATCCAGCTTGACGATGCCTGCCACAAAACCGTACACGCCCACCGTCATGATGAGGGCAATGCCGGAGAGCACCGTCACCTGTTTCATGAAAGCCTCATTGGCAACCACACCCAGTGTGATCGCAATGATTTCGGCAGACAGAATGAAATCCGTCCGTATCGCGCCCTTCACCTTTTCTTTTTCAAACGCCACCATGTCGACACTGGTATCGGTCAGCGCCGCGACATGGTCGGAGTGATGTGCCTCGTCTTCGCCCGTGTCATGCAGAAACTTGTGCGCCAGCTTTTCAAATCCCTCAAAACAGAGAAACAGGCCGCCCAGCATCAATAACGGCGTCACTGCCCAGGGGATGAAGGCACTGATGGCCAGTGCCGCCGGCACCAGAATAACCTTGTTAACCAATGAGCCCTTCGCCACCGCCCACACCACCGGCAATTCACGGTCGGCATTCACGCCCGCAACCTGCTGGGCATTCAGGGCAAGATCATCCCCCAGCACGCCGGCCGTTTTTTTCGCGGCCACCTTGGTCATCACCGATACGTCATCGAGAATGGTGGCTATGTCATCAATCAGGGCAAGCAGGCTGGATCCGGCCACAACAGGTTTCCTTGAAAAGTCGTTCAGAAATGATCAGAGAAGTTCTATGCCAACGCGCCGCAAGGCAAGCGCAAACAGGCCAAAACAGGTGACGGTGATGATGACGCAGGCCAGCAGGGTTGGCCAGAAGCCGATACGGGGCAGCAACTGCGGAAAAACCAGAAACATGGGCAGGGTCGGCAGCACGTACCAGAAGGTATACCACGCATGATTGGCAATCTTTTCTGGTGGCTGCTGCTCGACATGCAGCCAGACCAGCGCCAGCACTGTCACCAGCGGCAACGCCGCCACCAGTCCACCCAGCTTGTCACTGCGCTTGGCAATTTCTGAAACCAGCACCACCATGGCGGCAGTAATCGCGTATTTCGTAATGATCCAGCCCATGAAATCACGTCCTGTTATGCGGCAGCCCGTTCATGCCTTTCTGACGCTGCTGTATCAGCGCCCACGCGATATGCTCGGCCACGACAGCATCCGCATCCGGCAGGCGCGACTCCAGCGCAGCAACAATGGCCTCATCATACGGTGCATTCCCCAGCCCCACCGCAATATTGCGCAGAAATACCGGATAACGGGCACGGCGCAGGGCCATGCCCTCGGTGGCGCGCAGATAGTCCTGCTCCGTCCACCGGAAAAGCTCGCGCAAACTGGCCCGATCCAGTGCATTGCGCGGCAGGAAGTCCTTTTCCGGTGACACTTTCGCGTAGCGGTTCCACGGGCACATGAGCTGGCAGTCATCACAACCAAAGACGCGGTTGCCGATTGGTGCCCGCAATTCTTCGGGAATGACACCCTCGTACTCAATGGTGAGCCAGGAAATGCATTTGCGTGAATCCAGCTGATACGGCGCCACGATCGCCCGTGTTGGGCAAATATCGATGCAGGCCGTGCAGGAGCCACAGTGTGCACTCACGGGGGCATCCACGGGCAGCGGCAAATCGGTGAACAGTTCACCCAGAAAAAAATATGAACCGGCCTGACGATTGATGATGACGGTGTGCTTGCCCATCCAGCCCAGCCCGGCTTTTTCGGCCAGCGGCTTTTCCATCACCGGCGCCGAGTCGACAAATGCGCGATAGCCGAACTCGCCCACGGCCTCGACAATGCGGTCCGCAAACTTCTGCAGGCGTTTGCGGATGGTGCGGTGATAATCGCGACCGAGGGCATAGCGCGAGATGTAGGCACGCGTGCCGTCACGCAGGATGTCCATCGGGCGGGTGTCTGCCGGCCAGTAATCCATGCGCACGGAAATCACGCGACGCGTACCGGGGATGAGCGTGGCCGGCTGGGTACGTTTGGCAAAATCGTTGGCAAGAAAATCCATGCCGGCATGAAAGTCGCGCGCAATCCAGCCGGCGAAGCGGGCCGGGTGCTCGCCCAGATCAATATCGCTGATGCCAACCTGCTGAAAGCCGAGTTCGCGCCCCCAGGTCTTGATGTCGGCGGCGAGCTTGTCGAAATCGGGATCGCCATCAGCGTGCGGCGCCACGGGAATGCCTTGCATGACCACCTTGCGCGCATTGCGCCTGTTTGATGTTTCCGCCTGTAACAGCATTGCAGAAACCTGCGGATTGCCTGACCCTGTCACCACCGCCACGGATCGCCTCTCGCCTGTCTACAGGCACAGGCCGGGAGCCCGTTATCATGTCCGCCGAGATCATCAAGGAAGCGCCCGCAATGTCCCTGCCACTTTACTCTGCCGCCCAGAGCCGTGAACTCGACCGGCGTGCCATCGCAACCGGGACACCGGGCTATGCACTCATGCAGCGAGCAGGCGAGGCATCCTTCCAGTTCCTGCGCAGCCACTGGCCGGAAGCCACGCGCATTGTCGTTCTGGTTGGCCGCGGAAACAACGGTGGTGATGGCTATGTGCTGGCGCGTCTGGCCTGGGCACAGAATCTGGACGTCCTGCTGCTCACCGTAGGCGAACATGAGTTGCTCAAGGGCGAAGTGGCAGAGGCGGCCAGTGATGCCACCAGAGCACGGGTGCCGGAAGCCAGCTGGACAGGCTCCCTGCCAGCGGCTGACCTGTATGTGGATGCCCTGTTCGGCACCGGCCTCAACCGGCCGCCGAGTGGTGATTTTCCCGCCGCCATCGACGCCCTCAATGCCAGTGGCAAGCCGGTACTGGCGCTGGATATTCCGTCCGGCCTGATTGCCGACACCGGCCATGCCCCCGGTGCCGTGGTGCAGGCCTCGGCCACCATCACTTTCATTGCACTCAAGGCCGGCCTGCTGACCGGGCGCGGCCCCGCCCTCACCGGCCCGCTACACCTGGACGCACTGGGTCTGCCCGCCACACTGGGATACGACATCTCGCCGCTGGCCCGGCAACTGGACGTCAGCCAGCTCTCCGGCTGGCTGCCCCGGCGACCGCGTGATGCACACAAGGGTTCGCATGGCCATGTGCTGGTGGTGGGCGGCAACCACGGCATGGCCGGCGCCGTTGCCCTTGCCGGTGAAGCGGCGTTGCGTGCTGGCGCCGGGCTGGTCTCCGTGGCCACGCGCCCGGAACATCTGATGATGCTGAATGCACGCCGGCCCGAACTGATGTGTCATGGCATCGGCAGGGCCGCCGATCTGGCGCCGCTGCTGGCACGGGCCGATGTCATCGTCCTTGGCCCGGGTCTGGGTCAGGACGCCTGGGCAGCCGCGCTCTATGGCGCCGTGCTGGACTGCGGCAAACCGCTGGTGCTGGATGCCGACGGCCTGAACCTGCTAGCGCAGCAGCCCGACAGCAGAGGCGAGCGCATACTTACCCCACATCCAGGTGAAGCCGCCCGCCTGCTCGGCACCACCACTATCGCCATCCAGACCGACCGCTTTGCGGCCGTGCGCAGCCTGCAGGAACGCTTTGGTGGTACCGCCATCCTCAAGGGAGCCGGCAGCCTGATTGCCACTGCCGACGCCATCCACCTCTGCCCCTGGGGTAACCCGGGCATGGCCTCCGGCGGCATGGGAGATCTGCTGGCCGGGATCATCGGCGCCCTGCGGGCACAGGGACTGGGTCCTGACGATGCCGCCTGTGCCGGCGTAATGGTGCACGCCAAAGCCGGTGACGATGCAGCACTGGTGGCTGGCGAGCGCGGCCTGATGGCCACCGACCTCCTGCCCTTCCTGCAGCAGCGGGTGAATCCATGAGCAGCCTCGACTACACACTGCCCGACGCTGAAGCCCAGGAAGCACTGGGGCGCGCCCTTGCCACCGCACTGGCCGGCCGCGGCGTGGTCTATCTGGAGGGCGACCTCGGTGCCGGCAAGACCACCCTGACCCGCGGCATCCTGCGCGGCTATGGCCACACGGGAGCCGTCAAAAGCCCGACCTACACGCTGGTCGAGCCCTACGAGCTGGCAGATGCCACGGTGTACCACTTTGACCTCTACCGCCTGACCGACCCGGAAGAACTGGAACTGCTGGGCATACGCGACTACTGCCGACCGGATACACTGTCGGTCATCGAGTGGCCTGGGCACGGGCATCCATTTTTGCCCCCTGCCGACCTGACCATTACAATCCGTACCATTACCGACGGGCGCGAGCTCCGGTTGGTCGCACATAATGAAAAAGGCGAGGCGGTACTGTCAGCCCTCGCGTCCTGATCCCTTTGCCCGACAAGGTGCTGCTGTGCGCGTGTTGCTGCGATGCTTGATTCTGATGCTTGCGAGTGGACTGGCCCTGCCAGTGCTCGCGGTCGACATCACGGCCGTCCGTTCCTGGCGCGCGCCTGACAACACCCGGCTGGTGCTGGACCTGAGTGGCCCGGTTGCCCACCAGCTCAGCCCGGACAGCACGCCCGCCCGCCTGATCATCGAGCTGCCCGACGCCCGAACTGCCGGCCCCATTGCGCTGCCTGCTGCGATTGCCCCGCTCAAGTCCGTCCGCCTGGAAAAATCAGGTCAGGGCCAGCGTCTGGTCATCGACACCCTGCAGGAAGTCACGCCCAGGGTATTCCAGCTGCCACCCAACGAAAAATACAGCCAGCGCCTGGTCGTGGATCTGCTCCTCAAGGTTCCCGTACCCATCGCCAGCACCGTCACCGAAGCAGCGCCCGTTGCCAAAGTCCCGGACCAGGTGACCAGCATCCCGGTCATGCGGCCTGTCGAACCCGTCACTCCTGCTGCGAAACCGGCAGAGAAACCGGTTATCAGTGTGCCGGAACCCGCCCCCGAAAAGCCCGACCAGCGCCGCTATCGCAACATTGTGGTGGCGATTGATGCCGGCCACGGCGGCGAAGACCCGGGTGCCATCGGCGCCAAGGGCACACACGAAAAGAATGTGACACTGGCCATCGCCCGTGAGCTCGAAGCCATGCTCAAGGCCGAACCGGGACTTACCGCCGTACTGACCCGCACTGGTGATTACTTCATCCCCCTGCAGGAACGGCGTCGTATTGCACGCTACCAGCACAAGGCCGACATTTTCATCTCCATCCATGCCGATGCCGCCGAGAACCGTGCCGCCAAGGGTGCCTCGGTGTTTGCCCTCTCCCTGAAAGGCGCAGGTACCGCTACTTCCCGGTTTGCCCGCATGCTGGCCGAACGCGAAAACCGTTCCGACCTGATCGGTGGTGCCTCTATAGAGTCGGGCGACGACACCCTGCGCAATGTACTCGCCGACATGGTGGTGGCCGGCTCGCTTGATCACAGCCTGCACATGGGCCGCAACATCATTGATCGCCTCGGCGGCCTCACCTCGCTGCACAGCAAGCGCGTGGAGCAGGCCGGCTTTGCCGTGCTGAAAGAGCCAGGCATGATGTCGCTGCTGGTTGAAACCGGCTTCATTTCCAATCCGCAGGAAGAAGAAAACCTGATCAGCAAGGAGCACCAGCGCGAGCTGGCCAGGGCAATTTTTGAAGGCGTGTTGCGCTACAACCAGCGCTATCCTGCACCTGACAGCTACTTTGCCTGGCAAGCCGAGCAGCGCAGCAAAAAAACCGTGATCGCCAGTGCACCGCGCGTCGAGAAAAAGCCGGAACCCGTGCGCGACAGCACCCGTGCCGAAGCACTCATGTCAGGCCAGTCCGGTGCCCCCGAGAGCAAAATGATTCGCTACCGCATTGCACCAGGCGACAACCTGACACGCATCGCCGACCGTCATCAGGTCTCGCTGGCCGACCTTCGCAGCCTCAACAACCTTCAGGACGACACGGTGAAAATCGGTCAGACCCTGAAAATTCCCGTGAATTGAGCGCACGCATGGCCCGCATCAATGCACTGGACCCTCGTCTTGCCAACCAGATCGCCGCCGGCGAGGTGGTGGAGCGTCCGGCCTCCGTGGTGAAGGAACTGGTGGAAAATGCACTGGATGCCGGCAGCACACGCATTGATATCGACATCGATGAAGGTGGCATCAAACGCATTCGTGTGCGGGACAACGGCGAAGGCGTGCATGTTGATGATCTGCCACTGGCACTGCTGCGCCATGCCACCAGCAAGATTCACGACCTCGAAGATCTGGAGGCCGTTGCCACGCTCGGCTTTCGTGGCGAGGCCCTGGCCTCGATTTCGTCAGTATCACGCCTGACACTGACCACCAGCGACAATGAATCCGGCCTTGGCCATGTGGTGCGTTCGGAAGGCCGTGACATGAGCGCACAGGTGGAAGCCAGTGCCCATGCACGCGGCACTACCGTCGACGTGCGTGATCTTTTTTTCAATACGCCGGCGCGACGCAAATTCCTGAAAAGCGAAAACACGGAGTTTTCGCATATCGAGGAAACCGTGAAGCGGCTGGCACTGGCCAACCCCGACATTGCCTTTTCCCTGTCGCATAACGGCCGCCAGATTCACGGCCTGCGCCCCGCCACGGAAGAAATGGAATGGCGCCGACGCGTGGCCTCGCTGTGCGGCCCTGCCTTCATGGAGTCGGCCATTCCGGTGGACATTGACCACAGCGGTTTGCGCCTGCGTGGCTGGCTGGGCCTGCCAACATTTTCGCGGGCACAGGCCGACCTGCAGTATTTTTACGTGAACGGTCGCATGGTGCGGGATCGCGTGGTGACCCATGCCGTGCGGCAGGCCTATGCCGATGTACTGTTTCATGGCCGCCATCCGGCCTATGTCCTTTTTTTCGAACTGGACCCTGGTGCAGTGGATGTGAATGTGCATCCCACCAAACATGAAGTGCGTTTTCGCGAACAACGTCATGTACACGATTTTCTCTACCGCAGCCTGCACCGCATCATCGCCGACCTGAAGCCGCAGGATCAGGCACCGGCAGGCACCGGCACGCTTGCACTGGCCGGCACCACGTCACTGCACGAACAGGCACCGCTGGCGCTGCCTGCAGGAAGTCCCTATACACCTACCGCAGGCAACTGGTCATCGTCGCCGGACTACACCGCATCCGCACTCGGCGAAAATCGCGCCACATTTGCCGCCAGCCAGTCCTTCCAGCGCCCCGGCAACATGGCACAGGAAAACACGCCCGGCGAAGCACCTCCGCTCGGCTTTGCCATTGCCCAGTTGCACGGCATTTACATACTGGCGCAAAGTGCAGAAGGCCTGATCATCGTCGACATGCATGCGGCACATGAGCGCATCACCTACGAGCGACTGAAGCAGAACTTCAACGAAAACACGCTGGCCTCACAGCCGTTGCTGGTGCCGCTGTCGCTGGCCGTCAGCACACGCGAAGCCGATCTGGCCGAAAACGATACCAGCTTCTTCCATCGCCTCGGTTTTGAACTGGAGCGGATGGGGCCCGAAACCTTGCTGGTACGTGCCGTTCCCACGCTGCTGGGACAGGCACGCGCCGAAGCACTGGTGCGTGACGTGCTGGCCGATCTGGCTGTGCATGGCAATACGCGTCGCATCGAGGAGACCCAGAACGAGTTGCTGGCCACCATGGCCTGTCATGGCAGCGTTCGCGCCGGACGCGCACTGAGCATTACCGAAATGAATGCACTGCTGCGAGACATGGAAGCCACTGAACGCGCCGGCCAGTGCAACCATGGCCGGCCGACATGGACACGCCTGACCATGAGCGACCTCGACAAGCTGTTCCTGCGCGGCCGCTGAAAAAGAACAAAGGAAACATTTCCGGCGACACCGCACGGAAACAACAACAATAAAAGGACGTTACCGTGGCAGATCTTCGCTCTGTTCCACTCCGCCCCTTCGCTTCGCATGAAGACCTGCGCCGCAGCAGCCTGCTGCTGCTGTTGATCGCACTCGGCTGGGGCATCTACAGCCTTTACTGCATTTTTTCTGGAATCTACTGGCGCATCGGCATCATTGATACCACACAGGTAGTTGCAAGCCTGTGGCTGCGTCACTGGCTGCTAACGACCGGTGAGCAATGGCGCTACGACTTTGCCTGTCATCTGGCGGCCGGACTGAATGTGCTTGGCATCCTGCTGGTCACAATGCTGATGGGACAGGCCAGTTCGTTTGTGCCGTGGTATCTCGCCCTTATTCCGCTGGCGGTGTCGTATGTCGGCAGCCTGCGCGCCACCCTGATCTGGGCCGTCATCTGCAGCTTCAGCATGCTGCTGCCGATTCTGAGCGAACAGTTCTGGCAGTTCACTCCGGAGTTCTCGGCCAGCCAGGGGTTTGAAATCTTTGCCCGCATGGTGATGGTGTTCCTGTGCGCCGGCATCGGCTTTGCATCCCGGGCCTCCAGTAACCGCCACATTCTCGAACTGCAGACGCAAAAGACCATTATCAGTCGACAGGCAGATGCACTGGCCGAAGCACTCTCCGCCGAACAGCGGTCCAAGCTGCTGGCCGAGAAAGCCAATCGCGCCAAATCGGATTTCCTTGCCACCATGAGTCACGAAATCCGTACGCCGTTGAACGGCGTGATCGGACTCAATGGCCTGTTGCTGGACACAAGACTGGATGCCGAGCAGCGTCGACTCGTTGAGCTGGCGCGTCTGTCCGGCGAATCACTGCTGCACCTGCTCAATGACGTGCTGGATTTTTCCAAGATTGAGGCCGGCAAACTGGAGCTGGAGCCCGTGGACTTTGATCCGCACCCGGTCTGTCATGAAGCCCTCGACCTGCACCGGGAAATGGCCCGTGAAAAAAACCTGGACATGACTCTGGTCATGGGCAGCAACATTCCGCACGAGTTGCGTGGCGACCCCACCCGCCTGCGCCAGATTCTGGCCAACCTGATCAGCAATGCCGTGAAGTTCACCGCCGCCGGCAGCGTCACCCTGCGCTGTTTCAACGAAGGCAGTGATGTCGATGGCCGTCACTGGCTGTGTTTCGAAGTCGTTGATACCGGCATCGGCATCAAGGCTGACCTGCTACCCAACCTGTTCTCACCCTTTACCCAGGCCGATGCCTCAACCACCCGACGTTATGGTGGCACCGGCCTGGGCCTGAGCATTTCCCGGCGGCTTGCCGAGCACATGGGTGGCCGCATCACAGTCAGCAGCCAGCCCGGCATCGGCACCCGGTTTCACCTGTCACTACCGTTCGATGCCGGTGTCATGCCCGCATCCCGGGAAATCACGGCCCCCGCACCCGCCCGCACCGGAACGGCTGCGCTGGCCCGCGCCCGCATCCTGGTCGTGGAAGACAACCCGGTGAACCAGCTGGTGGCTGCAGAAATGCTGAAACGGCTGGGCCTGCATGCCGATGTCGCCGGCGACGGCGCAGAAGCGCTGGCCGCGCTTGAGCGCCTGCCTTACGACCTGATCCTGATGGACTGCCAGATGCCTGTCATGGATGGCTTTGAAGCCACCCGCCGCCTGCGTGAACGCCAGACGACAGAACGGCGCCTGCCTGTCATCGCCATGACCGCCAATGCCATTCGTGGTGACCGGGAGCGCTGCCTGGAGGCCGGCATGGATGACTACCTGCCCAAGCCTGTCCGCATCAGCGAGCTGACCGCCATGCTGCAGCGCTGGCTGCCCGTTCCGGATACCGACCCGGCCTGAGCCGGCGCGGACATGGCAGGATCACGTACAATACGGCCATGTCTGCTCATCTCCCGCCTGCCATCCTGCTCATGGGGCCTACCGCCTCGGGCAAAACCGCCCTCGCCATCGAACTGGTGGAGCGTGGTCCGTTCGACATCATTTCCGTTGATTCGGGCATGGTCTATCGCCACATGGACATCGGCACCGCCAAGCCGGATGCCGCCACCCTGACACGTGCACCGCACCGGCTGATTGATATCCGCGACCCGGCCGACGCCTACTCCGCCGCCGAGTTTCGCCGTGATGCACTGCTGGAAATGGCCCGCATTACTGCTGCAGGGCGGATTCCCCTGCTGGTTGGCGGCACCATGCTCTACTTCAAGGTGCTGCTGGAAGGACTGGCGGCCATGCCCGAGGCTGATCCTGACCTGCGCGCCCGGCTGGAGGCCGAAGCCGCCGCAAAGGGCTGGCCTGCCATGCATGCCCGCCTGGCCGAGGTCGACCCGATGACGGCAGCCCGTCTCCAGCCCAATGACAGCCAGCGCCTGCAACGTGCGCTCGAAGTCTGGGAGCTCACCGGCAAACCGCTGTCGCAATGGCACGCCGAACAGGCGCCGCCGGAGCCCCTACCCTTTCGCCTGATCCAGTTGGCCGTGTCGCCACCGGACCGCAGCATCCTGCATGCCCGTATCGAGCACCGCTTTGACGTCATGCTGGAGCAGGGCCTGATCGGCGAAGTGGCCCGCCTGCGTGATCGCCCCGGGCTGCATGCCGACCTGCCATCCATGCGGGCCGTGGGCTATGCCCAGGTCTGGTCGCACCTGGACGGCGAGATTGACGCTGACGAAATGCGCCTGCGCGGCATCTATGCCACCCGCCAGCTGGCCAAGCGCCAGTACACCTGGCTCCGGCGCTTTCCCGCCGAATGGCATGATGCCGCCGAGCCCGGTCTGGCTGGACGGCTCTTGAAAAAATGGGAGGCAGACCGCACATTAGCCTTACCGTGAGCGTGTTAACGACCGGATTCCAGGCAACGCCGCAGGATGCGCTTGCCGGCTACCCGTACTTGATTGCCTTTGCGGCGCCCGTTTTGGGCGACTTTTGCGCTGTTTTATGACTTTTTTCGAGCCCGGCTTGGGCTCATCGCAATGGAGAACCATCATGTCCAAGGGACAAACCCTGCAGGACCCCTTCCTGAACGCCCTTCGTAAAGAACGCATTCCCGTATCCATCTTTCTGGTCAACGGCATCAAGCTGCAGGGCCAGATCGAATCGTTTGACCAGTATGTCGTGCTGCTCAAGAACACCGTGAGCCAGATGGTGTACAAGCACGCCATTTCCACCGTGGTGCCGGCCCGCAACCCGCGCAGCACCGTGCCCGGCGGCCCTGCCGGTGGTCCGGTCGGCCCCATGTCCAGTGGTACCTACAATCCGGGAGCAGGTACCGACGACGGCTTTGACGACGACCGCCAGCCCAACTACTGATCCGGCTGTACCCCGGCAGCGCCGCCTGCGGGCGGCGCTGCCATTTATGAGAGCGACCCTTGGAATTTTTTGAACGCCACGAAGGTGGCGAACGTGCAGTACTGGTTCACCTCGATGTCCGCGACGACCGTCAGGACGAGGATCTGGAAGAGTTTCGCCTGCTGGCCAGCTCTGCCGGAGTCACCGAAGTCGGCCTGATTGTCGGCAATCGCCAGCGTCCCGATCCCCGCTTTTTTGCCGGCACCGGCAAAGTCGATGAAATCAAGTCACTGGTCCAGGCGACCGACGCCGACGTCGTGCTGTTTGATCACGCCCTCACCCCGGCCCAGGAACGCAACCTCGAAGCCGAGCTGCAGTGCCGTGTGCTGGACCGTACCGGCCTCATCCTCGACATCTTCGCCCANNTTCGAAGGCAAGCTGCAGGTCGAGCTGGCACAGCTGTCCCATCTCGCCTCGCGCCTGGTACGTGGCTGGACCCATCTGGAACGTCAGAAAGGCGGCATCGGCCTGCGTGGCCCCGGTGAAACCCAGCTCGAAACCGACCGCCGCCTGCTGCGCGCCCGCATCGTCCACCTGAGCGAACGACTGGACAAGGTACGCCAGGTGCGCGCCCAGGGCCGTGCCGGTCGCCAGAAGGCCGCCGTGCCGACAGTATCGCTGGTGGGCTATACCAATGCCGGCAAGTCGACGCTGTTCAACCGCATGACCAATGCCGAGGTGTACGCCGCTGACCAGCTCTTTGCCACCCTCGACCCGACGCTGCGCCGGCTGGACCTGCCCGGTTTCGGCCCCATGGTGCTGGCCGACACGGTCGGCTTTATCCGCCATCTGCCGCACAACCTGGTCGACGCCTTCCGCGCCACCCTGGAAGAAACGGTTGAAGCCGACCTGCTGCTGCATGTGGTGGATTGCGCCAGCGCCGAACGCGACCGCCACATCGCGGCCGTGAACGAGGTCCTGACCGAGGTTGGTGCTACCGCGCCGGTTCTGCTCGTCTATAACAAGGTGGACCGCATCGAGGGACGCGAACCCCGCATTGACCGCGACGATCTTGGCGTGCCCGAGGCTGTCTGGCTGTCGGCGCGTGACAATCGTGGTGTCGACCTGCTCATCGAGGCCATTGCCGAACGGCTTGGCCCCGACCGCTTTGATGCCTGGCTGCATCTGACACCGGAACTGGCCCGGTTGCGCGCACGTTTTTATGATGCCGGTGCCGTCATCACCGAAGAAAGTGACGAGCATGGTGAAATCAGCCTGCATGTCCGCATGCCGCACACCGAACTTGAACAGTTGCTACGGCGCGAAGATGTGACACTCTCTGACCTGACGCGCAACTAACCCTTATCCAACCCCTTTCTCCCGCCGGGAGAGATTTTTTGCAGTGGAGTACTTCATGGCCTGGAACCAGCCTGGCAACAAAGGCGAAAACCCGAACCCCTGGGGGGGCGGCGGCAACAAGGGCGGCAACCCCCCGGGACTGGATGACCTGCTGAAGAAACTGAACGGCCTGTTCGGTGGTGGCAATGCTGGTGGCAGCAGTGGCGGCATGAAGGAAACCGACTTGCTCAAATGGGCCGTCGGCGGTGTCGTCGCCCTCTGGCTGGTGTTCGGTTTCTATACGGTCAAGCAGGCCGAAGAAGCCGTCATTTTCCGCTTCGGCAAAATCTACGACACACAGACCGCCGGCCTGCACTGGGCACCGCCTCTGGTTGATCGCGTGCAGAAAGTGGACATCCAGAGCGTTGAAAAAGCCTCCCTGAATGCAACCATGATTACGGAAGACACCAACATCGTGGATATTTCACTTGAGGTGCAGTACCGCATCAGTGATGCCAAGAAATACCTGATGCAGGTCTCTTCACCGGAGACCAGCCTTATCCAGGCATCCGAATCGTCACTGCGTCATGTCGTTGGCTCGTCAAAACTGATCAACATCCTCAATGAAGGTCGCGCCACCATTGCGCGTGATGTGCAGCCACGCCTGCAGAAATATCTCGACAACTACAGCACCGGCATCACCGTCACTGGCGTGAACGTGCTGGAAGCACTGCCGCCGAAAGAAGTGAAGGCCGCATTCGATGACGTCAACAAGGCCAAGGAAGACAAGGAGCGCCTGAAAAACCAGGCCGAAACCTATGCCAACGGCATTGTGCCGGAAGCGCGCGGCCAGGCCGCACGACTGCTGGCAGAAGCTGAAGGCTACAAGCAGGAAGTGGTTGACCGTGCCACCGGCGATGCATCCCGCTTTGACCAGCTCATCACCGAATACCGCAAGGCACCTGCCGTCACACGCAGCCGCCTGTATTACGAAACCATGGAATCCGTGCTCGCCAAAACCAGCAAGGTCGTGGTGGAGGGCAACAACAACCAGATGCTGTACCTGCCCCTCGACAAGATGATTCCGCAAACCACTCCGCCCGCCACACTGGCCCCGGCCACCACGCCATCAAACGAGCCGGCCCCCGCCGTGCGCAGCCGTAGCGGCAACAGCCAGGAGAACCGCTCATGAGTCCTCGTGCCTTCAACATCCTGTTCGTGACAGTGGTGCTTCTGATTATCGCCAATGGCGCGCTCTACACCATCAAGGAAACCGAACGTGGCATGCTGCTGCAGTTTGGCGAAGTCATTGATGCCGACCTCAAACCAGGCCTTCATGCAAAAATTCCGTTCATGCATGACGTACGCAAGTTTGATGCGCGCACCCAGGTCAGCAACTCGGAAAGTACCGACTTCCTGACCAAGGAAAGCAAGTTCATCACGGTTGATGCCTATGTGATGTGGCGCGTGGCCGATGTGCAGCGCTACTTCACCAATACCGGCGGTGATCGCAGCCGGGCCGAACTGCTGCTGATGTCGCGCGCAAAAGACAGCCTGAAAAACAAGGTCTCCGAACGCACCGTGCATGAAGTGGTGTCAGGCCAGCGCGACAAGCTGATGACGGATCTCACGCAGGAACTGAATGCCATTGCAGTCAAGGAGTTCGGCATCAAGGTGGTGGATGTGCGCCTCAAGCGCGTGGATTTCCCCGACTCCATTTCCGACTCCATCCACAACCGCATGCGCTCGGAACGCGAACGCGAAGCCCGTGAGCACCGTTCGCAAGGCACCGAAATTGCCGAGACCATCAAGGCCAACGCCGAACGCGAGCAGCGCGTGCTGCTGGCCGAAGCCTATCGCAAGGCAGAAACGCTGCGCGGTGAAGGTGATGCCCTGGCCGCGTCCATTTCGGCACGGGCCTTTGGCAAGGATGCGGAGTTCTACAAGTTCTACCGCTCCCTGCAGGCGTATCGCGCCAGCTTTTCAAAGCCGTCGGATGTCATGGTGCTCAAGGGCGACAGCGAATTCTTTCGCTACATGAAGAATCCCGGAAAATAAAAGGCTGCTGCTGATGATTCGCGGTCTGCTCATTCTGCTGCTGTGCCAGTTTGCCGGTGAAATCATCGCCCGTGCCTCCGGAATTCCGGTGCCGGGCGGTGTGATCGGCATGCTCATCCTGTTTGCCGGCCTGGTGATCCGCCGTGGCGTGCCGGCGGATCTGGACCAGGTCAGCCAGGTGGTGCTGAAACCCCTCACCCTCTACTTCGTGCCGGCCTCGGTCGGCATCATGACGATGGGCCCGCTGCTGGCACAGGAAGGGCTGCGCATTGGCCTTGTCATGGTGCTGTCGACACTGATTCCGTTGCTGCTGTGTGGCTACGGACTGGACCGCTGGCTGCGTGCACGGGGTGCCGCATGAGCCTTGCCGACCTGCTGCAATCCCCGGTGCCCTGGCTGATTGCCACCTTTGCCGCTTACGAAATGGGCAACTGGACGTTCCAGAAACTGGGACAACCGGTGTGGGCGCCGCCACTGATGATTGCACTGGCACTGCTGATTGGCGGCCTGCTGCTCACCGGCACGGATTACCAGACCTACTTCAAGGGCAATGCCCTGCTGCATTTCATGCTGGGCCCGGCCACCGTGGCGCTGGCCGTCCCGCTGTACCACGCCTTGCCGCGCCTGCTGGCCGCCTTCAAGCCATTGGGCGGCACCCTGCTGATCGGCACCCTGCTTGGCGCCGGCAGCGCCATGGGGCTGGCCTGGCTGTTCGGCCTCTCCCACGACAGCATTCTGGCTTTTGGCACCCGTGCCGTGACCACTCCGATCGCCATCGGTATCGGTGAAAAGATTCATGCCCCGATTGCACTGGCCGCCGCACTGGTCGGCTTTTCTGGCGTACTGGGGGCCGCCGTGGCCGAGCCCCTGCTCAAGGGCGTGAAGAGTGATGTGGCCCGCGGCTTTGCCATGGGGCTGGCAGCGCATGGTGTCGGTACGGCACGGGCCTTCCAGATTCATCCCACTGCCGGTGCCTTTGCAGCGCTGGGCATGGGCCTGAACGGCATGCTCACCGCCTTCTGGTTGCCGCCGCTGGTGCATGCCCTGCTGTAAAAAACTCTGGCAGCTGTGTAAACGAGAGGCGCGGCCCACGCCGGGAAAAAGGGTCGCCATTACTCTCACAATCATTCCCGCCATCTGCTCTTTAACAGCAGGACATGCACGAAAACAGACAGCAGGCAGAGGAATCCCTTCGCAAGGCTTGGGCCGGACTGCCGGCCCGTGCTACTATTCGTCAAGCCGAGTATCTACTCGGTTTTTTTGTGTCCCCGCTGTGCCCGTGAGCGATTGACCCTCCATGACCCGATCTGTCGATACCTGGCTGCTGCCCGATGGCGTGGCCGACGTACTGCCGGCCGAAGCGGCCCGTCTTGAGCAGCTGCGTCGTCGCCTGCTTGATACCTTTGCCGCCTGGGGCTACCAGCTGGTGTTCCCGCCCCTCATGGAACACCTTGAATCCCTGCTCACCGGCTCCGGGCATGATCTGGAGCTGATGACCTTCAAGATTACCGACCAGCTTTCCGGCCGCATGATGGGCGTACGCGCCGACATCACGCCGCAGGTGGCCCGTCTGGATGCCCATGTCATCCCCGTGGAAGGCCCGGCGCGTTACTGCTATGCCGGCACCACGCTGAACACCCGCCCGGCCAGCATGGCCGCCTCGCGCTGCCCGGTGCAGATCGGCGCCGAGCTTTACGGCTACGCCGGCGTTGCCGGTGACATCGAGGTACTGCGCCTGATGCTGGACACGCTGGCACTGGCCGGCTGCCGCGAGATCCATCTCGACCTCGGCCATGTCGCCCTGTTCCGTGGCCTGACCACAGCTGCCGGCATCAGCGGTAGCGATGAAGACATCCTGTTTGACATCTATCAACGCAAGGCCGCTGCAGAACTGCGAGAGTTCCTGTCGGCACGCGGCCTGCCTGCGCCCCTCAACCGCTGCTTCGACGGCCTGCTCCGGCTGGCCGGTGGCACACAGGTACTGGGCAAGGCCCGCGAACTGCTGCAGGGCGTGTCGGCCGGCATTGATGCCGCACTGGATGCCCTTGATGCCGTCGTGGCGGCACTGGCCGCATCGCACCCCGGCATCACGCTGTATGTCGACCTGACCGAGCTGCGTGGCTATCACTATCACACGGGTCTGGTGTTTGCGGCCTACGCCCCGGGCACCCGTGCCGAACTGGCCAAGGGCGGCCGCTATGACCATGTGGGCGAAGCCTTCGGTCGCGCCCGCGCTGCCACCGGCTTCAGTGCCGACCTGAAAGCACTGCTGGCGTTTGGGCCAGACAGCGCACTGCGCAAGTCCATCCTGGCCCCGGCCGGCGATGACGCCGCCTTGCGTGCCGCGATCGCCGACCAGCGCCAGAAGGGTGAGCATGTGGTGCAGCAGTTGCCGGGTGACAACACCACTGCTGCCGCGCTGGGTTGTGAGCGCATGCTGGTGCAGCAGGACGGCCAGTGGACGGTCAAGAATTCCTGATTTTCCTATTTATCTGAATGCAGTAACCGAGAACTGACATGGGCAAGAATGTTGTTGTGCTGGGCACCCAATGGGGTGACGAAGGCAAGGGCAAGATCGTCGACCTGCTGACCGACAATGCTTCGGCCGTGGTGCGCTTCCAGGGCGGTCACAACGCCGGCCACACCCTGTGGGTGGATGGCGAAAAGACCGTGCTGCACCTGATCCCGTCCGGCATCCTGCGCAAGAATGTGCTGTGCCTGATCGGCAATGGCGTTGTGCTCTCGCCCGAAGCCCTGCTCAAGGAGCTGGCCGGTCTTGAAGCCAAGGGCGTGGACCCGCGTGCACGCCTGAAAGTGTCGGCAGCCTGCCCGCTCATCCTGCCTTACCACGCCGCCCTCGATCAGGCCCGTGAAGCGGCACGTGGCAGTGCCAAGATCGGCACGACCGGTCGTGGCATCGGCCCCGCCTACGAAGACAAGGTGGCCCGTCGCGGCCTGCGTCTGGGCGACCTGTTCCGCCCCGACACACTGGCTGCCCGTCTGCGCGAAGTGCTCGATTACCACAACTTCCAGCTGATGAACTACTACAAGGCCGACGCCGTCGACTTCCAGAAAACCCTGGACGATGCACTGTCCTGGGCCGAGCAGCTGCGCGATCTGGTGGCCGACGTGCCGGCCATCCTTCACCAGTTCCGCCGCGAAGGCAAAAACATCATGTTCGAAGGCGCACAGGGGTCCCTGCTCGACATCGACCATGGCACCTACCCCTATGTCACGTCGTCCAACACCACCGCCGGAGGCACCTCGACCGGTTCCGGTTTTGGTCCGCTGTACCTGGATTACGTGCTGGGCATCACCAAGGCCTACACCACCCGTGTCGGCAGCGGCCCCTTCCCGACCGAGCTGGTCTATGACGCCGCCAATGATGTGGGTGATACCATCGGCAAGCATCTGGGCACCAAGGGCCACGAGTTTGGCGCCACCACCGGTCGCCAGCGCCGCTGCGGCTGGTTTGATGCCGCCCTGCTGCGTCGTGCCGTCGAACTGAACTCGATTTCGGGGCTTTGCCTGACCAAGCTCGACGTGCTCGACGGGCTGGAAACCGTGCGTGTCTGCACCGGCTACGAGAGCAAGGTCGCCGGCTCCATGGAATGCATCATGTCCGATGCCGAGTCGTTCGATAACGTGGTGCCGGTGTACGAGGACCTGCCCGGCTGGAGCGACTCCACCGTTGGCGTCAAAACCCTCGACGGCCTGCCAGCCAATGCCCGCGCCTATATCAAGCGCATCGAGGAAGTGGTGGGCTGCCCCATCGACATCATCTCCACCGGACCGGACCGCGACGAAACCATCGTCCTGCGGCATCCGTTCAACTGAGAAAAACGGAGGCGATGATGCAACCATCCGCCTCCGTTTTTTCGCCGCGGCACTGGCTGCGCGCGCCGGTACGTCGTGTCCTGACGCGCCAGCTCTACTTCACCGGTGCCGAGTCGGTGGTGCTGGTCATACTGATCGGCATTGCGCTGGGCGCCATCATTGTTGCCCAGCTGCATTACACCTTCGGCCAGAGCGGTGCCGATACCCTCCGGCTGCTGGCACAACTGCTGTTCAGCGAACTTGCCCCCTTGGTGACGGCCCTCATCCTGATTGCGCGGTCCTCCTCTGCCATGGCCAGCGAGCTTGCCGCCATGCAGGTGCATCACGAAATCCGGGTGTTGCGACAGTTCGGCGTGAGTCCCGTGCACTACCTCGTTGTTCCCCGCGTCGGCGGCATGGTGCTGGCAAGCGTATTCCTGGCACTGTATCTGGCACTGGCGGCCCTGCTGACGGCAGCCCTGATGACTGCCGGTCCCAATGCCTGGGACGAACTGCTGCAACTGGGTGATGTACTGCCGTTGCAGCGCGTGCTGGGCGGGCTGACCAAAACCGCCCTGTTCGGCAGCGTCATTGCACTGATTGCCTGTCGCGCCGGTTTTCTGGCCGGCTCCGCCATGACCGACATTCCGCAGGCGGCATCGCAGGCCGTGGTACGCAGCCTGATCGCCGTCTTTGTGCTGGATGCCTTGTGGGGGCTGCTGTAATGACGGGCACCACCACTGCCCTGCCCGCCCCGGGATGCTGGGCAGTCGGCAAATTGCCGCGAGAGAAACTCGAAACCGTGCTCGCCGCCACTAATGCCAGTGGGCTGCGCACAGCATGGCTGGGGCCGGACGCCGGCTTTCTCAGCAACCTGTCCCTGTATGAAAGCCTCGAGCTGTTTTTCGAATGGCAGCAGCGGCCCGGCACGTTTGCTGACGAACTGCAGAGGGCCATGACGCTGATGGCGATTGATGACGCTGACTGGCTGCATGAGCGTCCGGCACATCAGCCCGAGCAGATCCTGCAACGTGCCCGCCTGCTGCGTCTGGTGGTGCTGGCGCCCGACATTGCCATCATCGAGCCGGCCGATGCCGGTGCCCTGCTGAGCCTGCCCGCCGCCGTATTCAGCAGCAGACTCCAGCACAGCCGCCTGCTGCTGCGCGCTGCCGCTTGCCCCGGGTGGCCAGACCTGACGGACCATGCCATGCTCTTTGGCATCACAGCGGAAACACCTGCCACATGAATCGCCCGCTCCCGACCGACCCGCGCTTCCTCCGCCTCAGGCTCAAGCTTGGGCTCTTCATCGGCCTGGGGCTGGTGCTTGGGCTCAGCCTGTTGCTGGGCATGGCGGTGCGGCAGGGTTATTTCTCGGCCAAGACACCGGTATTTTTCATTGCCGAGAGTGGTGCCGACCTGCGCGCCGGGATGGCGGTCAAACTGTCCGGCTTCAAGATTGGCACCGTGCGTCGTGTCGACCTCAACGAAGCAGCACGTGTTGATGTGGAGATGGCGATCGAAGATCGCTACATGAAATGGGTCAAGACCGACTCGGTTGCCACGCTTGCCCGCGAAGGCATGATCGGCGACAGCTTCATCAGCATTACCCGCGGCACACCGGAGCTGCCTGCACTGACCCCTGATGATCGCCTGCGCTTTGAACTGGGCCGCGGCCTGGCTGACATTGCCCAGGACGTGCGCAACCGTGTGGTGCCCGTGATTGATGAGCTGCATGTACTGCTGAAGTACACGAATGATCCTAAAGGTGATGTGCGCCAGGGGTTTGCGAACATGAACCGGCTGGCGGCGGAGCTGCGCGAAACGCGACGCAAGGTGGACACAACGCTGGCCGGCATTGACCAGCTTGGCCGCGAGGATGCACCGGCAACACTGGCAGCCACGCGCAAGACGCTGGAGCGTACGGACGCGATGCTGCATGAACTGGAAACCACCATTCCGGCATGGCGCGAACAGGCAACCCAGACCCTGCAGGCGCTCAACGAAACAGCCAGTACCGCCACCCGCACTGCATCCGAAACCGAACGCATGCTGAAGGAAACCGCACCACAACTGCTCAAGGTGCTCAACGAAACCGAGGCCCTCATGCTGGAGAGCCGCTCTGCAGTCAGTGCAGCCCGCACACGCTGGCCGTTCACGGGACCGGACGTGGCTCCCGTGAGTGCAGAGCCCGTAAAGGACTAACTCATTTCATGGTGCCGGCAGCAATTTCCGAATCAGCCCGAACCAGAACACGCTGACCATGCCAAGCGCTGCCGCAAGAGACAGCTCATGCAGTGGCAACGGCGCAAAGCGCAGCAGACCACCCAGCACCGGCACATACACAGACAGCAGCAGGATCGCAATCGTGATCCCCGTGATCACCCACAACAACGGATTGGGGATGCGCAATGCAGCCAACAGCGAATGCGCTCGTGAGCGATTGGAAAAAATCAGGGCAAGATTGGCAATCACCAGCGTAACAAACGCAAAGGCGCGAGCTTCTGCCTCCGGCAACTGCTGCAGCGCCAGAACATAGGACGCCATCACTACCAACAGCACACCCGCCCCCTGCAAAAGAGCCAGCAGCAGCGTCATGCCACCAAACAGCGGCACACCGGGATCGCGTGGTGGACGTTGCATGACATCTGACTCGGCCGGTTCGTTCTCGAATGCCAGTGAGCAGGCCGGATCAATCACCAGTTCAAGAAAGGCGATGTGCATGGGAAACAGCATGGCCGGCAACCCGAACAGGGCCGGTAGCAATGCCATGCCCGCAATCGGCACATGCACGGCAAGAATATAGGACATGGACTTGCGCAGATTGTCGAAAATGCGCCGCCCCAGCCTCATGGCGCGCACAATCGAGGCGAAGTTGTCATCCAGCAACACCAGTGATGATGCCTCACGGGCTACATCGGTGCCGCGACCGCCCATGGCAATGCCGACATGTGCCGCCTTGAGCGCCGGTGCATCATTCACACCATCACCCGTCATCGCGACAATGTCGCCATTGGCTTTCAGGGCCTGCACGATACGCAGTTTCTGATCAGGCGAAATGCGGGCACACACACTGACGTTGCCGATATGGGCCTGCAGCTCGGCATCACTCATCGCTGCCATTGCTTCGCCCGACAGCACCTCGCCCTCGATGATCCCTGCCTGCGTGGCAATCGCACTGGCCGTTGCAGGATAGTCGCCGGTAATCATCATGACGCGAATGCCGGCCGCATGACTTTCTTTTACGGCCGCAGGAATTTCAGAACGCAGGGGATCATACAGCCCGAGCAGGCCGACAAATTCAAAATTGAAATCGTGTTCGCTTGGCGGCCAGTTTTCACCGGCAAACCGTGACTGCGCCACAGCGAGTACCCGCAGCCCTTCCGCTGCCATGGCATTCACATCGGCCGCAATTTTCTGGCGATGCTGATCATCGAGGTGGCACAGATCAACGATGGCTTCGGGTGCACCTTTTGCTGCCACCACATGCACATCACCACTGGCCGCACGCCAGACATGCGACATGGCGCGCAGCTCGGGTGTCAGTGCATATTCATGCACCAGCTCCCAGTCACGGTGCAGGTGTTCGGTGTTGTCGAGAAAATGCTGGCCGAGCCGGTGAAATGCCTGCTCCATCGGATCAAAGGGATCGGTTTCACTCGCCAGAATGGCAAACTCCACCAGCGTGTGCACATCCTCCGGCAGCACAGGTGGCGCCGCCTGATAATCCACGGCAATGTTTGTTGCGCCGGCATGCAGACGCGCAACTGTCATGCGGTTTTCCGTGAGCGTTCCGGTCTTGTCCACGCACAGCACCGAGGTGGCCCCCAGTGTTTCGATGGCATTGATGCGTCGCGTCAGGACATTTTCCTGCGACAGTCGTCGCGCCCCGAGCGCAGGAAAAATGGTGAGCACCACCGGGTATTCTTCCGGCAACATGGCCATGGCGAGTGCAATACCGGCCAGCAGGGCCTGCAACCAGTCACCGTGCATGAGACCGTGTGCCATAACGAGCAGAAGACTCAAACCAAACGCCAGGAGTGCCAGGTTACGCACCAGTGCGGCGGTCTGCTTTTGAAGGGGGGAGCGCTCTGCCTGCAAGGTATCCAGCGCCGTGCCGATGTGACCGATCTCGCTGCGCGGCCCCGTGGCCGTAATGCGGGCGATGCCCTTGCCGCGCACCACCAGTGAGCCGGAATACACGAAGGGAAGATTGTCACCACCCGGCCGGCCCGGCACGACCGCGCCGGTTGCCGCCATTTTTTCTACCGGCACGGCCTCACCGGTCAGCAGGGACTCGTCTACTTGCATGACACTGGCCGACAACAGCACGCCATCCGCCGGAACGCGGTCCCCCTCACCCAGAATGACGACATCTCCCTGCACCACGTCACGGCCGGCAATCCGCTGTTGCAGTCCGTCACGAATAACGAGCGCGCGCGGACTGGTGAGATCACGCAAGGCATCAATGGCTTTCTCGGTCTTGCCTTCCTGATACAGCGTGAGCCCCAGCGTGACCAGCACAAAGCCGAACAGCACCAGCCCTTCCTGCAACTCGCCAAACGCAAGGTACAGGCTGCCTGCCGCCAGCAGCAGCAAGAACATCGGTTCGCGCAGGGTTTCCCGGACAATCGTCAGCAGTGTGCGACGCTGTCCGCCGGGCAGGCTGTTGGGGCCATCCTCGGCCAGCTTGCGTGCCGCCTCCGCTGCACTGAGGCCCTGCTCCTGCCTTGCATCATCATTATTCATCAGCTCATCAGCCCTTGCGGCAGCACTTACACGACCGCCCCGAAAAGCCGTCCAATCCCGGCCGTTATCCCCAGCGCCAGTGCGCCCCAGAACATGACCCGGCCGGCGCCTTTCCAGAGACCGGCGCCACCCGCACGCGCAGCAAGCCCGCCCAGCAACCCAAGAAACAGCAGCGATGCTGCAGACACGGCAGGAATCAGTGCGCCTGACGGCACCGCCACCACCATCAGCAGCGGCATTGCTGCACCCACCGCGAAGGTACCGGCCGACGCCAGGGCCGCCTGCACGGGACGAGCCGTCATCGTGTGCGAAATCCCCAGCTCGTCACGGGCATGCGCACCCAATGCATCATGAGCCATCAACTGCAGGGCAACCTGACGGGCCAGAGGCTCATCCAGTCCGCGCGTCACATAGATCTGCGTCAGCTCGTCGCGCTCGGATTCGATGTCCGTTGCCAGTTCGTGGCGCTCACGCGCGAGATCCGCCTGCTCGGTATCGGACTGCGAACTCACCGACACATACTCACCGGCCGCCATCGACATGGCGCCCGCCACCAGTCCCGCCACGCCCGTAATCAGGATGTCATTGCTGGCAGCACCTGCCGCAGCCACCCCCACTATCAGGCTGGCAGTCGACACGATGCCGTCATTGGCGCCAAGTACCGCCGCACGCAACCAGCCTATGCGGTCCGTCCGGTGCAACTCGGTCAGGGGGGAATGACTCATGTGAACTCCTCGATTGATCAGAAAAACGGCTACCCTTTCGATACTGCAGCACAATCGTGCAGGGAAATAAGGCAGCGGGCTATACCTCAAGGTACCACGTCTGCAGGCAACCCCTCGCCACAGAGAATACTGTCGTCACACGACTGACGCCGTATCTTCATGAAGCTGACGCCGGGCTGCAAAAAAGCCGGTGAAGAATGCATGCACCTGCCGTTATCGCCACGTGCAAGCGCATTCACCCTGAGGACTCCCTGCCCATGAACACGCAAGACATCGAGAACATCCCGACCAACCTGTCGGCCAACGAACACTTCCAGGACGTGGTCAACCGCGTTGCCCTGTCCCGTCGCAAGGTCATCAAGAGCGGGCTTGGCCTGAGCGCCGCAATGTTTCTGGGCGGCTCTCTGACCGCCTGTGGCAGCGATAACGACAGCCCTGCCGCATCCGGTGGCAACCCGGCACCGACTCCCAACAGCACTGGCACCATCAGCTTCAGCCCAATTGCCGTCTCTTCCGGTGACAGCGTACTCGTCCCGGCCGGTTACCAGGCACAGATTCTGGCGCCGTGGGGCTCAGCGCTGTTCAACGACTCCCCCGCCTGGAAGGGCGATGCCTCCGAAACCGGCGACGACCAGGCCAGGCAGGTGGGTGACAATCACGACGGCATGCATTTCTTTGCCATTCCGGGCGCGGACAGCAGCAAGGAAGGCCTGCTCGTGATGAACCACGAATACTGCAACTACGAGTACCTGTTCAAGCCGGACAATTACGGTGACGACCCCACCGCCACCTGGACCCTCGACAAGGTGCGCAAGGCCCAGCACGCCCATGGTGCCTCCGTCCTGCACGTGCGCACAAACAGCGCCGGCAAGTGGGAAGTGGTGATCGGCTCCTACTATAACCGTCGCATCACCGGCCGCACGCCGATGGAGCTGACAGGTCCCGCCGCCGGCAACGCTCTGGTAAAAACCGTTGCCGACGCCACCGGCACCCGTGTATTCGGCACGCTCAACAACTGCGGCAACGGCTTCACGCCATGGGGCACCTACCTCACCTGCGAAGAAAACTTCAACGGTTATTTCGGCACCACATCAGGTTCGGACACCCGCGACACGCACATGAAGCGCTATGGCATTTCGGCGCTGAAGTCGGGTTATCGCTGGGAAGAATTTGATGACCGCTTTGATTATGTGAAAGACCCTAACGAATCCAACCGCTTTGGCTGGATCGTGGAAATTGATCCGTTCGATCCCAATTCGATTCCGAAGAAACGCACTGCACTGGGCCGCTTCAAGCACGAGAACGTTGCACTTACTTTATCCAAAAACGGCCATGTTGTTGCCTATATGGGTGATGACCAGGCCAACGATTACGTCTACAAGTTTGTCTCTGACAACGCGTACGTGGAAGGCAATGCCTCCCTGAACCGCGACCTGCTCGACAGCGGCAAACTCTATGTCGCCAGGTTCACCAATGGCGCAACCGCCAGTGACATGATGGGTGTGGGCGAGTGGATTCTTCTCGACAAGACTGCCAATGCCACGCTGGCCGCAGACAACGTCAATTTCCCTGATCAGGCCGCCGTGCTGGTCAAGGCACGCATGGCCGCCGATGCCGTTGGCGCCACCAAAATGGATCGTCCGGAGTGGGTGACCGTGCACCCGACCACGCAGGAGGTGTATCTCACGCTGACCAACAACTCCAGCCGCGCCCTTGCCGCCATTGATGATGCCAACCCGCGCGAGGCCAACCGCTTCGGCCAGATCATCCGCTGGCGCGAAGCCGCAGGCGACCCGGCCTCGGTGGCTGCGTTCGAGTGGGACCTGTTTGTGCTGGCTGGCAACCCGGTGAAATACCCTAAGCCGGACCTGCGTGGCGGTTCGGACAACATCACCGCCGACAACACCTTCAACAGCCCCGACGGCCTTGCCTTTGATGCCGAAGGCCGGCTGTGGATACAGACCGACGGCAACTACAGCAGCACCAGCCACTATCAGGGTCAGGGCAACAACCAGATGCTGGTGGCGGACGTGAAAACAAAAAAGATTGACCGTTTTCTGGTCGGCCCGGCCGGCTGCGAAATCACCGGCATCACCTGGACGCCGGATGGCAAGACGCTGTTCATCAATGTGCAGCATCCCGGCGAGGCGAGCGGTCACCCGAATGCCCCGGTACCCACCGGTGGCATGAGCATGGATGTTTTCCTGGCCAACAATGCAACATCGTTCAGCACCTGGCCGGACCGTAACCCGGACAGCCGCCCGCGCTCGTCAACAGTGGTCATCACGAAGACCGATGGCGGCACGATCGGCCTCTGACGCGTTCGTTTCCACCAATGAAAAAGGGCCGCAACATGCGGCCCTTTTTCATTACAGATCAGGTGATTCAGTCCTGCCGCTCAACCTTGATCACCAGCTTGTTCTTGCCCATCAGCAGCGAGCCCACGGCATGCATCAGCGCCACAATGGCCCATGCCCCAAGCGCAGACCAGAACCCCGCCAGCGAGAAACCCGGCAGCAGCCAGGCCACCAGACCAAAAACCGCCGCGTTGATCACCAGCAGGAAGAATCCCAGCGTGAGCACCGTGATCGGTAACGTGAAGAAAATCAGCAGAGGCCGCACAAAGACATTGGCCATACCCAGCAGCAGTGCCGCCCAGAACAGGGTGCTGTAGTGCGTGAAGCTCACACCATCCAGCAGGTAATCCGCCAGTCCCAGCCCACAGGCACTCAGCAGCAGACGCAGCAGCATCTGGTAAACCATCGCAGATCCCCAACAAAAACAATGAGGCCGCTACAGTAGCGGCCTCACTCCTGCCTCACAAGCGGCAAGGGGTATGGATTGCGTGACCGGGATCAGGACACGCTGCGAATGGCATCGGGCATCTGGTCGATCCGTTCCCTTACAGCATGCATCAGCGGAATGACCTCGGCAGCGGGCACCGCGCCATCACGGGAGTGCCGGTAGGTACACGCCGACAGCAACACCGAGTCACAGCGCACGCCTTCGGGCATACGCGCCGCCAGCGTGGCATCCAGTGCCGGCAGACGGCTCCAGTGCACAGAGGGCTTGAGATGATGTGCGGTGTGATAGCCCAGATTCCATGAAATCAGGTTGTACAGCCGGCTGGTGGTATTGCGCGAGGCCGTCAGGTGCGAGCTGGTGTCCAGATCGGAGTGCTGCATGTAGGTGTTGTCGAGCAGGCCCAGATACATGATCGGCATCGGCACCACAAACAGCAGCAGGGCCTTCACCGGGTCCAGTGCCACGAACACGCCCAGCACCACCAGACTCACCGAGCCCCACAACCTGAAGCGGCGGAACAGCTCGGGATAGTCACGGCCAATGCGCCAGATTTCCGGGTAGATGCGCAGCGAACCCACCACGTCATAACGGATGCGCGACATGACACTGCCATCCGCCTGACGCCAGTTGGCCGGGTCCTTCTCCTGGTCGAGGTAATCCTTGTGATGGCCCAGATTGTGGTGAATGGTCCAGGCGTAGGGTGGGATACCGACTTCCAGGAACAGGATGACTTCGTAAATCCGGTTCATCCACGGCCGGGTAAACGTAGGGACATGGTGGTGATTATGGGAAATGGAGCCGGGCATGGCCGACATGGACAGCAGGCCGAGCATGACGGCCGCAACCACCCACAGCGAATCAACCAGGAAGAAAGTGGCCAGCTGCACAGCGAAAATGGACAGAACGATGAGGGAAGGGAGACGATCTTCCCTGAATCGGTATAGCTGGCGCATGAATCCTCCTGACCGGCATTGGCTGTGACCTCATGTCCGCCTACGCAAGATCATTGAACATCCAGCCGCTCATCGCTGCCAAGCACCACTCGTCAGACAAGCTGCCTTGCCGACGAAATTACCCCCCTCCTTTGGAGGGGTTTCTCCCCCCCAGTTGACCTGCATCATCGTGAGGTTGGCACGGTCACCCCAGAATCCCATCCGCCCCCAATACCAGTGAACATCCCTATGAACTATTCGCCACCACTATCTGCCGCACACGTCCTATTCGAAAATGCGGACCACAAGTGCATATCGTTTTCATCACTGGTCAAGGGTGACGGCGTTCAGTCCAACCAGTTCCTGATCGTGCACAAGGGCCATGCCGCCGTGATTGATCCGGGCGGGGACCTCACCTATACCCCGCTTACCATCGAGCTCAGCAAGCACCTGAAGCTGCAGGACCTGGACTATGTGATTGCCTCCCACCAGGACCCGGACATCATTGCATCGATGCCGCGCTGGCTGATGCACACCCGTGCCACCGTCGTCGCCTCCAAGCTGTGGGCGCGTTTCCTGCCGCATCTGGCCTCAGCATTCATCACGGACCGCATGAACGAAGAAGTGACAGACCGCCTGATGGAACTACCGGACAAAGGCGGACTCATTCCACTGGGCGACAGCGTACTCAAGGCCGTACCGGCGCACTTCCTCCACTCGGTGGGCAATTTCCAGTTTTACGATCCGGTCTCGAAAATCCTGTTTTCCGGTGACATGGGCGCCTCGATGGTGGATGACGCCACCAACCCGGTGAAGGATTTTGATGCCCATATCCCGACCATGCGCGGCTTTCACCAGCGCTACATGTGCTCCAAGCGCGTGATCCGCCTGTGGGCCAGCATGGTCCGCACCATGGATGTGGACATGATCGTGCCGCAGCATGGCAGCCCCATCCAGGGCAAGGAAATGATCAACCGCTTCCTCGACTGGATCAGCGATCTGGACTGCGGCATCGACCTGCTCACCCAGATGGACTACCGCTGCCCGTAACGCGGATGGCAATGCCGGACGCGCAAGGCGCTCGACAAATGCCGCCACATGGGCAGAATCATCGGCTCACGGAGGAGCCGTCATGTCCCGCCTGCTAACGCACCTGCTGCATACCCCGCTCGCCACCCGCCGCGCCTTTCCGGCCATGGTGCAGGAGAGCATCCGTCATGCCATCCACGAAGGGGAGCAGTCACACCACGGCGAGATCCGTTTTGTGGTGGAGGGCGACTGGCCGCTGGCCGATGTCTGGTCGGGCAAGACCGTGCGGGCGCGGGCGCTGGAGATTTTCGGCCTGTCGCGTGTCTGGGACACGGCCGGCAACACCGGCATCCTGGTCTACGTGCTGCTGTGCGAGCACAAGGTCGAGATCCTGGCGGACCGCGGACTCGGCGACGCCATCGGCCCGCAGGTCTGGCACCAGCTGTGTGACGAGATGATGGCAGCCTACCGTGCCGGCCGCTTCGAGGAAGGCAGTGTGGCCCTGATCCGTCAGGTACATGCCATGCTGGCACAGCACTTCCCCGCACCGGCAGGCAATCCCAACCAGTTGCCCGACCTGCCCGTCATCCTGCGCTGATGCCGCGGCTTGGCCGCAGGCGTCGCAGGGGCTACCCTTACTGATTACCCCGCGCCGATAGCTCCGCGCTCATTGCCGCACATATTGCCCCGTTGATCATCCCTGCCGAGACGCCGTATGCCCTCGCCCGACCTCAAGCAAATGCTGGCGGCCCTGATTGCCACCCCCAGCGTGAGCTGCACCGACCCCGCCCTTGACCAGAGCAACCGCGGCGTCATTGACCTGCTTGCGGAATGGCTGACTGATCTCGGCTTTGCCTGCGAGATCATGGAAGTCCTGCCCGGCAAGGCCAACCTGATTGCCACGCTGGGCAGCGGTCCCGGCGGACTGGTGCTGGCCGGACATACCGACACCGTGCCCTACGACCAGGGCAAATGGCAGCACAACCCTTTTCGCCTGACAGAGGCCGATGGCTGCTACTTCGGCCTGGGCACGGCCGACATGAAGGGCTTCTTTCCCATTGCCATCGAGGCCGCCCGCGAATTCCTCGACACCCCGCTGAAGGCGCCCCTCATCATCCTGGCCACCTGTGACGAAGAGTGCTCCATGTCCGGCGCCCGCGCGCTGGTCGACGCCGGCCGCCCGGCCGCGCGCTTTGCCGTGATTGGCGAGCCGACCAGTCTCAAGCCCCTGCGCATGCACAAGGGCGTCATGATGGAACGCATCATCATCGAGGGCCGCAGCGGTCACTCCAGCGACCCGGCGCTCGGTGCCAACGCACTGGAAGCGATGAACAGCGTGATAAACGAGTTGCTGGCCTTCCGTGGCGAACTGCAGGCGAAATACCGCAACCCCGCCTTTACCGTGCCGGTGCCCACCCTGAACCTGGGCTGCATCCATGGCGGCGACAACCCCAATCGCATCTGCCCGCACTGCGAACTGCAGTTTGACCTGCGCCCGCTGCCCGGCATGGTCATGGACGAGCTGCGCCAGCAGATCCGGGCCCGGCTGGCACCACTGGCACCGCGTCACAACGTCACCATTGCGCTCAATCCGCTGTTTGCCGGCACCCCTGCAATGGAAACCGCCGCCAGCTCGCCGCTGGTCCTGGCCGCAGAACGCCTCACCGGCCACACCGCTGGTGCCGCCGCCTTCGGCACCGAGGGGCCTTACTTTCGCGAGCTCGGCATGGATGCACTGATCTTTGGTCCCGGCGGCATCGGACAGGCCCACCAGCCTGACGAGTTCATCCGTCTCGACAGCATCCGCCCAACCGTGGATGTATTGCGCGGGCTGATCCGCGAGTTCTGCCTGTAACAAGCTGCCGCGGTTTTCAGGCACACATTTGATGCAGCGCCTGTAAACCTGCGAACAGCTCCTCTACAATCCGGAGCCTTGAGCCCAACCGCCAGCGAGCCATACGCCGTGAGCAACCTGCCCTTTCAGGACACCATGTCGGAACAGTACGTGCACTGGTTCCGTAACTCTGCCCCCTATATCAACACCCACCGCGGCAAAACCTTTGTGCTGCTGTTTGGTGGCGAGGCCGTCAACCACGACAATTTCCACAACATCGTGCACGACATCGCGCTGCTGCATTCACTGGGCATCCGTCTGGTACTGGTGCATGGTGCCCGTCCGCAGATTGACGAGAACCTGGCCGAATACGGTCTCACCACCGAATTCCACAATGACCTGCGTGTGACCTCGCGCGAGTCCTTGCGCTGCGTGATGGATGCCGTCGGCTCCATCCGCCTCGAAATCGAGGCCCTGCTGTCGATGGGGCTGGCCAACTCCCCCATGTTCGGTGCCAAGATCGATGCGGTCTCCGGCAACTTCATCACCGCCCGCCCCTATGGCGTGCGCGACGGCATCGACTACGGCCTGACCGGCGAAGTGCGCTCGGTCGACATCGAGGCGATCAACAAGAACCTGGAGAATCACCACATCGTGATTCTCGGCCCGACCGGCTACTCCACCACTGGTGAAGTGTTCAACCTGCTGGCCGAAGACGTCGCCGTCAGCGCCGCGATTGCGCTCAAGGCGGACAAACTGATCTGCCTGGGCGAGCGTGACGGCATCCAGGCCCAGGACGACCGCCTGCTGCGTGAAATGATCCCGAATGAAGTGGACCAGTACCTGCGCGGCAAGAAACTCGACAATGAACTGCTGCGCTACATGCATGCGGCCTCGGAAGCCTGCCGTGGCGGCGTCAACCGCGTACACATCATTTCCTATGTGCGTGACGGTGCACTGCTGCAGGAACTGTTCACCCGAGACGGTTCCGGCACGCTGATCACGCACGACCCCTACGAAGAAATCCGCGAAGCGGAAATCGAGGACATCGGCGGCATGATCGAACTGCTGCGCCCGCTCGAAGAGGAGGGCATCCTGGTGCGTCGCTCGCGCGAACGCCTAGAAAACGAAATCAATCACTTTGTCGTGATCGAGCGTGACGGCATGGTAGTCGGTTGCGCCGCTCTGTACCCGTTGCCCGCCGATGAAAAGAATCCGGCCTCCGGTGAAATTGCCTGCGTAGCCGTGCACCCTAACTACCGCAAGGGTGATCGTGGCAGCGAGCTGCTGGAGTTCCTGGAAAAGCGTGCTGCTGGCAAGGGCCTGCGCAAGCTGTTTGTACTGACCACGCGCACGGCACTGTGGTTCATCGAGCACGGCTTTACCGCTGCCTCGGTGGACGACCTGCCGACCGAGCGCAAGGAGCTGTACAACTTCCAGCGTAACTCGCAGGTCTTCAGCAAGACCCTCTGATTGTTTCACCTGCGGCAGTGGCCATCACTACTGCCACAGCAAACCTGCTTTCTTTACGGAATTTTTTGACATGAGCGACAACAACGATCTCAGCAACCTCCGCAGATATTCGTCCGAAGTGGTCGACGGTATTGAAGCCGCGCCGGGTCGCGCCATGCTGCGCGCGGTCGGCTTTACCGATGCCGACTTCAAGAAGCCGCAGATCGGCATTGCATCGACATGGGCCATGGTCACGCCCTGCAACATGCACATCAACAAGCTGGCGGAAGAAGCCGGCAAGGGTGCCGATGCTGCCGGTGGCAAGTCGGTCATCTTCAACACCATCACCATTTCCGACGGCATCGCCAACGGCACCGAAGGCATGAAGTATTCGCTGGTGTCGCGTGAAGTGATTGCCGACTCCATTGAAGTCGTGGCCGGTTGCGAAGGCTTTGACGGCATCGTCGCTGTCGGTGGCTGTGACAAGAACATGCCGGGCTGCATCATCGGCATGGCCCGCCTGAACCGTCCGTCGATCTTTGTCTACGGTGGCACCATCAAACCGGGTGCTGGTCACACCGACATCATTTCCGTGTTCGAGGCGGTGGGGCAGCACGCCAAGGGCGAACTGAACGAAATCCAGGTGAAGCAGATCGAGGAAGTGGCCATTCCAGGTCCCGGCTCCTGTGGAGGCATGTACACCGCCAATACCATGGCCTCGGCCATTGAAGCCCTGGGCATGTCACTGCCAGGCTCCTCCGCGCAGGACGCCATTGGCAACGACAAGTCATCCGACTGCTTCCGCGCCGGCCAGCAGGTAGTGGAACTGCTCAAACAGGACATCAAGCCCCGCGACATCATGACGAAGAAGGCCTTCGAGAACTCGATCCGTGTCGTGATCGCCCTCGCCGGCTCCACCAATGCCGTGCTGCACCTGCTCGCCATGGCAAATGCCGTTGATGTCGATCTCACTCTTGAGGACTTCGTGCGTCTGGGCAACATCACTCCGGTGGTGGCCGACCTGCGCCCGAGCGGCAAGTACATGATGAGTGAACTCGTCGCCATTGGCGGCATCCAGCCCCTGATGAAGCGCATGCTGGATGCCGGCATGCTGCATGGTGACGTAATGACCGTTACCGGCAAGACCCTGGCGGAAAACCTGGCAAGCGTGAAAGACTACCCGGAAGGCCAGCAGGTCATCATGCCGTTCGACAAGCCCATCAAGAAGGACTCGCACCTGGTCGTGCTCAACGGCAACCTCTCGCCCACCGGCGCGGTGGCCAAGATCACCGGCAAGGAAGGTCTGCGCTTTGAAGGCACGGCACGCGTCTACGAAAGCGAAGAACATGCCCTCACTGGCATTCTCAACGGCGAAGTGAAAGCCGGCGAAGTCATCGTGATCCGTTACGAAGGCCCCAAGGGCGGCCCCGGCATGCGTGAAATGCTGTCGCCCACCTCGGCGGTCATGGGCAAAGGGCTGGGCAAGGAAGTCGCTCTCATCACCGATGGCCGCTTCTCCGGCGGCTCGCACGGTTTTGTGGTGGGTCATGTGACACCGGAAGCTTTCGACGGTGGCCCGATTGCCCTGCTGCAGAATGGCGACCGCATCATCATTGATGCCGAAACCCGCGAAATCAGCGTCGGCATCAGCGACGCTGAAATGAATGCACGCAAGGCAAAATGGCAGCGCCCGGCACCGAAATACACACGCGGCGTGCTGGCCAAATATGCAAAGACCGTCAGCAGCGCCTCGGAAGGGGCTGTCACGGACAAGTATCTGTGAGATAAAAAACGGGAGCATTGAATGCTCCCGTTTTTATTGCGATGCCTGTTGTTACTGCAAGCCGCTTTAACAGCCGCCCTTAGAAGCTGCCCTCACAAGCCGCCCTTATAAAGGTTGACCCGATGTCGCCCGGCAAGTTTTTCCAGCCCCGACTGGCCGCACTGCTCACCAGTCCGCGTACCCGACAAAGCCTGCGCAAGCTGCAGGAGGCCAAGCGCAAGCTGGGCGCGCAACCGCATGTCGTGTCGGTATGGCTGCGCGTTGATGATCCTTACAGCTACCTGCTGGTACAGGTCCTGCCGCGTTTCCTTGCGCATTTTGATGTCACCCTGCGCATCCATCTGATCAGCAGTCATGATCCGGCCACCACACCGGCACCCGGGCAACTGGCCGCCTATGCCCGTCAGGATGCGGCACGCCTCGCGCGCCGACAGGCGCTCGACTTCCCCGAATCATGTACCGCGCCCGATGCCACGGACTGCGACCAGGCCACACGGCTGCTGATGGCCCACACCCAGCAAGCGCCCGCCACCTTCCTGCCCATGGCAAAGCAGGTGCTCGGCGCACTCTGGCGGGGCTATCACAAGAAGCTCGCCACACTGGTGTCGCGTTTCCCGCTCATGCCGGGCCCGCAGGCCCTGCGCCAGCTGGCGGACAACCAGCAGGCATTGCACCAGCTGGGTCATTACCAGCCGGCCATGCTGCATTATGGTGGCGAGTGGTACTGGGGCATTGACCGCCTGCCTTACCTCGCCGCACGCCTGCAACAACTGGGCACCGCACGGGTTGCACACGACTTTGCGCTTAATGACACCCCACTGCCTTTCGAGTCCGGCCATGCCGGCACCGACTACCTGGTGAGTGATCCGGGTGATCTGGCCACCCTGCGCGCCCTGCATCTGCCGCTGGAGTTCTACTTCTCCTTTCGCAGTCCGTATTCCTACCTCGCGCTGACGCGCGTGATTGATCTGGCCGAGCACTACGGTCTGGACCTGCGCTTCCGGCCGGTATTGCCCATGGTGATGCGCGGCCTGCCGGTCCCCCGGGACAAGCGCATGTACATCCTGCTGGATGCCGCGCGTGAGGCCGAGCGGCTGGGCATTCCCTTCGGCCATGTCTGCGACCCGGTGGGCGCCGGTGTCGAACGCTGCATGGCCCTGTTCCCGGCAGTACAGGCGGCAGGTCATGCCGAAGACTATCTGCTCACCATTGCCCGCGGCATCTGGGCCGAAGGCGCCGATGTCAGTACGGACGCCGTCCTGCACCGCCTCGTCACGACCGCCGGACTGGACTGGGCAACGCTGAACCAGGAACTGAAAAGTACCGCCTGGCAGACCATGGCCACGACCAATCGCGAGGCACTGAACGCACTGGGCCTGTGGGGCGTGCCGGTCCTGCACCTCGACACCCCGACAGGCCGGTGCACGGTCTGGGGCCAGGACCGACTTTGGGCACTGGAGGACGCTCTGGCCGACGTACTGTCATCACCCGCCTCCACGGCACCCGCCGGTGGTGGTAACCTTTCTGCATAAGATCAGACCAAGGACGCGTCATGCCTGTCACTCGCCGCTGGCTATGTGCATGCATGCTGCTGGGTTCGCTGCTCGCCACTTTCCACGAGCCGGCTCAGGCGGCATCGGCGGTCTATACCGTAGCCGTTGTTCCCGCCCTGCCCGCCACCGAAACCAAGCGGCGCTGGCAGCCACTGCTTGACCAGCTGAGTCGCGACACCGGATTCAGCCTTCACTTCCGGTTCTATGAAGACAACGAGCAGTTCGAAGAAGGACTGATCCGCGGCGAACCCGACTTCGCCATGATCGGCCCCTATCAGCTATGGAAAGTGCGCCCGCGCTACCAGCCCCTGTTGCGTGATGCAGCGCCAATGACCGGGCTGGTACTGGTTGGAAAAGACAGCCCGGTGCAATCACTCAATGATCTGGGCGGACGTACGCTGGCGTTTCCCACTGGCAGCGACATGACGACCACCATGGTGCTCACCCAGTCACTGAAAGACCCGAAAATACAGCCCCTGCTCCGACCACAACGCACGCACGTCAACGGTGTGCGCGGCGTCATGCTGGGCAAGCTGGATGCTGTCATCAGCAACAGTTACAGCATGAAGCTCATCCCGCCCGGACTGGAGCAGCAACTGCGGGTCATTTACCGCACCATCCCCACTCCCGGCCCCGCTTTTGCCAGCGCGCAGCACATTCCGGCAGAAGATGCGCTCAGGATGAAAGCCGCCCTGCTGCACCTGAAGGCCACACATCCCGAGCTGCTCGACTCGGCATTGATGCCCAACATCACCGAAGCCGATCTGGAAAGGGACTACAGCATTTTCAGCACGCTGTATGGAAACGGAACGTCCCATGCAACGCCCTGAATTCACACGCCGGCTCTGGCAATACCTGTTGCCGCGCGGATTCAACCAGCAGGTTGCCGCGCTGTCTGCGCTGTCACTGATGGTGGCGCTCGCGGTGTTCGGCTATGTCATCTACCAGAAGCAGACAACGCTGCAGGAAGAGTCGGCACTGGCCAAGGCCAACATCATCATCCGTAACTTTGCCTCCGCGTCCTATCGCGACATCCTGCTGGCCAACTACGACGAAATCCGTGAACTGCTGCTGCACACGGCAGAATTTCCTGAAGTACGCCGCATTCTGGTGACCGACAACCAGGGCCGCATCATCAGCGATGTAATCCACAAACCAGGCGATGCACCACAGGAAGTCTTCGGCCCAAAGGAGATGCAGCCGCCACACAATAATGAACCCGTCATGCACCGCAACGGTGACCAGTATGAATTATGGCAGGCGGTAGCCGATCAGGGCTGGGTTTACATGCAGTATGACTACTCGGCCCAGTCCGAGCGTTACCTCGCCGTGCTGCGCGCCGAAATCGGCACGGGCCTGTTACTGGCAATCTTTTCGGCACTCTACTTTCTGGGCCTGCTCCATCGCCCCATTCATCAGCTGCGGCGACTGATTGCCTTTGCGCAGGACATGGATGTGTATCAGCAGAAGCGTGAAATCCACGTCAACTCATTCACGCGCGAGATCAATGAGCTGAACGAAGCACTTAACCAGTCTGCCGACCGCCTCTACGAACAAAGCCGCAAGATCCTGCAGTCCGAGGCGCAGTATCGCCGCGTGGTCAACAGCGTACACGAAGTGATTTTCCAGACCGACATGCAAGGCCGCTGGACGTTCCTTAACCCGGCATGGGAGGAAATAACCGGCTACTCCATCGCAGAATCACTGGGTCGCCCCAGTGTCGGCTTTGCCCATCCGGATGACCTTCAAGCAGCCATCAACGGCTTGCTGCCGGTATTGCAACTTGAAATTGAAAGCACCCGCATTGAAGTCCGTTTTGTGACACGACAGAAAAACATTCGCTGGGCCGAAATCTGGTCCACCATCCTGCGCGATGAAAAAGGCATGCCGATTGGCGCCTCCGGTACCATTAACGACATTTCCGCACGCAAGGAAGCAGAGCAGGCGCTTATTTCCGCCAAGGATACGGCCGAATCAGCCACCCAGGCCAAAAGCCAGTTCCTGGCTACCATGAGTCATGAAATACGCACACCCATGAATGGTGTGCTGGGCATGGCACAGCTGCTGATGGAAACCGACATGGACAGCGAGCAGCGCGATTATGTGCGCACGCTGTACCAATCCGGACAGGCACTGCTGACCATCATCAACGAGATTCTCGATTTTTCAAAAATCGAGGCCGGCAAACTCACCATCGAGTCAGTACCGTTTGACCTGGGCCAGGCCATTGATGATGTCAGCGACCTGCTGCTGCCGCAGATACACGAAAAAAACATCGAGCTCATTCTGCGCTATGCCCCGGACTGCCCACGCCTGCTGCTGGGTGACGTTGGCCGCATCCGGCAGATCCTGCTCAACTTTCTTGGCAATGCCGTCAAGTTCACCAACCATGGTCACGTCCTGATTGATATCAGTGCGGAAAGCTGCAGCAGCGACGAGGCCCTTATCCGGCTTGCCGTGACGGATACCGGCATCGGCATCTCGAAGGAAAAACAGGTTCATCTTTTTGAACAGTTCACCCAGGCCGACGCCTCCACCACGCGCCGCTTTGGTGGCACCGGCCTGGGTCTGGCCATCTGCAAGGCGCTGGCCGAACTGATGGGAGGCTATGTCGGGCTGGACAGCAGCGAAAACCAGGGCAGTACTTTTTATGCCGTCCTGCCACTTGCACGGCAGGGCACGACTGATACCGCCCTGCTGTATCCCGGACTGCAGGGCATGCATGTACTGGTGGTGGACGATAACGAGACGGTGCGCAACACCCTGCAGACAGGTCTTACTGCTTGCGGCCTGCTCGTATCGACTGCAGCCGGCAGCAGGGCCGCACTGACACGCCTGCGTGAACAGGCGGTGACCAGCACTCCTGTGCAACTGGTGCTGCTGGATTACCCGCTCCCGAATGATGACAGCCTCGCTCTCACCCGGACCCTGCGTGCCGATCCGGGCCTGCAGGACGTGCGCGTCATCCTGCTCGGTGCCGGGCCTATCCGCAATGAGCGCGAAGCACTGGCTACCACGGGCTGCAGCACCCTCATCAACAAACCCGTTCGTCTGCCTGCCCTGCTGGAGGAGCTCACGCGTCTGCAGCAACCGGCACAACTGGTCGCCACGCAAATACCCGACAGCCTGCAGCCGGAAAAAACCGGCCTGCCCAACAACCTGCGCGTACTGCTGGCCGAGGACAATGTCGTCAACCAGAAAGTGGCCGCACGCATGCTGGAAAAACTGGGCGTCTGTGTTGATGTGGCCAATAACGGACTGGAGGCGGTGCGAATGTGCCTGCAGTTCCGCTACGACATGATATTCATGGACTGCCAGATGCCGGAAATGGATGGCTATGCCGCTACCCGTGAAATCCGCCGCCTGCAGGCGCTGACCGCCAGCCCGCTTGGCGTGCCCATCATTGCCCTCACCGCCAACACGCTTGAGGGTGATCGCGAACGTTGCCTGGATGCCGGCATGAGTGACTTCCTGGGCAAACCGATCCGGCAACAGGATCTGCTGAACCTGCTTTTGCGACATGTCCCGGCTCGTGCAGCGGAGGTCAGCACAGGCTAAGCTTGCCTGCATGAACTGCCGCTGCAAAAGAACAATAATCCGTGCACCTCGCCGATCTTGCGACGGATGCACAAGGGAGCAACCATGCCACCGGCATTGATTCCACTGTCATCTCACTTGCGTCGTGCCAGCTACCGTGTAGTGCTGGTCGTGCTGATCATCGGCATCCTGCTGTCACTCGCGCTGTCACTTTGGGTGGCCCGCCAGGTAGACGGGCAGGTGGAAAGCCGCTTCGAACAAATCAGCACGCGGCAGATCGAACGCATTCATGGCCGGCTAGAGCTGTTCGTCTATGGACTCAAGAGTGCCCGGGGGATTTTTGCAGAAGATCCGGAATCCATTACACCGGAGCGTTTCCTGTCGTATGCCCGCTCACGCAATCTGGCCCGGGAATTTCCCGGCGCCATCGGCTGGGGCTACATCGAGCGCATTCCCGCTACTGAAAACTTGCAGACACATCTGGCCAGGCACGACCTGAGCGGATATTTCCGGCTGGACAAGCACCATGCGCCAGAGCCCGGCCAGGACGCCTGGGTATTGCGTCTGGTCGAGCCGCTGTCCGTGCATCGGCAAGCCCTCGGCCTCGACATTTCCAGTGAGCCAACGCGACAGGCAACCGCGTTCAAGGCCATGCAAACCGGTCTGGTGTCACTCTCGCCACCCCTTCAGTTGTTGCATGACTCACCACAGGACACCGGCTTCCTGCTGATGCTGCCGGTTCATTACCGCGGCCTTGCACATCCATCGAATGTCAGTGGCTGGGTATTTGCCAATTTGCGCACCCATGACCTTTTCGATTTCCTGCGAAAAGACACCAGCCTCAACGCCAACCTGTCCCTCTTCATTACGGACATCACCGACGGCGAGATTGAACTTTTTGCCAATGCCGACTCTCCTGACAAGGCAGAAAGCTCACGCAACAGGATAAGGCTGCGCCACAACCCGCGACTGATGCGCGAAGAAAAAATTGAGTTTGGCGGCCGCATCTGGCGAATCAGCATCAGCGGCAACCCGGGACTTTACAGCGGTGCTGATCGCTGGCTTCCACCCATGACCCTGGCCATTGGCACCCTGCTCAGTCTGATGATCGCTGGCGTGCTCGGCTTCAGCAGCAGCCTGCGCCGTGAAGCAGAAGAAAAGGCCCGCGTCATGACAGGGTCATTGCGCGAGCGCGAAGCCCTGCTGGAGTCGACCTTGGCCTCACTGGATGACTGGGTGTTTGTTCTGGACCCGGATGGCCGTGTCATGGATTGCCACGAACCGCACAACAGCAACTCGTGGCAACCCCGGCAGGAATTCATCGGAAAACTGCTCGCGGGTGCACTACCACCATCCGCACAAGGCGACCTCGACAATGCACTAAAGGAAATCCGCACCCACCTGCAGGCATCATTCGAATTCAGTCTGCACAGCACCAGTCGCTCCCGGCATTTCTTTGCACGACTATCCGCACGCCGCAACAGTGATGGCGCCCTGGATGGCGCCACCCTCGTCGCCCGCGACATCACGCGCGAGCGCGAACAGGCTCGCGAACTGCGCGAGTCCGAAGAAAAATTCAGATCGCTGTTTGCAGAGGCACCACAAGCCATACTACTCACGAAATCCGATCGTTATGTTGATGCCAATCCTGCCGCACTCGATCTGTTCGGTGTACCCAATGTATCTGCCTTGCAGCACATCAGTCTCGGCATGCTGTCGCCACTGATGCAGCCGGATGGACGCCCGTCTGTTGATGTCCTGCGCGACATGATGAAGAAAACGATCACCGAAGGTGCCCAGCATCAGGAGTGGACTTGCCGCCGCATCTCGACCGGCGAGAACTTTCCGGTTGAACTTCACCTCAGTGTCATCGAGCTTGATGGCGAGCCACACTTCCTGACCATGATCACCGATCTGTCGACGCGCAAGCAGTATGAGCAGGCACTGATCCAGGCTCGTGATGCCGCAGAAGCTGCTTCCAGCGAAAAGAGCGAATTCCTGGCTACCATGAGCCATGAAATCCGCACACCCATGAATGGCGTGCTGGGCATGGCGCAGCTGCTCGCGCACAGTCCGCTCAATCCGGAACAGCGCGAACAGCTGCACACCATCATGCAGTCCGGTCATGCGCTGCTGACCATCATCAACGACATTCTCGACTTCTCCAAGATCGAGGCCGGCAAACTGTCGTTTGAAGAAGTGCCGTTTGACCTGCAGGTGGCTATCGACGAAACCTGCGAGCTGCTACTGCCGCAAATCCGCAAGAAAGAACTGAGCCTCACCATCGAACTGGAACCCACCACCCCCTTCCATGTGATTGGGGACCCTGGCCGCTTCCGCCAGATCCTGCTCAACTACCTCAGCAATGCCATCAAGTTCACCCAGCAAGGCGGCATCACCGTCAGTCTGCGCACCCGTGAGCGCGGGCGTGGCGCTGTTCTGTACGAACTGTCTGTGGCCGACACCGGCATCGGCATTGATCCGGAAAAACAGTCCGAACTGTTCGAGAAATTCACCCAGGTCGAGGCCTCCAGGGACCGCCGTTTTGGCGGCACTGGACTCGGTCTTGCCATCTGCAAGGCCTTGGTCGAACGTATGGGTGGCCAGGTCAGCATGGCCAGCTCGCCGGGCCGTGGCTCCACCTTCCGTGCCACTTTCTGGCTGGCAATGGACCCGGATGCCGGCCACCAGTTGCTCCCCGCCATCCTGCCAACCCTGCGCAGTGCGCCAGTCCTGGTGGTTGATGACAACCCCGTCAATCGCGACCTGCTGGTAAAGGGCCTCGCCCGCGCCGGTCTGGCCGTGTTTGGTGCCGGCAGCGTGGCAGAAGCCGTACTGGCCGTGCAGCGGCAAACCCCGCGCTATGTCCTGCTGGACGCAGAACTACCCGATGGCAATGCCGAAACCCTGATCGCGGCCCTGCGCGCAGAGCCCGCACTGGGGGATGCCGCCATGCTGCTGCTCTCCTCACGACCGGACAGCAGCGACCACGCCTTCTGCCGTACCCACAACATTGCTGCCTACCTGCCCAAGCCGGCGCGGCTGGGCTGGATCATCAGCACCCTGAACGTGCTGGCAACCAAGGAGCACGAAGGGCTGGTCACCCGTCATACCCTGTCCAGTCACCACTCCCGCGGTAATCCACTGCCCAGCCTGCGCCCCGGCATCCGTGTCCTGCTGGTGGAAGACAACGCCATCAACCAGAAAGTCGCGGCGCGCATGCTGGAAAAAATGGGCTGCCATGTCGACATGGCAGGCAATGGTCTGGAAGCACTGGTGATGGCGGCCCAGCTGCCTTACGACGTGATCCTGATGGACGTGCAAATGCCCGAAATGGATGGCATCTCGGCAACGCGCTCACTGCGCTCGCAAGGCTTTTCCGACATCCCCATCATCGCCCTGACCGCCAACAGCCGTGATGCCGACAAGCAGGAATGCCGGGCTGCCGGCATGAGTGACTTCCTCTCCAAACCGATCCGCTATGAGGACCTGCATGCCTGCCTGAACCGCTGGGTATGACAGCCGGCGACGACGCCGGAGCACAACAGACATGATGGCGAGTTCGCTGTACAACTGGCTGTCCAGGCATTTTTCCCTGAACAGAACCCGGAACAAACACAGGAAACAGGTGATGAGCGAAACGGTCGCCGTACTGGGCGCCAGCCCCAAGCCCGAACGCTACAGCAACAAGGCCATCCGCATGCTGCGCGAGTATGGCCACACCGTGCTGCCCGTGAATCCGGCCCAGCAGGAAATTGAAGGCATCCGCGTCATTGCGGATGTCGACGCCCTGCCACATGGCCAGGTGGATACCGTAACCATGTACGTCAGCCCGCAACACTCGGCCAACCTGCTGCCGGGCCTGCTCCGGCTGAAACCGAAGCGCGTGATATTCAACCCCGGCGCCGAAAACCCGGTACTGGAGCGCGAGCTGGAAAAAGCCGGCATTACCGTCGAGGAAGCCTGCACCCTCGTACTGCTGCGCACCGGCCAGTACTGACTCCGTCCCGTCACACCAGCACTCAGGAGCGCGTGCGGAACCAGCCCGCGATGCTCCAGCGCGCCACCGTGGCCGGCAACACCTCGTGCGGCATGTCCGCACTCATGAACAGCACCAGCGTGCCGCCCTGCGGCGACAGGCGAAACTGCTCCTGATCCGCCTCATCAAACATCACCAGCTCGCCGCCAGCCGCCACCGGCCAGTCCGGATTCAGGTACAGCACCGCCGATACCACACGCGCATTCGAATCCCGGTGCCGGTCCACATGCTTCTTGTAGAAAGCCCCGACCGGATAGTGCGCGTATTGCGCCTCGAACTCGGCCAGGCCCAGAAACAGCTCCCGGTTCAGGGTGTCACGCAAGCCATCCATCCAGCGCAGGTAGGCACCACCGGCCGGCATCTGTGGCTCCAGCCAGCACAGACTGTCGCTGCGAATGGCTTTTTCCTGCTGTACCTGCGTCCCCCGGCCAATCCGGGCCTCACGAAAGGATGCCCCCGCCTGCAACTGCTCCGCCTCCGCCCGCAGGGCCTGCCAGCACGCTGCCGGCAAAATGCCGGGCAGGATGACATGCCGGTCCGTGGCAAGACGGTCGACGATCCGGGTCCAGTCGCTGGTCGGCCAGATGGCCGCGGAAGAAGCCGGCAGAGTCGGGGTGCTATCAGGTATCATGGGGACCATCTTCTCCACGCAATCGGCAGCACGCCTGTTTCCGGCCCGCTGCCCGTGACAATACATCATGAATTATCGCCATCATTTCCATGCCGGCAATTTTGCCGACGTCGTCAAGCATGTCCTGCTGCTGGGCCTGTTTGAAAGCCTGGCCCGCAAGGATACGCCGTATTGCTATATCGACACCCATGCCGGTTGCGGCCTGTACGACCTGGGGGCCGGTGCCGCGCAGAAAACCCTGGAATTCAAGAGCGGCCTGAGCCGCGTCAAGGAAGCCGACAAGGCCCAGGCCCCGGCATGGGTCACCCGCTACCTGGAATCGGTAGCCGCACTGGGCCGCGAGCGCGAAGGCTTCTGGTACCCCGGCTCACCCTGGCTGGCCCTGCACAGCATGCGCCCGCAGGACCGAGCCCAGCTGATGGAGCTGCACCCCGACGATGCCGGTACGCTGAAAAAGTTCATGTCGCGCAACAGCAATGTGTCCATCCACATGCGCGACGCCTACGAAGGCCTCACCGCACTGATTCCACCAAAGGAAAAGCGCGGACTCGTGCTGATTGATCCGCCCTACGAGGAAGAGCGCGACGACTATGCCCCGGTGGTGGAGCTGCTCGCCCGGGCGCATGCCAAATGGCCCACCGGCATGTACGCCATCTGGTTCCCGATCAAGGATCACCACGCCATCACGCGATTCTATCGTCGCCTGCGCAACACCTTCATCCCGAAAATCCTCGCCACCGAACTGTGCGTGCTGCCCCCGGACAACCAGCTTGGCCTCAATGGCACCGGCATGATCCTGGTCAACCCGCCCTGGCATTTCGACAACGAGGTGCGCAAGCTGTTCACCTGGCTGACGCCCGTACTGAGCGACCACAAGCAGGCCTGCTGGAAAGTGGAATGGCTGAACACCGAAAACGTCAGCAACCCGGCCGACAAGAAAAAAGACGACAACGAGTGATTGTTCGCGGTATGCATTTCATTCGTGGCATGCACTTCAATGATGCCATTGGCCGCGAATGAAATGTCACTGCCCGACGCTTCTGAACAGCGGCAGCCAGCATGACAACCACTTTTCCCGCGCACTGCCCAGTACAATAAAACTGCCGTTACGCAGCGTTTCGCGCGCGTTGTAGCGCAGCGGGCGGCCACGATCGTCCAGCATGGCCCCGCCCGCCTCCTCTACAATCACCTGCCCGGCACCGGTATCCCACTCCATGGTGGGACCCATGCGCGGATAGGCATCCGCCGTCCCTTCTGCCACAGCACATATCTTGAAGGCCGAACCCGCCACCCTGATGCTGACGTCGCCCAGCGCGGCTCGTACCGCCTCCACAAAATCATCCTCGCGCGGGTCCCGGTGACGACGGCTTTCACACAGGGTCAGCGCACGCTCACCTGCAACCGGCAACTGCGCCGCGTGCAACTGCAGCCACTCCCCGTTCTGAACCCGCCATGCGCCCAGTCCGCTGGCCGCGACATAACCCACGCCAGTGACCGGCGCATACACCACACCCAGCACCGCCTGATGGCCGAACACCAGCGCGATATTCACACTGAACTCGTCATTGCGTGCGACAAATTCGCGCGTGCCATCAAGCGGGTCCACCAGCCAGAAATGCGACCAGCCGGCGCGATCCTCATAAGGAATGTCGTCCGACTCCTCCGACAACACCGGCGTACCCGGCACCAGATCACGCAGGCCTTTTTCAATCGAGTAATGCGCCGCCATGTCGGCGGCCGTCAGCGGAGAATCATCGGCCTTCTGCTGCAACTGCCAGAGCGACTCGTCGCGGTAGATCACCAGGATTTCCTTGCCGGCCTCAATCGCAACATCCAGCACCTGCTGCATCAGTTCACGCGTGAGCTGCATGTCGTTCCCTCTCCTCTGCACGCAGGATGTCGCGCACCATGTACAGGGCGGCAATCGAGCGCGCCTCAGTCAGATCCTCGCGCCAGACCCATTCTTCCAGCTGCGACAACGGCATCGGTACCACCTCAATCGGTTCCGGCTCATCGCCTTCAAGGCGCGACGGAAACAGGTCCCGTGCCAGCACGATGGTCAGCCGGTGACCCATGTAACCAGGCGACAGCGTTACCGTTTTCAGCATCCGCAACTCACGTGCAGCATAGCCCGTTTCTTCCTGCAGCTCGCGCAGGGCACCCTGCTCCAGGGTTTCATCAGCCTCCACCGAGCCCTTGGGCAGGCCCAGCTCATGGGCATGCACGCCCGCACCGTACTCGCGGATCATGAGCACGGTATCCGCATCCAGCATGGCCACCACCATGACCGCCGGCACCGAACCCGGGCGCAGGCGCTCATAGGTACGGCGCACACCGTTGCCAAACTGCAGTTCCAGCTCTTCCACCGCAAAGAAACGGCTTCGCGCAATCACTGTCTTCTTCAGGATTTCCGGAAGCTTTGCCATACTCATGACCTGTTCATTCTCTGCCGGAAGTGTACATGTCCCTGCCCCTGTCATGGGATGCCATTGATACCGTGTTGCTCGACATGGATGGCACCCTGCTCGACCTCTATTTCGACAACCACTTCTGGCTCAGGCACCTGCCGGACACCTATGCCATGTACAAGGGCATTCCTCTCGAGGCGGCCCACGAGGAACTGGTCGCCCGCTTCGGCAAGGAACAGGGCACGCTCAACTGGTACTGCCTGGACTTCTGGAGCAACGAACTGGACATGGACATCGTGGCCCACAAGCACGAGGTGGCCCATCTCATCAGGCCGCGTGCCGGAGCCCTCGAATTTCTGGAGGCGATCACCAACAGCGGTCGCCATGCCTGGCTGGTGACCAATGCCCATCACCACAGCCTGAGCCTGAAACTGGACCACTCACCCTTCCTGCAGTACTGCGAACGCATCATCTGCGCGCACGAGTTCCGCATGCCCAAGGAACACCCGGATTTCTGGGCTGCCCTGCAGGCGCGCGATCATTTTGATCCGGCACGCACGCTGTTCATTGACGACAGCGAAGCCGTGCTGCGCTCGGCGGAACGCTTCGGTATTGCCCACCTGCTCACCATTGCCCAGCCGGACAGCCAGCGCCCGCCACGTGAAGGACTGCACTATGCTGCACTGCAGCATTTTGACGACATCCTGCCAATTCCGGTGCTCCCGGGATTCCTGTGAGTGAGCACCATGGCCGCAGATGAAAAAGTCCGCATCGACAAATGGCTGTGGGCCGCACGTTTCTATCGCACACGCTCACTGGCGAAGGAGGCCATCGAGGGCGGCAAGGTGCATTGCGAGGGTGTGCGCGTAAAGGTCAGCAAGGAAGTCAGGCCCGGCATGGTGTTCACCATCCGCCAGGGCTTTGATGAAAAAACCGTGACGGTGAAAGCCTTGTCGGACGTGCGTGGCCCGGCCACGGTGGCACAGATGCTATACGAGGAAACCGCCGAGAGCATTACGCAACGCGAGCAACTCACGGCCAACCGGCAGGCGCAAAACCTTGCGCACCCCGATCATCGCCCCAGCAAAAAAGACCGTCGCCAGATTCACAAATTCCAGGACAGCTGGAAATAGCGACAGTTTTTCGTGGGAGCGGCTTCAGCCGACTGTTGTTACCGCGCGCAACTCACCCAGCTCCAGCTCCAGCACATCACCGGAATGCAGCGCTGCCACGCCCTCAGGCGTACCCGTCATCACCACATCGCCCGGCTGCAGCGTGAAAATCGTGGAGATGTACTGCAGCAACGCCAGCACCGGCGTGATCATGTCAGCCGTATTGCCCTGCTGACGAACCTCGCCATTCACCGTCAGAGAAAAGTGTTGGCCTGCCAGATCACCGAATGCCTGCGGCGCCATGAACGGGGCCAGTGGTGCAGCACCATCAAACGCCTTGGCCACTTCCCAGGGATGACCATTCTTCTTCAGCACGCTCTGAACATCACGCAAGGTCAGGTCCAGCCCCAGCGTCACGCCGACAATCGCCGCACGGCACTCGGCCTCGCCAGCATTCGTCAGCGTCTTGCCGATCAGCACCGTGATTTCGGTTTCGTGATGACACTCACCTCGCCCCTGCGGCACAGAAAATGAAGGTGACAATGGCACCAGCGCCGTCGATGGCTTCAGGAAAAGGATTGGCGTTTCCGGCACGGCGTTGCCAAGTTCGCGCGCATGCGCCGCGTAATTGCGGCCGACACACACCACCTTGCCCACAGGCAATGAACAAGGTGATCCATCCAGAAACGTGTGCTGATACACCATGGCAATCACTGACCCTTGAGATCGTGTTCGATCAGGAAAATGCGGTCTTCGCCAAAATACATGTCGTCGCCAACAAAGAAGGTTGGCGCACCAAACGCACCACGCTGGGCGGCACTCTCGGTGGCCTCCTTCAGTTTTGCCTTGACCGCATCATCCTGCGTCTTCGCCATCAGGTCGGCGCCCAGCAACTCGGTCAGCACCGCAACATCGGCCACATCCCTGTCATCCACCCAGTACGCACGAAACAGCTTGAGCGTCAGCGCCGGCAGGTCCGCCGGATCGGCCGCTGTCAGCGCACGCATGGCATTCAGGGAGTTAATGGGGAAACGGCTCGGAAACCGCAGCGGCTCGTCATAGTATTTCGACAGACGCTGCAAATCCTTGAGCATGTACTGGCCCTTGAACGGATTGGCGCCCGGCATCATGTTGCCCGATGCCTTGAACACACCACCGATCAGGAACGGACGCCACACCACCCGCGCCAGTTTTTCCAGTCGCGGAATCTGCGTCGCAGCCAGAAAGCTGTAAGGGCTGGCAATGTCATAAAAAAACTCGATGGTCTTGCTCATGATCCGCTCCTTGTTGTTCGTTTTTATTGCAGCCAGTTGTAGCAGGTTGTGAATGGCAGGCTATTGATCGTTACCGCGTTTTTTCACCACGATGACCAGCACCACCGTCACAACCAGTGCAACCAGGGGAAACCAGAACAGTCCGCTTGGCATTTCATTGCTCCAGTTACGTCAAACGTCATCAGGCGCCATCAGCGCACGCATTAAAAAGACACCACCGCCTCAGATATCAAGCAGCTTGCCCGGATTCATCACATTGTTCGGATCAAATACCTGCTTGACTGCTTTCATGTATGCGATTTCCACTTCGGAACGCGTGTAGCTGACATACGGCTTCTTGGTCATGCCGACACCATGTTCGGCGGACACGGAGCCGTTGTACTTGGCGACCGTTTCGAACACATGCGTATTGACGACCTTGCACTTGGCAAAGAAATCTTCCCTGGCCATGTCATCTGGCTTGAGGATATTCAGGTGCAGGTTGCCGTCGCCGATGTGGCCAAACCACACCACGCGAAAATCCGGATACTCCTTCGACACAATCGCATCAATGTCGGCAATGAATCCCGGCACACGCTGGATGATCACGGAGATGTCATTCTTGTAGGGCGTGAACTTTGCGATGGTTTCGGAAATGTCTTCACGCAGGCGCCACAGGTTTTTCGCCTGGGTTTCGTTCTGGCTCATCACGCCATCCACCACCCAGCCCTGCTCGACGCAATACTCGAACAGCGCCATGGCGTCATCAGCCATCGCCTCGCTCAGCGCCTCGAACTCCAGCAGCGCATAAAACGGTGTTGCTGACTCGAACGGGCGCGGAATACCGGTGTGTTCAATCACCAGCTGCGTCGACAGCTCGGAGAAAAACTCGAAAGCGGTGAGGTCCAGTTTTTGCTGGAAGGTCGCCAGAACTTTCATGACCGAATCAAAATCCGGGGTGCCCAGCACCAGCACGCGCAGGTCGCGCGGCTTGCGCTCCAGCTTCATGGTGGCCTCCACCACAAAACCCAGCGTACCTTCGGCGCCGATGAAGAGATGACGGAAATCGTAGCCCGTCGCGTTCTTCACCATGTCTTTGTTGAGTTCGAGGTAATCGCCTTTGCCGGTAATGACCTTGAGGCCCAGCACCCAGTTGCGGGTCATGCCGTACTTGATCACCTTGATGCCGCCGGCATTGGTGCCGATGTTGCCGCCGATCTGGCTGGAGCCGGCACTGGCAAAGTCGACGGGATAATACAGACCCTGGTCTTCGGCAAAGTTCTGCAGCTGTTCTGTCACCACGCCCGCCTGGATACGCACCATGCGGTCTTCCGGCACAAACTCAAGAATCCTGTTCATGTGGTCAAAACTGACCACCACCTCACCATTCGCCGCCACCGCACCGGCGGAGAGCCCGGTACGGCCACCCGAGGGCACCAGCGCCAGCTTCATCTCGTTGGCCAGCAACACCACGTCACGCACCTGCTCGATGGAGGTCGGAAACACGATGGCGGACGGGGCCGGCGCATAGATCTTCGTCCAGTCACAACCCCAGGTTTTCAGGCTGTCCGCATCGGTTTTCACACGGTTCTCGCCAACAATCGCGGTCAGGCGGGACAGGATTTCAGGGGCAAGCGACATGGCAAGCAACTCCATACAGGGCAGGGGTCAGACTGATCGGTCCCGCGGCACAGGGCCGAACTCGCCGGTCAAAAGGGTTCCGGCCGGCCGGTGTCTCACGGGGCGCATCATGGTAACATACGCGGCTTATTTTTCCGGCCCGGTCCGCCAGGACCCGGCCCTGTCTGCCCCGAGGATGCCCATGAGCCAGCTCTCTCTCGACAAATCCAAGATCCGTTTCCTGTTGCTGGAAGGCGTGCACCAGAACGCCCTGGACGTGCTCAAGTCCAACGGCTACACGAATATCGAGTACCTGAAGACGGCTCTGGACGAGGACACCCTGATCGAGAAGATCAAGGATGCCCACTTTGTCGGCATCCGTTCGCGTACCCAGGTAACTGAAAAGGTGCTGGCAGCCGCCAACAAGCTCATCGCCATCGGCTGCTTCTGCATCGGCACCAACCAGGTCAACCTCAAGGCCGCCATGGAGAAGGGCATTCCCGTCTTCAACGCTCCCTACTCCAATACACGTTCCGTGGCCGAACTGGTGCTGGGCCAGCTGATCCTGCTGCTGCGCGGCATCCCCGAGAAGAACTTCCTCGTGCACCGCGGCGGCTGGAGCAAGTCGGCCGAAGGCTCCTGGGAAACCCGTGGCAAGACCCTCGGCATTGTCGGCTATGGCAGCATCGGCTCGCAGCTGTCCGTGATTGCNNCTGCCCTCCACCAAGAACATGATGAAGGCCGAACAGTTCGCCAAGATGAAGAAGGGCGCCATTTTCATCAACGCCGCGCGCGGCACCTGCGTGGACATTGATGCCCTGGCTGATGCCATCAAGAGCAAGCACATCGGTGGCGCCGCCATCGACGTGTTCCCGAAAGAACCCAAGGCCAACGACGAGATTTTCGAATCGCCCCTGCGCGGCCTCGACAACGTCATCCTCACTCCGCACATCGGCGGCTCCACGCTGGAAGCCCAGGCCAATATCGGCCTGGAAGTAGCTGAGAAATTTGCGCGCTACTCCGACAGCGGCAGCACCCTGTCTGCCGTGAATTTCCCGGAAGTGGCCGTGCCCCTGCAGCCCGGCAAGCACCGCCTGCTGCACATCCACAAGAACGTGCCCGGCGTGCTGATGAGCATCAACCGCGTGTTCGCCGAAAACAACATCAACATCAGCGCACAGAGCCTGATGACCAACGAATCCATCGGTTATCTGGTCATGGACGTGGACAAGGAATACTCCACTGTCGCGCTGGAAAAGCTGCAGCATATCGACGGCACCATCCGTACCCGCGTGCTGTACTGATCAGGTAGTTGATCCGGCAAGGTTGACCCATGAAAAAGCCGGCGCAAGCCGGCTTTTTTTATTTACCCATTCAATAATGATCAAGGAGGGCACCGCCCCGGCAACCTCGTCATTTGTGGCCCTTGCCCTTGTGCCCATTATTGCCGTTACCGTTTCCGTGATGTTTCTGATTGCCGTCACCACCATGATTGCCCTCACGGTACTGCGGCACATAAACCGTGTTGTACCAGCTATCCTGCACAAAATAGACAGGACGGTTGCAGGCATTATAGGCACCGCAATGCTTGCTCCAGTTTTTTGCATGTCCCGGCGGCACCCGCATATAAATCGGCTGCATTACCTGGCCCACGCGCACGCGCTGCACATACTTCGGCTCGGCATAAATCAGCCGCGGCCGGGATGTGTTGCCGATATCAATGGTGCCGTAAAAACCCGGCTGGCCGACAGTCACCGAGACACCTACATCGGCGGCGAAGGCTGGAGTCATTGCCACGGCAAGCGTGACCACTCCCAATAAGTGTTTCATGGCGATTTACCTTCATTCAACTGGATATCCGTTTGACGCCCAGACAATCAAACGGCTGACTCATTAAAGCAGTCATGCTACTTGCAATAGGCTCTATCAACGCCACCTGCAAGACATATCCGGTCAACCCGCCAGAATCGCTCCAAATAAACTTAAAAGGCCATGCCTTATATGGAAACCGGGATTCCTGCGTGCGGTAACGCACGCAGGAATGGCGCCAGCAATTGCCTACGCTTTTTCTTCGCCACCAATAAACCGGTAAATGCCAGCCCCGATCACGGCACCTGCAATCGGTGCCAGCCAGAACAGCCAGAGCTGTGCCGTGGCCCAGTCACCAACAAAGACGGCGACACCCGTACTGCGCGCCGGATTCACCGAGGTATTGGTGACGGGAATGGAAATGAGGTGAATAAGGGTAAGCCCCAGGCCAATGGCAATGGGCGCAAATCCCTGCGGGGCACGCTTGTCGGTAGCACCCAGGATAATGACCAGGAACATCATGGTCATTACCACTTCGGTCACCAGCGCCGCCGTCATGGAATAGCCGCCCGGGGAATGGGCACCGTAGCCGTTGGATGCAAAACCGGTCGAGACATCAAAGCCTGCCTTGCCACTGGCAATCAGGAACAGCACACCGCCCGCCACGATGCCCCCCAGTACCTGCGCCACGATGTAGGGCAGCAGCTTGCTGGCGGGAAACCGCCCACCGGCCCACAGTCCGATGGAAACGGCCGGATTGAGATGACAACCCGAGATATGGCCAATGGCAAAGGCCATGGTAAGCACGGTCAGGCCAAAGGCCAGGGAAACGCCATGCAGGCCAATGCCCACCTCGGGAAAGGCAGCGGCCAGTACCGCACTGCCGCACCCGCCGAGGACCAGCCAGAAGGTCCCGATAAACTCTGCACCATATGCTTTCATGATGATCATCCTTGTATGTGGGTGGAACGCTAATGCAGCCATATCTTTATGACAGAACCGGGTAAAAAACCAGTTCGTCAGCGCCTTGAGCAGCCGTTAAACCTTCCCCCCACAGACATCCGCCTCTAGACTCGATAGTGTCCAACGCTCTGTGCCCCGTGTTCTGGAGGAACCATGCGCCTTGTCCGTTTGCTGCTCATCCCTGCCCTTGCCCTGACTGCCCAGCTGGCCGAAGCGGCTCGCCCCACGCTGGCCGTACTGCCCTTTACCGTGGACAAGCAGGTGATCATGGTCACACCCGATGCCATCCTGAAGGGCACGGTGGAAAGCCAGACATCACTGCTGACGGACGAGCTGATCCACCAGCTTGTTGCTACCCGCAAGTTTGACGTGCTGGAGCGCCAGCGTGTTGATGACCTGGTCCAGGAAAAGGAGTTTGAGGAAAGCGACTACGCCTCTCCGGATGAAGCACCGAAAATCGCGAAGCTGCTGGGCGCGGATTACTTTGTGCTGGGCCGCATCGACGACATCAGTGCCGAATCGGTCAGCAAGGCCATCCCCTACTCCACCCAGGTGAGCATTCAGCAGGAAGGCCACATCAAGCTTTACCTGCGCGTGATCGATGCCCGCACCGGCCGCATTGTTGCCGCCGAAAAATTCAGCCAGGAAGCCGTGCTGCGCAAGCCCAAGAAAGGTGAAAGCATCGGCAGCAAACTGCTGTCCGGGGCCGCCGCCGCCATGGTCAGCCGCATTACCGACACCGTATTCCCGCTGCGTGTTGCCCGCGTGGAAGGCAAGGTGATTTACCTTAACCGTGGTGCCGAAAGCAGCGGTCTGGAAAAGGGTGATGCCCTTGCCGTGTTCAGCCAGGGCGAAGCCATTATTGATACGGACACCAATGAAACACTGGGCCATGCCGAATCCGATGTGGCACGCGCCACCATCACGGAAGTGTTGCCCCGTTTTGTGAAAGCTGAAATTACTGGCGAGGCGACGGTCGCGACCGGCATGCTGGTACGCAAGGCCGATGCAGAAGTGGCAGCACCTGCCGCAGCTGATACCCCCCGCGGCCCCCGCTGGTAAACCGGCAAGAGACAGGAACGTCCTGAACATGCGTCTATTTCGCGGGATCTCCCTGCTGTTGCTGCCAGTGGTACTGGGTGGCTGTGCGGCAGGCTCGGTCTTCATGCCCTACCCCATTCAGGCATCCGGCTGGCAACGCTCACTGGAGCAGAGCCAGCCCGACAGCGCACTGACGGCACTGGACCGCAAACGCGACAGTGCTGACCGGCTGCTCTATCTGCAAGAACGCGGCCGCATCGGCCAGCTCGCCAGCAACATCGATGCCAGCAAAACCGATTTTGATGCTGCGATCAGCGCGTACGCTGCGCTGGAAGATCGCGCCGTGATTTCAGCCTCGGCCACGCTCGCCTCGGGCGCCAGCCTGATCACCAACGACAATGCCCGCCCCTATGCCGGCAGCCTGTACGAGCGCGTGTTTGTGCATCAGTACCAGGCACTGAATTACCTGGCCAATGGGGATGGCAGTGCCGCACTGGTTGAAGTTCGCCGGGCCAACCTCATCCAGAACGAAGCGCTGGCCAAAAAGGAAAACACCGTCGACTCGGCCCGTGAGGACGCCGAAAAGAAGGGGTTTGATGTTGAACGCTATGAGGGCTATTTCACCGGCATGGACGTGGCCGCCGGCAGGGTAAAATCAGGCTTCCAGAATGCCGCCACCTTTTACCTTTCGGGCCTGATCTACGAAGCCACCGGCAACAACAACGACGCTTACATCGACTATCGCAAGGCGCTCGAACTGGTACCGGACAATCCCTATGTGCAGCGCGACGTGGTGCGTACCGGGCTCAAGACCGGCATCGAGGATGCGCAAAAGCTGGCGCGCCAGATCGGCAATGTCCAGTATGGTCCGGCCAAGGGCGAAGGTGAACTGGTCATCTACCTGGAAGAGGGCTTTGTCCCCCCCAAGGAAGCCGTCGGCATTCCGATCTGGACCTCCAAGACGCTCAATACCGTGAGCTTTCCGGTCTACTCCGGAAACATTCCGGCCCCCTCCTCCATGGTCGTCGATGTCAGCGGCCGCACGCTGGAAACATCCCTGCTGGTGGATACACGCGCCCTTGCCGTGCGCACCCTCAAGGACGAAATTCCCGGCATGCTGGTACGCGCCTTCCTGCGCCTGCTGACCAAGCAGGAAATGCAGCGCCAGCTCCAGCAGCAGGATTCCTCCGGACTGATGGGGCTGGCCGGGACGCTCTACAGCCTCGTTACCGACAAGGCTGACCTGCGCTCATGGCTGACCCTGCCCGGCAGCGGCCAGGTACTGCGCATTCCGCTGCCGGCAGGCGCCCATCGTGTGGCGGTACCCGGCATGAGCGCTCCGCTTGACGTCGAGGTCCGTAACGGAAGACCGACACTGGTGCACTTGGCGGTCCTGCCCGGCAGAACGTACAGTCACATCTATCCTTTATGACACATTCATTCCATCCTCAGGAGAGGAAGGATTACTCAAGGAGAACCCCATGAAACGTCTCGCTACCGCCCTGCTGCTGGGCTCCAGCCTGGTCCTTTCGGCCTGCGCTTCCGACCCGACCAAAGAGATCATCAACTACCGCGGTGGCGACATGAAGGGCACCATCAAGGTTGCCCGCTCTGCCGTGGTTGAGACACCCGGCGGCCTTCCCAAGGCACAGGCCACACTGAAGAACACGGCCGGCACCACCCAGAAATTCGAATACAAGATTGTCTGGTTCGACAGCAACGACATGTCGCTGGACGAAGACAATCGCCCATGGAAACCTGCCAGCGTTGCCGGCAAGGATGAAACCACCATCAGCGCCACCGGCCCCAGCGACCGCGCCAAGCGCTTCCAGATCCAGATTCGTGAACCCCAGGGAGTGACCCAGTAATGATGAAGCGCACACTTGTTCTTGTTCCGCTGCTCGCCGCCGGCGTGCTCGGCCTTAACGGTTGTACCTCAGTGCAATATGGCGAAGCCACCGCCGTCGAAACCGTGAACACGGACTTCGGCTCGACCGACCTGCAGATGATTGCCGAGAAGATGGTCGACGACATGCTGGCATCCGGTGCCGTTGCAGAGATTGGCGCCGGCGGCAAGCGTCCCATCCTCTTTGTCGACAAGATCAAGAACAAGACCACCGAACACATCGATACCGAGTCCATCACCGACACCATCTCGACCAAGCTGCTCAACTCCGGCAAGTTCCGTTTTGTCGACATGACAGCAGTTGATGCCGTGATGAAGCAGATGGATTACCAGAAAAACAGCGGTCTGGTGGACGAAGCCAAGTCGGTACAGATGGGACGTCAACTCGGCGCCCAGTACATGCTCTATGGCAACTTCTCCAGCATTGTGAAAACGGCCGGCAACACCAAGGACGTTTACTACAAATTCACCATGAAGCTGACTGACATTGAAAGCGGTCTGGTGGAGTTCCAGAGTGAAAAGGAAATTCGCAAGACGAAGAAGAAAAGCCTGATGGGCGGTTGAGACGTTCGGTTGCATGACCAGGTAGCTGATGTTGCCCGCCTGCGCTTCTTGCCAATAAAAAAGCCCGCTTGTGCGGGCTTTTTTATTGGCCGGATTATTTCATACCAAACCAGTTCACTTCATATCCCCACACGGCACCTGCCACTACCGCAATCAGCAGCAGCCACCACACCCAGCGATGTTTCTTTGCCGCATACGGATCAGTGAGCGAACGCTCGGCCCCCGCCGGCAACTCTGCCAGCTGCGTCAGCACCGCCCCAAAAGCAATGTTGATGTTGGCCGCCGTATTCACCGCCCAGCCATTGGCATCCAGCAGTGGGCCCAGATTGCGTTTGCGCAGCTTGAACCAGGCCAGCACCATTGACGGGCCGGATACCAGCAGCATCACGCCCAGCATGGCCAGAGGCATCTGCCACCACTTGAGCGCCAGAAAGCCGGCAGCAACTGCTGCCAGTGCCGTTCCGATAGCGCCAATGGCGAGACCGATGGCCGCAAAAATACCGGCAAACTTGGCAATATCAAACGGCACGGGCGGTGTGGCCGGTGCACCAGCAGGCGCAGGCGCCGCCGTTTCCACCTTGGTCGCCGCGCTACCCACACCTGCGGCAGCTTTTTCTTCCATGGCCTTGTCACGTGATGCGGCCATTTTCTGCATCTGGTCCGAAATCATCTTGCCAATGCGACGATAGGGCGTCCAGAACGCTTCCCTTACGCTGATCGGGTGCTCAACCAGCCTGATGACATGGGCATCCCAGTCAACGCCGTTGCGATCATAGAAAATACCGTTGCGGCCCGTGGTCAGCTTGCCGGAGTCGCCCGCAGTAATCGCCGCCACAATCGTCATTTTTTTTGCTTCGCCGGGACGCGTGCAATCGCAATACACCAGATAGCTGCCACTGGCGGCAGCCTGCGCACTGTGTTTGGCCATGTCGCCAACCCGCACCGTGAGATCGCAGCTCTTGCCATCGATGAACAACGTGCCTGCCTGGAAAATTGCCTTGGCGCGATGCGTATAAAAATCACGGAACGAAATGAAATTATTGAGCAGCACTACCAGATTTTTCTGGAAGCGGACAATACGATCAACGTCCAGCAGGCCATCGGCCTCGACAGCAACTGACTTGTCGAGTGCCACCAGCTCCAGCAGTTTTTCCCTGGTGCCGTCGGCCACCATTGCAGCAACCCGCCCCGCATCCAGCACATCAATCGCCTGCACCGGCTTTTCGGCAAGCCATCCCTGATAGGCTGCAAACGCTTCGACAATGCCCTGCCACTCGGCGGCCGACAGCTCGGATTTATCACCCAGCAATGGCGTCACCACCTGATCGCGGAATGCTGCAAGCGCCGACATCCATCCCGGATTGATACCATCCAGAAGCGGCAGTGCACGGCCCGCCACCACATTGGCCAGTGGCAGTCTTGCGGCATCACCGGTGTTGGCAAGATCAAGCGCCGCCAGGCGAACCAGCTCGGCCTCCTCGCCATTCATCAAGGCGCCGGCACGCGGATCAAACGATGCCAGTCGCACGCGATTAAAAAAGTCATCAATCTTGCCACGCACGGCATTGAGCGCTGCCGCCGCCCCTGCAGTGGCATCACCCAGTGGCCGCATGGCGTCATCCGCTGCCGCCCGAGCCTGCCAAGCCTGCAGCAAGGCAGCCTGATCAAAAAATGCCGTGATTTTTTCTTCGGAAATACCCTGCTCGCCGCTGCGATCCGCATCAGAGCCAAGTGCAGTAATGATGTCGGCAATGGCTTCCTGCACGCCGGGATTATCCGCCATCAGGGCGGGTACGATGCCATCACCGTTAGGCTTCTCTGGCGGAAACACCCTGGCCAGATCTTCCGTATCTGCCACCTGCAACGCAACAGCATCGGCCTTGCCCAGATTGGTAAGCAGGCGACGGGCAGCTGCATGCAACGCACGGCCTTCATCATTGTCAGCCAGGGCGGCCAGCGGCAGGCTGTCACCGCTGAACAACACCCCGGGATCGCCCAGCCGCTGCAACACCCAGTCCACTGCATTCAGCAACTCAGGCGCGCGAATGCGGCCGTCGTTATCCCCGTCAAGATAAGCCAGCGTGCGCGCATCAAACTCAAGACCCGTAACCGGACACGCAAGTGCCGTCCACAGCTTCTGGTCGAGGGTGCGCAAGGCAGCCAGGTCTGCCGGCGTATCCAGGCGGACCTGATCAAAACCACCGGAGCGGAAAAAACGCCAGCGGTGCGAGGTTGCGTCCTTCATGGACAGCTCCTTTCATTCAAGAATAAAACAAAACAGAGTCGTTACTCACTGTGCAAAGCCAAGCAGCTCTGCAATCGCAGCATGCACGGGCGCCCTCAGGTCTTCGCGCTCGTTCACCAGCTGATGTGATGCTTCGGGCAGAATCGTTTCACGAACCACATGAAAGTGCGAGCGCACAAAAGCATTGTTGCCGCGCCATTCGATGGTTTCATCGCGCATGCCCTGCACCAGCAGGACCGGGAAATCACACGGCGGCAGCGCCTGCATGCGCAACACCCACTTGCGCAAGGCGCCAATCCAGCTCATCGGTACCCAGCGATCCTGCAAGGGATCATCCTCGCGCACAAAACGCAGGAATCCGGCATCACTGCTGTTGTTGCGAAAAACGCGAGGTACTGCCGCGCGAAAATGACGCATCAGCCAGAATCCGAAGCGGATCTGCTGCCACTGCGCCGGACGCAACAGTGGCGCCAGCAGCAGCACCGAACGGAACGCCGGCTTGCGCTCCTGCGCACATGCCGACAACACATGATCCATCAGGATGGCACCACCCGTACTCTGGCCAATACCAAACCATGGACCGGGCAAGTCCTCGCCATACTGACTGAATGCCGCATCCAGCATCATCTGGTAATCATCGAAATCCGGAATATCAATCCGCTCCCCCGTCGACAGGCCATGGCCCGGCAAATCCGGCAGAAAAACCGCAAAGCCGCGCTGCAGACAGTCGCGGATCACGTGACGGTAAAGCCCGGCATGATCCAGATAGCCGTGCAGGATGAACACCGTGCCACGTGGCTGGAGCGGCATGAACACATGGGCAGCAATGTGATACCCCGGCGACTCGAAGCGGCCGACATAATGCCGGACCCCGGTAACCTGGGACTCCATGTCTATGCCGTAATGACGAACGAACTCCGCCATCGCGCCCCGGATCGGGACGTAGACAGCAAGATCCAGATGCAGCAGTTCACGCCTGACGGCGCCAATATCCAGAGTCGTCATAGGAAAGGGTTCGCGGAAACATGCCTGCTTTTATAGCATGATCACCCGGCAAAGTGCGTGACACACACGTTGTGCAACGGCATGCAGAATCAGGTCTGGTCGGTCTTGCGGCGGCCACGGTTCTTGCGCCGGTCCGGCTGGATGGCAGCACCACGGCGGGCGGCACGCCGATCAATGCGGTAGCGGCGATCTGCCCCCGAGCGGCGTTCGATGCCATCCCAGCTACCGGGAGTAATCGGCTCGCCGGCCTCATCAGTGATCAGCTCCAGATGGGTGATGAGCCCCGCCTCAGCCAGAAACTCCAGATAGCGGTTACCCTGCTCAATGTCGATTTCCTGCTTGATGATCGCCGGAAGGGTAGACAGCAATGACTGCACGCGGTCAGCCGTCGTCTTGAACAGGGCCGCCACGTTGGCATGCACTTCTTCGGCCGTAAGACCGGGCAGGTATTTGCCACGAAAGACAAGACGGTAGTTCCTGCTCATGCTGCATCCTTTCGGTTCTTGTTATATGTCGCACTGCGAAGACTAGGCGGAATGCCGCCAACTGCAAAGTCCCGTCCGTCCATCCGGCGCTAACGACGCCATGAAAAAGGGCGCCACCGCGCCCTTCGTCATGAACCGCCTCAGTTGACCTTCGGCGTCAGCTCGCCCTTTGCGTAACGCTCGCTCATTGCATCCAGTGACAATGCCTTGATCTTGCTGCCATGGCCGGCAGCACCAAAGGCCTCGTAACGGTCGATGCAGACATCCCGCATTGCGACAATGGAGTCCTTGAAGTATTTGCGCGGATCGAATTCGGCCGGGTTCTTGCCGAGGTGGCGGCGAATGGCCCCGGTGGCAGCCAGACGCAAGTCCGTATCGATGTTCACCTTGCGCACACCGTGCCTGATGGCCTCGACGATCTGCTCGACCGGGACGCCATAGGTTTCCTTGATGTCACCACCAAACTCATTGATGATCGCCAGCCATTCCTGCGGCACGCTGGACGAGCCATGCATGACCAGGTGAGTGCCGGGGATGCGCGCATGAATCTGCTTCACGCGCTCGATGGCGAGAATGTCGCCGGTTGGTGGACGCGTGAACTTGTAGGCGCCGTGCGAGGTGCCGATGGCAATGGCGAGTGCGTCAACGCCCGTATCATTGACGAACTGTGCCGCTTCTTCCGGATCGGTCAGCAGCTGCGAGTGATCCAGCACGCCTTCGGCGCCCACACCATCTTCTTCACCGGCCATGCCGGTTTCCAGCGAACCCAGGCAGCCGATTTCACCTTCCACCGATACGCCACAGGCATGTGCCAGTGCCACTACATTGCGTGTCACTTTCACGTTGTAGTCGTAATCCATCGGCGTCTTGCCGTCTTCACCCAGCGAACCATCCATCATCACGGACGAAAAACCGAGCTGGATGGAGCGCTGGCAAATTGCCGGCGAGGTGCCGTGATCCTGATGCATCACCACCGGAATTTCCGGAAATTCTTCCACCGCCGCCAGAATGAGGTGGCGCAGGAAAGGAGCACCGGCATATTTGCGTGCGCCAGCAGAAGCCTGCACGATCACGGGCGAATCCGTTTTTGCTGCCGCTTCCATGATTGCGCGCATCTGCTCCAGATTGTTCACGTTGAACGCAGNNAGCTGCTTCTTCCAGCGCCACCACCGCCGGGAGCTTCTTGCCTTCGACAAACTCGAGGAAGGCACCACCACCCGTGGAAATATAGGAAATCTTTTCGCTGACACCGTACTTGTCGATGGCTGCCAGCGTATCGCCACCACCAGCAATCGAGAACGCGGCGCTGTCGGCAATGGAATGCGACAGCACTTCGGTGCCCTTGCCAAACTTGTCGACTTCAAACACGCCCACCGGGCCGTTCCACAGAATGGTTTTCGAGGCTTTCAGCATGTCGGCAAACTGCGCCGCCGTTCTGGGGCCGACATCCAGAATCATGTCGTTGTCACCCACGTCTTCCACGTTCCTCACAATGGCCTCAGCGCCATTCACGAACGCCATGAAGTCCTCAATCGGCCCCTTCACTTCGGCCACCACCACATCCACCGGCAGCGGCACATTGACCTTGGCAGCAATGGCCTTGGCCGTATCAATCAGATCGTGCTCGCACAGCGACTTGCCGACATTGAAACCGGCAGCCGCCAGAAAAGTATTGGCAATACCGCCACCAACAATCAGCTGATCACAAAGATCCGACAGCGAGGTCAGCACATCCAGCTTGGTGGACACCTTGGATCCGGCAACAATGGCCACCATGGGGCGGGCCGGTGTCTTCAGGGCCTTGCCCAGCGCATCCAGCTCTGCCGCCAGCAGAGGGCCGGCACAAGCCACTTTCGCAAACTTCGCTACGCCATGCGTGGAACCTTCGGCACGGTGCGCCGTACCAAACGCATCCATCACGAACACATCGCAGAGTGCGGCATATTTCTGCGTCAGCTCGTCAGCATTCTTCTTTTCACCCTTGTTAAAGCGCACGTTCTCGAACAACACCACTTCACCGGGCTTTACCTCGACACCGTTCAGGTAGTCCTGCACCAGTGGCACATTGCGGCCCAGTGCCTGCGACAGGTATTCGGCCACCGGCTTCATGGAATTTTCTTCGGAGAANNAGGTCTTCGCGAATCAGCACGCGCTTGCCGGCCAGATCAAGATCAGCCATCTTGATAACGGTCATGATTTACTCCTTGCTCAAATACGTACACAAATCCAGCAGCCGGTTGGCATAACCCCATTCGTTGTCATACCAGACCAGCACTTTTGCCTGCCGCCCGGCAACGCGGGTTTCGGTGGCATCAAAAATCAGCGAATACGGTGAGTGGTTGAAATCACTCGACACCAGCAGCTCGTCACAGAACCCGAGGATATTGCTGTATTCATTCTTTGCCTTGTCGGCAAACAGGCGATTGATTGCATCAACGCTGAGCGGCTCGCGCCCGACAAAACTGAAATCAATGGCGGCAACATTCTGCGTGGGTACGCGCAGCGAATAGCCATCAATGCGCTCACCCAGCTCCGGCAACACGCGGCGCAAGGCACCAATGCTGCTGGAGGTGGTCGGAATGATGTTCACGCCGGCGGCACGGGCACGGCGCAGGTCACGATGGGTGCGATCCAGCACCACCTGATCCGAGGTCATGGCATGAATCTCGGTCAGCATGCCCGATTCAATGCCGAAGGCCTCATCGAGAATCTTCACCAGCGGCACCAACGCATGCGTGGTACACGACACACTGGAAATGATGCGATGCACCGGCTGTACGGTTTCGTGATTCACGCCGTACACCAGCGTGGCATCCACCTCATCGAAAGGTGCTGCACCGATGATGACTTTTTTCGCACCCGCCTGCAGGTGCCGCGCTGCCTCGGCACGTGCACGAAACTGTCCGGTACACTCCAGCACCACATCAACACCCAGATCAGCCCACGGCAGTCGCTCCGGTGCCGGCACACTCAGCAAGCGGATGTGACGGCCATTGATCTCGAGCATGTTGCCCGCCAGCGACACGTCGCCGGCAAAGCGGCCATGCGTGCTGTCATAGCGGGTGAGATGCGCCAGTGCCTCGGCATGGCCGAGATCATTGATGGCGACAAACTCCAGCGTCGGATCGGCGCCGTTTTCAAAATACGCGCGCAGCACATTACGGCCGATACGGCCGTAACCATTGATCGCCACGCGCAATGTCATGCGTATCAGACCAGTTCGTTCACGGCGGCCACCACAGCCTCCGTGGTGATACCGAAGTAGGCATACAGCAACGGTGCCGGTGCCGACTCACCAAACGTGGTCATGCCGATGACACGGCCATCCAGACCGGCAAACTTCCACCAGTAATCGACGTGCGACGCCTCCACCACCACACGGGCACGCACGGCGGCAGGCAGCACACCTTCACGGTACGCAGCATCCTGCGCCATGAATACATCGACGGACGGCAGCGACACCACACGCACGGACTTGCCGGCAGCCGCCAGCTGCTTCTGTGCCTCGACGGCCAGGCCGATTTCCGAGCCGGTGGCAATAATGATGGCATCAATCTGCGCACCACTTTCCTGCACCAGTACGTAACCGCCACGCGCAATGTCGGCAATCTGCTGCGCGCTGCGCGGCTGGTGCGGCAAATTCTGGCGCGAGAAAACGAGTGCCGTCGGGCCGTTGTCACGCTCCAGCGCGGCCTTCCACGACACAGCCGATTCAACGGTGTCCGCCGGACGCCACACGCTCATGTTTGGTGTGCCGCGCAGGGAGGCGAGTTGTTCCACCGGCTGATGGGTCGGGCCGTCTTCACCGAGCCCGATGGAATCATGCGTGTACACATGAATGGCACGCTGCTTCATCAGCGCGGCCATACGCACGGCATTGCGGGCGTACTCCATGAAAATCAGGAAGGTGGCGCCGTAGGGAATGAAGCCGCCATGCAGGGCAATGCCGTTCATGATGGCGCTCATGCCGAATTCGCGCACGCCGTAAAACACGTAATTGCCGGCCGCATCTTCCTGGATGCCGTGACAACCCTTCCACAAGGTGAGATTGGAACCGGCGAGATCGGCGGAACCACCAAGCAGCTCCGGCAGCAGCGGGCCAAAGGCATTCAGCGTGTTCTGCGAGGCCTTGCGCGATGCAATCGTTTCGCCCTTCTCGGCGCAGGCATTGATCCAGGCATTTGCCTTGTCGGCAAAATCAGCCGGCAATTCACCTTTCAGTCGGCGCAGCAATTCTTTTGCCAGCTCCGGATATTTCTGTTCGTACACACGGAACAGTGAATTCCATTGCGTCTCCAGCGCATCGCCCTTCGCTGTACAGTCCCAGGCTTCATAAATATCGGCAGGAATTTCAAACGGTGCGTAGGTCCAGCCCAGCGCAGCGCGCGTCAGCGCGATTTCGGCATCACCCAGCGGCGCACCGTGGCAATCTTCCTTGCCCTGCTTGTTGGGCGAGCCGGCACCGATCACGGTACGGCACATGATCAGCGTCGGCTTGCCGGTTTCGGCGTGGGCCTTCTGGATGGCGGCACGGATTTCTTCGCTGTCATGACCATCAATGCGGCCGATCACCTGCCAGCCATAGGCTTCAAAACGCTTTCTGGTGTCGTCCGTAAACCAGCCCTCCACTTCACCATCAATGGAGATGCCGTTGTCATCGTAAAACGCGACCAGCTTGCCAAGCTTGAGCGTGCCGGCCAGCGAGCAGACTTCGTGCGAGATGCCTTCCATCAGGCAGCCATCGCCAAGGAAGGTGTAGGTGTAGTGATCAACCACCGGCAAACCATCGCGATTGAATTGTGCAGCCAGCGTCTTTTCCGCAATCGCCATGCCCACAGCATTGGCCAGCCCCTGACCAAGCGGGCCAGTGGTGGTTTCGATGCCAGGGGCATATCCGTACTCGGGATGACCCGGGGTGCGGCTGTGCAGCTGGCGGAAATTCTTCAGGTCATCAATGGAGAGGTCATAACCGGTGAGGTGCAGCAGCGCGTACTGCAGCATGGAGCCGTGGCCATTGGAGAGCACGAAGCGGTCGCGGTTGGCCCAGCCAGGATTTTTCGGGTTGTGGCGCAACGGGCCCCGCCACAGTACCTCGGCAATATCCGCCATGCCCATGGGCGCACCGGGGTGTCCGGAGTTGGCCTTTTGCACGGCGTCCATGGCAAGGGCGCGGATGGCATTGGCAAGGCGGCGTTCGGACAGGGGGGCGGCAGGCATCGGGGTCTCCGGAGGCGGCAGTTCCCGGCAAGGAACCGGGACAGAAAAATGAGGGCGTATTGTCCCTGAAAGCCCCGCCCGAAGAAACCTCTGCCGGAAAGACAGCAGCTAAACCACTATTCAGATTGCCGGCCAGTACACCCGCAAACCGGTTACGATCATCTGAACTGCGAAGGTGCCGATCATGAGCGAGGATACCCGCCCGGTCATTTCGATATAACGATCCACCAGCCGAGCGTTGCGTTCACGCAAGCAATCATGGAGCCACTTCAGCACCAGCAGGCCCACCACGACCGAAGCCATGGTCAGCCACACCACCGTCAGCGCCTCAACCGCCGGCAAACTGGACCCCATCATCACTGCGGCGCTCATGGTTGCCGGGCCGACCAGAAAGGGCATGGCAATGCTGCCGGCCAGATGCTCTGGCGCCCCACGCAAGTCACTCAAGGCCTCAGTGCCTCCAAAGAAAAAGCGTATGCCCACCAGCAGAAAGAGGATGCCACCGAAAATCTGGAAGGCAGCAAAGTCCACATGCAGCAGGCGCGAGAAGAAAGCATCGCCGGTCAGGGCAAAGAGGGAAAACACCACCCCGCCGATAATCACGCCCCGCACCAGCACCCTCAAAAACACGCCCGTCTCCAGACTTACGATCAGGTCCAGCAGATAGAGGCTGAGCAGAAAAGGATTGAGAAGGGCAAAGAAAAACAACAGGGCTTGGGTAAAAGTCACGTTGGGCTCGGTTTGACATCATGGAGCAAAATGGTAACACTAGAAATCATTCTTACTCAAACCAATAAGCCCCACTATCATTATGGCCAGCCCTACAGACCCCTCCCCCGCCTATGAAGTGCGCATGCTGCGCTCAATCCGCCGCATCATTCGTGCCGTCGACATGCACTCCAAGATGCTGCAGCAGGCGCAGGACATCACTGCACCCCAACTGATCTGCCTACTCACCCTTGTACGTCAGGGCTCGCTTACCGTAAAAGCCTTGAGCGAGGGCATTGATCTTAGCCCTAGCACCACTGTCGGTGTCGTGGATCGGCTGGAGGCCAAGGGGCTTGTGACCCGCACGCGCAGTGAAACCGACCGGCGCCAGGTCATGGTGTCCGTCACTGTACAAGGTGAGGCGGTGGCACAGCGCTCACCCTTTCCCCTGCAAAACAGGCTTGTGGAAGGCTTTCGCAATTTGCCCGAACTGGAGCAGGCCACCCTGACTCTGGCGCTGGAGCGTCTGGTAACCCTGATGGCAGCTGGCGAAATCGATGCCTCCGCCATCCTCGATCTAGCCCCCATTGGCGACAACAGCCCCGAACCCTCCCAACTGGAGCGCCCCCTGAATGACCACTAGACGCCACTCGTGGCAGTCTACTGCCGACCCCGACACCATCTTTACCCTTCGCCCCCCGAACCCGGATGACGGCGCATCAATCTACGAGCTGATCCAGCAGTCCCCCCCTCTGGACCTGAATTCCTGTTACGCCTACCTGCTGCAAAGCCTGCACCTTGCCGACACCTGCGTAATCGCCACGGATACCCAAGGGCCCGCCGGCTACATCTCCGGCTATATCCCACCCCGGCAAACCCACACCCTCTTCATCTGGCAAGTCGCCGTTGCCGAACGCGCGCGCGGTCACGGCCTCGCCCTGCGGATGCTACAGCACCTGCTGCAACGGCCAGCCTGCGCGCACGTGAATCACCTTGAAGCCACCGTCAGCCCCGACAACACCGCTTCTGACAAACTCTTCCGGCGCCTTGCCCGCGAGCTCGACTGCTGCTGCGAGGTCCATGAATTCCTCCCTGCCAGTGCCTTCGGCGCGGCATCTCAGCACGAGGCCGAGCCGCTATACCGCATCGGCCCTTTCTTTCTCACAGCAACACATCATCAGGAGACTCCCCATGCAAGCGAGCACCTTTGAGCGCCTGGAATCCGAAGTCCGCTCCTATATACGCAGCTTCCCAGCCGTGTTTTGCCAGGCCGCCGGCAGCTGGATGGTGGATGAAACTGACCGCCGCTACCTCGACTTCTTTGCTGGTGCCGGCACCCTCAACTACGGCCACAACCATCCAATATTAAAAGAGAAGCTACTGGCTTACCTGGCCACTGACGGCATCGTGCACGGTCTCGACATGGCTACCTGCGCCAAGCGCGATTTTCTTGAAACCTTCGAGCAACTCATCCTCAAGCCGCGCAAGCTGGACTACAAAATCCAGTTCACTGGCCCCACCGGCACCAATGCCGTGGAGGCCGCCCTCAAGCTGGCGCGTCAGGTCAAGGGACGCGCCACCGTCATCAGCTTCACCAATGCCTTTCATGGCTGCACCGCCGGCTCGGTCGCCATGACCGGCGCCCGCAAGTTCCGTGAAGCCATGGGCACCCCGCTAACCAACACGCGCTTCATGCCTTTTGCCAACTATTACGGCGAAGAAGCCAGCACCCTGGCCATGATCGACAAGCAGCTCTCCGACCCCAGCGGCGGAACTGACAAGCCCGCTGCCGTGCTGGTGGAAACCGTGCAGGGAGAAGGTGGCATCAATGTCGCCTCCGCAGCCTGGCTGAAAGGCCTGGAGGCTCTCTGCCGCAAGCACGATATGCTGCTCATCGTAGATGACATCCAGATGGGGTGTGGTCGCACCGGCACCTTCTTCAGCTTTGAAGAGGCCGGCATCACACCCGACATCGTCACGCTGTCAAAGTCCCTGTCCGGCTACGGCCTGCCGATGGCCATCGTGCTCCTGAAACCGGAACTGGATATCTGGGAGCCCAGCGCCCACAACGGCACCTTTCGCGGCAACAATGCTGCCTTTGTCACTGCCACCGCGGCCCTGCGCGAATTCTGGTCCAATGACAGCTTTGCCAAGGAGGTGCAGGACAAGGGCCGCAAGCTGCAAGCCAGTCTCGAGCACATGGCGCGCCGCCATGCTGTTGTGCAGCAGGTGCGTGGTCGCGGCATGGTGGCCGGTCTCGTGATGCAGAGCAGCGAGCAGGCCGATGACATCAGCGCCGCCTGCTTCCGCCAAGGGCTGATTATCGAAACCTGCGGTCCGCAGGGGGAAGTGGTGAAGCTACTGCCCGCGCTTACCATCAGCCCGAACGAACTTGAGCAGGGCCTCGGCATTCTTGATGCCGCTCTCGCCAGTTGCAGCAGTGCCGCCTCCGTTCAACTCGCCAGGGAAGCCATAGAATGATCATTCGCCACTTCAACGACATCCGCATGACCCCGCGAGCCGTACACGCGGACACCTGGACCAGCTTTCGCCTGCTCACCCGGGACGACCGCATGGGCTTTTCCCTGCACGAGACCTGGATCCACGCCGGCACCGAAACCCATATCTGGTACAAGCACCATCTCGAAGCCGTGTACTGCATCGAAGGCGAAGGTGAAATCGAGCCGGTCGGAGAGAACGGCAAGGGCAACGGGCAACCCGCCCCTATCCGCCCGGGCATGATGTATGCACTTAACAACAACGACCGCCACTTACTGCGCGCGAGCAGCCGCCTGCGTCTGATCTGCGTCTTCAATCCACCTCTGCGCGGCGACGAAGTACACGGCCCGGATGGCGCCTATGCCGCTCCCGGAGCCGAGGAGGCAAGCGCCTGATGATTTCACTCGCCCGCGAACCTTATCCCTCTCGCAACTTGCGCGAACCACTGCTCGCCAGGCGCCGCGAACCCGTAGTGTGGTCATGCGGAACCGCCCCTGAAGGTCTGCCAGAAGGTGCTCTGGCAAGCTATGAGAAAAACGGCTATTTCGTGCTGCCAAAAGTGTTTACCGACTCTCAGGTACGCATGATGCAACGTGAAATGCAGCGCCTTCTGGATAAATACTGCGGCAGCCACGATGCCACCGTGATCCGCGAGCCAGGCAGCGATGCCGTGCGCTCCCTCTTTGATTTACCGACAATGAGTCCGATGTTCCAGCATCTGGCCTGTCATCCGCGCCTGCTGGCATTTGCCCAGCATGTACTGGATTCCGAGGTCTACCTGCACCAGAGCCGTCTGAACTTCAAACCCGGACTGACCGGCAAGGAGTTCTTCTGGCACTCTGACTTTGAAACCTGGCATATGGAAGACGGTATGCCGGCCATGCGCGCACTTTCCTGCTCGGTGCTGCTCACCGACAACGATGAGTACAACGGCCCGCTGCTGGTTATTCCTGGTTCGCACAAAACTTATGTGGGCTGCGTGGGAGAAACCCCGGAAGACAACTACAAGTCATCCCTGATGAGCCAGACCGTGGGTACACCTTCGACCGAAGCCCTGACCTTGCTCACCGATCAAGCCGGCGGCCTGGCCTCGGTGAAAGGCCCGGCTGGTACCGTGGTATTTTTCGACAGCAACCTCCTGCACGGCTCGGCAGGCAATATCAGCCCCTATCCCCGGGCCAATGTCTTCATGGTCTACAACAGCATGGAAAACCAGCTGGGAGCCCCCCTGCATGGCTTGAACCCGCGGCCAGAGCACATTGCCCGGCGCAGCCTGATTCAGCCCCTGCACACCCCATAACAAGGCCGGCCTGGCCCGGCGACCATCAGAGAGCCAGGCCGGGCGCTCATGCTATCCCTGAAAATCTCTCATCGGCTACGGAGTAGTGGCTGATGCGCTCTGACGCCGCTCCCGGTATGATCGCCCCTCACCCCGCCGGCTTTGACTCCTTCGGCCGCCGGGCAGCCCGCATCAAAGGAGACATTCGCCATGTCTGAGTATTCCGTTTTTACCTCTGAATCCGTATCCGAGGGCCACCCGGACAAGATGGCCGACCAGATATCGGACGCCATTCTTGATGCCATCATCGCTCAGGACCAGTACGCCCGCGTTGCCTGTGAAACGCTGGTAAAGACCGGTGTCGCCATTGTCGCCGGCGAAATCACCACCACGGCCACCATCGATTTCGAAAAGATCATCCGCAATGCGATCCTGGATATCGGCTATGACTCGTCCGACGTCTGCTTCGACGGCAAGACCTGCGGCGTGCTTAACCTGATCGGCCAGCAGTCGCCCGACATCAACCAGGGCGTGGACCGCGCCAAGCCCGAAGACCAGGGCGCCGGTGACCAGGGCCTGA
>DPJB01000042.1 GCA_003543245.1 Moraxellaceae bacterium | reverse complement strand
TTGCCTTCCATCACCGGCTTGGAGGCGAGAGGGCCAATGTCACCCAGACCGAGTACGGCGGTGCCGTTGGTGATCACGGCAACCAGATTGCCACGTGCAGTGTATTTGGCAGCCAGGGATGGATCGCGTTCGATTTCTTCACACGGAGCGGCAACACCAGGCGAATAGGCCAGTGCCAGATCACGCTGATTGACCATGGCCTTGGTTGGCGTGACGCTGATTTTCCCCGGTTCCGGAAACTCGTGGTAGTCGAGTGCGGCTTTGCGCAGTGCCTCATCCATTTGTCGATCTCGCTTGCGTGAATAGCCTGTCTGTCCCCACGGGCATGTGAAGGCGGGCAGTCGTGAGTGGAAAGCCGCATATCATAGCAAATCACTGGGCCTTTGGGGCAGCCCGTATGGCAGACTGATGGGTGCTGTGATGGGGGCTACAAGCCCCGGACAATTGCATTTTCGGCGATGATCCATGAAAAAAGGGACGCCATGGCGTCCCTTTTCCGGTGGGAGAATCGGTGGCTCGGGGTTACTTCTCCTGCTCGCGTGCCACGGCACGGTAGCCGATATCCGTACGGTGATATTCACCTTCCCAGCTTATCGCAGCAGTCAGTGCATAGGCCTTTTGCTGGGCCTCGGACACCGTTCTGCCAAGCGCGGTTGCGCACAGCACGCGGCCGCCACTGGTGATGACCTTGCCATCACGGAGGGCGGTGCCTGCGTGAAAGACCTTGCCATCAAGTGCAGCAGCCTGCTCCAGACCATGAATTGCATCTCCTTTGCGGATATCGCCGGGGTAGCCGCCTGCGGCCATCACGACACCCAGTGCCGCACGGGGATCCCAGCTGGCTGTGGTGTCGCCAAGCTGCTGCGCCAGGCCACGCTCCACCAGTTCAACCAGCGAGCTTTGCAGGCGCACCATGATGGGCTGGGTTTCGGGGTCGCCAAAGCGGCAATTGAACTCGATGACCTTTGGTGCACCATTGGTGTCGATCATCAGGCCGGCGTAAAGAAAACCGGAATACGGGTGGCCTTCAGCCGCCATGCCGGCCACCGTTGGTTCAATGACCTCGCGCATCACGCGGGCATGGACCTCTGGCGTGACGACCGGGGCAGGGGAGTACGCACCCATTCCACCCGTGTTGGGGCCGGTGTCGGCATTGCCGATACGCTTGTGATCCTGGCTGGTGGCCATGGCAAGGGCATGCTTGCCATCGACCATGACAATGAAGCTGGCTTCCTCTCCGTCCAGAAACTCTTCCACCACCACGCGTGAGCCGGCCGCACCAAAGGCATTGCCGGACAGCATGTCGGTGATGGCGTCTTCGGCCTCCTGCAGGGTCATCGCAACGATGACGCCCTTGCCGGCAGCCAGACCATCCGCCTTGATGACGATTGGAGCACCTTTCTCACGAACGTAGGCCAGTGCCTGATCGGTGTCCGTAAAGACCTTGTAGAACGCAGTGGGAATGTTGTGACGCGCCAGGAAATCCTTGGCAAATGCCTTGGAGCCTTCCAGCTGGGCGGCGTACTGCGTTGGTCCCCAGATCTTCAGGCCGGCGGTCTGAAAAGCATTCACCACCCCATTCACCAGCGGGGCTTCGGGGCCGACGATAGTCAGATCAATGCCGTTGTCGCGTGCAAACCGGATGAGCTGCTCGTTATCCAGGATATCCAGCGCTACGTTTTCGCACTTTGCTTCGGTCGCAGAGCCGGCATTGCCTGGTGCCACAAACACAGTTTTCACACGTGCATCCTGGGCACACTTCCATGCCAGCGCATGTTCACGACCACCAGAGCCCAGAAGAAGGATTTTCATGTTCAGATGTTCTCTCGATTATCTGTTGAACGGATGGCTGGCTGAGTGTGGCCGGCTTAGTGCCTGAAATGGCGCATGCCGGTGAATACCATGGCAATGCCATGCTCATCGGCTGCAGCAATCACTTCGGCATCACGCATGGATCCGCCTGGCTGGATGACGGCCTTGATGCCCACCTTGGCAGCATTGTCGATGCCGTCGCGGAACGGGAAAAAGGCGTCAGAAGCCATGACGGCACCGGCAACCTGCAGGCCGGCGTGCTCGGCCTTGATGGCCGCAATGCGGGCCGAGTTCACACGGCTCATCTGGCCGGCGCCGACGCCGATGGTCTGGCGATTCTTTGCGTAGACGATGGCGTTGGACTTGACGTATTTGGCAACTTTCCAGGCGAAGATCAGGTCATGGATTTCTGCTTCGGTCGGGGCTCGTTTGGTCACGATCTTGAGATCGGACTCCTTGATCATGCCCAGATCCTGGTCCTGCACGAGCAGGCCGCCAGTCACGCGCTTGAAGTCCCACTGCGCGCTGCGGGCATCAATGGCTGGCAGTTCGCCACACTCCAGTACACGCACATTCTGTTTGGCGGCGGTGATGGCAATGGCTTCAGCAGAAATCTTCGGGGCAATAATGACTTCCACAAACTGGCGATCGACAATCGCTTTTGCTGTCTCGGCATCCAGCTCGCGATTGAAGGCAATGATGCCGCCAAAAGCGGATTCGGTGTCAGTGGCATAGGCCAGGTCATAGGCCTTGCGAATGCCGCCTTCGTTTTCCGGTACCACGGAGACGCCACAGGGATTGGCGTGCTTCACGATCACACAGGCGGGTTTGGCAAAGGACTTCACGCACTCCAGCGCCGCATCGGTATCGGCAATGTTGTTGTAGGAAAGCTCCTTGCCCTGCAGCTGTCTTGACGTGGCAACGGATGCTTCTTTCGGTGCGACTTCGGTATAGAAAGCCGCACGCTGGTGCGGATTCTCACCGTAGCGAAGTTCCTGCGCCTTGAAGAACTGGGTGTTGAAGGTGCGGGGGAAGGTGTCACGGGCCGACAGGTCAGCCTTCTTTTCACCCACCAGACCGCCAAGATAGTTGGCGATCATGCCGTCATAGCCGGCCGTATGTTCAAAGGCCTTTACGGCCAGATCAAAGCGGGTTTCAAAGGACAGGCCGCCATTGGCCCTGATTTCAGCCAGTACGCGACCATAGTCGGCCGCGTTGACCACAATCCCGACATGGGCGTGGTTCTTGGCAGCAGAGCGCACCATGGTCGGGCCGCCAATGTCGATGTTTTCGATGGCATCCGGCAGGGTGCAGTCTGGCCTGGAGACAGTGGCCGCAAAGGGGTAAAGGTTCACCACAACCAGATCAATACCGCTGATGCCGTGCTCGGCCATTACTGCATCATCCTGACCGCGACGTCCCAGGATGCCGCCATGGATCTTCGGGTGCAGTGTCTTGACCCGACCATCCATCATTTCGGGGAAGCCGGTATGGTCAGAGACTTCGGTGACCGGAATGCCATTGTCCTTGAGCAGCTTGAAGGTGCCGCCGGTGGACAGCAGCTTCACGCCAGCGGCGGAGAGGTCGCGGGCAAAGTCGACAATGCCGGTCTTGTCGGAAACGGAAATCAGGGCCTGTTTGACGGTCTGGGTCATGATGCACTCGATTGCACAATGCGGGGGAAAAGGGTTTTTGCTTCCTGCCTGCAGACGTGCCTGGCACAAAAATCTGCAAATAAAAAAGGGCGCTCATCGCCCTTTTTGCCAGTACAGCCTGACTTACATCAGGCCGTGGTCTTTCAGCTTCTTGCGCAGGGTTCCGCGATTCAGTCCGAGGATTTCGGATGCGCGGGTCTGGTTGCCGCGGGTGTATTCCAGCACGACCTCAAGAAGCGGGCCTTCGATTTCTGCCAGTACCATGTCATACACATTCGTGACCTGTTCGCCGTTCAGATTGGCGAAGTAGTTACGCATGGCGTATTCGACGTGATCACGCAGGGTCTTCTGCGCGGGACTGGGACTGGACGTAAACTGTTGTTTCAATGTGGAAATGTCCATGCCATTACTGCTGATTTCACTGAGAAGTGACGGGTCCATGTTCAAGCTGTTCATGCCGCTCTTACCTCTCCATTTGCAAGACGCCCGAAATAGTCACGGGCAAAGGCCAGTTGCTGGTCCGACGACTCCAGTTTGTTGAAAAAACGCGACATTGCTGCACCATCAGGCAGGTACGCTGCGTACCTGCCCATGTGCTTGCGGGCAAAGCGCAAACCCTGGAATTCACCGTAAAACGCGTAGAGATCTTCCAGGTGCCCAAGAATGGTATTACGCACCTCGTCCGGCGATGGCGACGGCAGGTGTTCCCGGGTACGAAGGAAATGAATGATCTCGCGAAAAATCCACGGACGCCCATGGGCGCCGCGGCCGATCATAATACCATCGCATCCGGTGCGGACAAGCACCATTTCGGCCTTTTCCGCCGAGTCTATATCACCATTTGCGAAGACGGGAATTTGCACGGACTGCTTGACAGCGGCGATCGTGTCGTATTCGGCGGACCCCATGTACTTGTCTGCCCGTGTGCGTCCGTGCATGACCAGTAACTGTATGCCGCAGTCTTCGGCAATGCGTGCAATGCGCACGCCGTTGCGGTGCTCACGATCCCAGCCTGTGCGCGTTTTCAGGGTGACGGGTACATTCACCGCACCGACAACAGCTGCAAGAATTTCTGCCACCAGTCCTTCATCCTGCATCAGGGCTGAGCCAGCAAGACGGTTACAGACTTTTTTGGCCGGACAGCCCATGTTGATGTCTACGATCTGCGCGCCGAGGTCGACACAGGCACGAGCTGCCTCGGCCATCATGGTGGCATCATAGCCAACGATCTGGACGGTACGTGGGGCAGGTTCCCCGGTGTAGTCAAGGCGGGTGGATGACTTGCGCGAGTTCCACAGCCGGGTATCCGATACCACCATCTCAGAGACAACATGGCCCGCACCCCATTGCCGGCATAACTGCCGGAAAGGACGATCCGTCACCCCGGCCATGGGGGCCAGGGCAATCGGGGTGTTCAGTGTATAGGGGCCTATGGTGACGGGTGTGAGCATGACGCCGACTCGATAGCGGGGCGCGGATGATAGCCGCCCCGCTGGCGGGCGCAAAGCCGGGCGATGTACCACCCGGCGGGATATATCAGGGCAGCGCGGTCAGCGAGTAGCTGACGGCATCCTTGCCAGGGTCCACGATGCCGAGGGAAATACGGATTGGGGTTTCAGGTGGCATGCGGCGAAGGAAGGCGGCTTCACCAGCCAGGTACTCGCCTGGGCGCAGTACGCGACTGGCAACAATCTCATCCTGGCTGTTGGTGAATCTCAGATGCAGTGCCGGGAACGGCTGCGCAAACGGGGCTTCATTTTTAAGGATGGCATCCACCTGCAGTGCATCCGGTGCCTTGGGATGCTTGCGGACGACCAGCTCCTTGATCTTCAGCCGGGTTGGATCGGGGATGTCAGGGAGACGGCATCCCAGCTGGACACAGGCTTTTTCAAAGACGGGACGCGTTGAGGGGGTGATTGCCAGCGTTTCGAAGTTGAAATAAATGTACTGCGCCACAAACATCGATATGGCAACAAGACAGAGAAAGGACCAGGTCAGCAAACGTGCCCAGTCGATGGGCTCCCGGCGAGGCTTGAGTACGACGGGCGCATCCACATGCGCCAGGGGACGATCCAGCGAGAATGGATTGGCGACATTGACATTGGCGCTGCCTGATGTGGCGGGTGGAGCATTGCCACTGAGGTCATCCTCGTCAAGAAATCCGAGCACGTCAGCGTCGGCACTGAGAAAGTCATCGGCAGGCCTGCTCGCTGCGGGTGGCGCCTTGGCAGCGGGGGCTGGCTTGGCGCCAAGTGCGGCAAAGATGTCTTCCTCGGCATCGGTCTTGTGGCCCATGGCGGCTGCCATTCGGGGATTTTTGGGAGCCTTTTTGGCCTTGTCGTCAATTAGCTCCATGCCATATTTCTTGTTGCCGTGCTTTTCCTCGTCGGCCAGCTCGGACAGGATATCCTTGGCCCATGACTCGTCAGCACTTTCACTGATGCGGTCTGTCTGCTCCGTCGCTGACTGGGGCAGGCCTTCCCCGGCTTCATCGAGCAAGTCATTCAGCTCGTCATCAAAGCGCAGGCCCTTGCCTTGTGGTGGAGTGGCGACATCGGCATCGCTACCGATGAAGGCGTCCACTTCGTCATCGCTGAAACCGAAGCTGTCATCGCCTTCCGGCTCTGCTGCCCCTGTCGTGCCTTTCTCGTTGATCAGGTCAAGTGCCCATGACTCATCGGCGGGGCCTTTGTTTTTGGGTTTTGCGGCGACGGGTGCTGCCGGTGCGCGTGCCGGTGCAGCGGCACCTACCAGATGCTGGTCAGCCCTGAAAACCTGCAGGCATGAGCCACAACGAACGCTGCCACCCTTGGCGGCGAGCTGGGCATCACTGATACGGAAAGTGCTGCTGCAATGTGGGCATTTGGTCTGCTTGGCATCGGTCATCTTTGTGTCCTTCATCCCTGCGCGCGGAGTTCAGCCGGCTCATGTAAATCTACTGCCTGGTAACGGATTTTGACAGTCACCATTGCATTCGTACGGTCTTCAGGCGCGACGAGTACCCGACAGACGACACCAGTCTTCTTTTATGGCCAGTCCATCCATGTCGAACCACTCGCCGTAAACCTCACGCAGCTCGTCCACTTGCGGGCGGATAATGCCGGAAAGAGCAATGTGCGTGCTGGCATGGCTGTGAGCTGCCATCACCGGGGCCAGCATGGCCAGCGGCCCTGCCAGTATATTGGCGACAATAACATCTGCCTGCATGTCCGGCATGTCGTCCGGCATGAAAACGTGAACCCGCTCACCGACCCCGTTATGTTCGGCATTGTTGCGCGTGGCGGTCAGAGCCTGCGGATCATTGTCGACGCACCAGGCCTCCTTTGCCCCCAGCAGCAGTGCTGCGACAGCAAGAATGCCGGAACCGCAGCCATAATCGATCACCGTCTTGCCCTGCAGGTCGAGGCTGTCCAGCCACTCCATGCATAGTGCGGTGGTCGGGTGCGTGCCGGTGCCAAAGGCCAGCCCCGGGTCCAGCAACAGATTGACAGCATCGGGCTGGGGCGGTGGCGTCCAGCTGGGGACAACCCAGAGGCGGTCACCAAAACGCATGGGGTGGTAGTGATCCATCCAGGCGCGAACCCAGTCCTTGTCTTCCAGAACCTCGACACGGTGGGCCGGGAGCTGCTCGCCAAGCTGGGCCTCAAGGAACTCGATGATGGCATCCATTTCCGAGTCCACGGTGAAGATGCCGATCACTCGGGTGGCATCCCACAGCGGCGTGGCCCCTGGAGGCGGCTCCAGCAAGGGTTGATCAGCTGAGTCTTCCATGAGCACAGCGGCAGCGCCAAGGGTTTCCAGCAGCTCCTCCAGAACGGGGGCTTGGGCCTTGGTGGTATCGATTTTAAGTTGCAGCCAGCTCATGAACGGATTCCGGGGGAAGAATGTAAAAACGGAGTGTAGTCACCTGCACTCCGTTTTTACAGATACATCGGGATTCTGGGGCTGGTCAAAGGCCGAGTTTCTTTTCCAGATAGTGGATGTCGACGCCGCCGCGCGCAAAGTTGGCATCCCGCATGATTTCATCGCGGTGCAGCGGAATATTGCTGCGGATGCCTTCCACCACGATCTCGTCCAGCGCATTGCGCATGCGTGCAAACGCGACATCACGGCTTGGGCCGTAGGCAATCAGCTTGCCGATCAGCGAGTCGTAGTTGGGCGGTACGCTATAGCCGGAATAGAGGTGGGTATCCATGCGGATGCCGGGACCGCCAGGTGCGTGGAAGTAGTTGACCTTGCCGGGGCAGGGCATGAAGGTCTTCGGATCTTCCGCATTGATGCGGCACTCGATGGCATGGCCACGGATGACCACATCCTTCTGGGTCAATGACAGACCAAGTCCGGATGCGACACGCAACTGCTCCTTGATGATGTCAACGCCGGTCACCATTTCCGTGACGGGGTGTTCGACCTGTACACGCGTGTTCATTTCAATGAAATAGAACTGCTCGTTTTCGTACAGGAATTCAAAGGTGCCTGCACCACGGTATTTCATCTGCTCGCAGGCCTTGACGCAGGACTCGGCGACACGGTTGCGGACTTTTTCGGGGATGTGCGGAGCGGGGGCTTCTTCAACAACCTTCTGGTGACGGCGCTGGAGCGAGCAATCGCGGTCGCCAAGGTGAATGGCCTTGCCCTTGCCGTCTCCCAGTATCTGGATTTCCACATGACGTGGATGCTCCAGGAATTTTTCGATATAGACGGTGTCATCACCGAAAGCCCCAAGGGCCTCCGAGCGTGTCACAAACAGCGAGTTGAGCAGGGCTGACTCGGTATGCACTACGCGCATGCCGCGACCACCGCCGCCCGCGGCTGCCTTGATGATCACCGGGTAACCGATGCGCTTGGCAACAGCCAGGGCATTTTCTTCGGTTACTGCACCGTCCGAGCCTGGCACGGTAGGCACGCCGGCTTTTTTCATGGCCTCGATTGCGGACACCTTGTTGCCCATCAGGCGAATGGTTTCTGCGCGGGGACCGATGAATGTGAAACCCGAGGATTCGACTGCTTCGGCAAAGTCAGCATTTTCTGCCAGAAAGCCGTAGCCGGGATGAATGCCCTGGGCATCAGTCACTTCGGCGGCGGAAATCAGCGCAGGAATATTGAGATAACTGTCCTTGGATGCAGCAGGACCGATACATACGGCCTCGTCTGCCAGGCGAACATGCAGCAGGTCGCGGTCAGCCTTGGAGTATACGGCGACGGTACGAATGCCCATTTCCTTGCAGGCGCGCAGTATGCGCAGGGCAATTTCCCCACGATTGGCGATGACTACCTTTTCTAGCATGGTGGCAGTCCCGCGTCAGACGATGGTGAAGAGTGGCTGGTCAAACTCTACGGCCTGGCCGTTTTCCACCAGGATGCTTTCAATCACGCCACCCTGTTCTGCCTCGATCTGGTTCATCATTTTCATGGCTTCCAGGATGCAGACCACATCACCTTTCTTGACAGTCTGGCCTACTTCTACAAAGTACTCGGCACCTGGGGATGCTGCACGATAAAAAGTGCCAACCATTGGCGAACGCTGGACAAAGCCACGCGTGGCCGGCTCAACGGCAGCTGGTGCCGGGCCTTGCCCTGCGTCTGCTGCGGGCTGTGCTGCGGGGGCAGGGGCAATGGCAACCGGGGCGGGTGCACTGACTACATGAGTGGTCGAGGCCGGGCGGTGGCGGCAGATACGTACCGACTCTTCGCCTTCGGTAATTTCCAGCTCATCAATTCCGGACTCTTCCAGCAGTTCGATGAGTTTCTTGACCTTGCGGATATCCATGTAACGGTCTCACAAATTGGGGTTAATCAAAAAATGTCAGGACTTCTGCTTCAGGCGATTCACGGCAAAGGCCAGGCCCAGGGCATAACCCTGGGGACCAAGTCCGCAAATCACGCCGACAGCAACATCAGAGAAATAGGAGTGCTGCCGGAATGGTTCGCGGGCGTGCACATTGGAAAGATGGATCTCGACAAACGGGATATTCACGGCGAGCAGGGCATCGCGCAGTGCGATCGAGGTGTGTGTAAATGCACCCGGGTTGATCAGGATGAAGCGGGTGCCATCCTGATGGGCAGCATGAATGCGATCAACAAGGACGCCTTCATGATTGCTTTGCTGGCACTCCAGCGTCAGGTCTGCTTCGGCGGCACGCATCATCAGGTCGGCATTGATGCTGTCGAGCGTATCAGCACCGTAGATTCCCGGTTCGCGCGTGCCCAGCAGGTTCAGGTTTGGGCCATTAAGGACAAGAATCTGGGGCATTGTAAGAGTGGCTTCCCTGGCTGATCCGGTTGGCAGTCTGCTTCAACTGCCCGGGTGTGACTTTGTGGTTCTGGATATTGCCGCAGCGATTTCCATGAGCCAAGTTACTTTCGTCGATGATTTGCAACAAAGGATGTGATTACTTAAAACACGTCATTTGCAGGTAACTTGCCGGTATTTGTCAGGAAGATACCTAAAGAGTACGGGCAAGTCCATGTCAGGATCATGACCGAAGAGGCTGTAACCGGGATCTGATCCAGCTCTTGAACTCCTCGGGCTGCATTTCTCCCAGGAGTCTGAGTTCTTTCTGTTCGATGCCATTACTGTCGAAGATCAGTATGGCGGGAAGGCCGGGCAGCTGGTACTGCGCCAAGGTGGCCTGGGTGGCAGGAGTGAGCTCGGATGCATCAATCTGCAGCAGAACCAGGGGGCGCATTGCCTCCTGTACATCCTTCCGGCTGAAGACCTCCTGCTTCCATTTGATGCAGCTGGGGCACCAGTCCGCATAGAACTCCAGCAATACTGTCCGCCCTTTCGCCAGTGCCAGTGCGGCAGGGAGTTCCTCCGGCCGGACGACCTGAAAGTGGCCATCGGGCTGCTTGAGTATAAATGAGGGTGAGGGGGGGGGCGGACTGAGCAGCAGACGGCGGCCGGTATATCCGCTGGCCGTTGCCATCAGCATGAAGGCAATCCCCGCAATCTGGCGCACGATTGGCGTCTGGCGAAGCAGCAGCACACCGGGCACTGCCAGTAGCAGGGCAAGTACCAGCAGGATGATTGGCAGTGTTTTCATGGGGCAGGAATCCTAAATGCCTTTGGGGCAACTATCCAGCCTGCCGTGCCTGGTCCGGCCCTGGTCTTGCAGGCGCAAAAATAAACCAGTGCCTGATGGGGATGAATGATGCCACCCGGCCTGTCGTATGGTTAGAATGAGCGGCCCGGTGACTGATGAGACTCTTTCTCATATCTCTTTTTTATGTCCGGCCCGGGCCCGGAATTCAGGCGGATCTGGCATTGATGGATGGGTGGCAAGACAAGCTGGGAGAGCGCTGGGAGGCAGTGCAGGACAGGTGGGCTGCATGGGATGTAGCGCCGCTTCTGACGGTTTCCCTCTTCCTGTTCATGGTCTTTCTGTCCGGGCTGGGCTGGTACTGGTCGCGTGAGCCGGATGTGATGCCCATTGCCGCGAACGAGTCGGGTAAGCGGGGCCAGGTTCTGGCCCGCGCGCTCGCGCAGGTGAGTTCGGCCTTGCATGACAAGCCCGGAGGCTATCTCCGAAACGATCTTTTCCCTCCCGGATTGCTTCTCGACAATCTCCCTGCATGGGAGCTGGGTGTCCTGCAGCAAGTGCGGGGCATGACGCGGGCCCTGCACCGTGATATGAGCCTTTCTCATGCACAGTTCATAGAGGACCAGGACCTGGCGGTTGCCGAGTCGGCCTTTAATGTAAAGCCGGAAAGCTGGTTGTTTCCTGTGGCTGAGCGGGAACTGGTGCGCGGCAGCGAGGCTGTCGAGTCTTACCGGCTGCGCCTTGGCCGGGGTGATGCCGGTTTCTACGCGCGCGAAGCCTATCTTCATCGGTGGCTGGTTGATGTGGATGCCGGTCTGGGGCTGCTTTCAACGCGTCTTAATGCGGCGCTGCCGGATCATGTCTCTGTCTTGCCGGTTGCCGGTTCTGCACGGGTTCCTCATCTGGCGAAGACCGGTTGGTTGCAGATAGATGATGTCTTCTATGAGGCTCGGGGCAATGCCTGGGCGTTGCTTCACCTCCTGAAGGCGGTTGAGGTGGAGTTCGGGCCGGAGCTGGGGCGTCGGCAGGCCTTGCTCAGTCTGCGTGCGGCGATTCATGAGCTTGAGGCAACACAGCAGACGCTCTGGAGCCCCGCAGTGCTTAATGGCTCCGGTTTCGGGCTCTTTGCCAATCACTCCCTGGTCATGGCCAACTATCTCAATCGGGCCCAGACCGATCTGGCGGATGTCAGGCGTCTGCTGGTTGAGTCCGACTGAGTTCTTTCCCGCCCTGATTCTGCGTCATCCTGTCTGCCAATCACTTTCGCTGTCTGCAGAAGGCGGGCAGGCGCTCGCCTGCAGCCCTTCAATGTGACGTAGCCAATTGCATGTGCCGGCGGCCCAGATCATTTTTTCAGGCAAAAAATACCCTGAAACTGCGTCCGTATGTATGGACATCATGGTGCGCTCTCAATACATTACGTTCGCTGGCAGAAGTGTGTCTTTTGGTTGTGAAACGGTTGGGGTGTTTTTTTGCCTTCGTTGTGTCCAATCGGTCGCGCTGATGCTGATAAAACCTGATTGCTGGTGACAAGGACTGTTCCACGGGGGCGTGGATCCGGTTGTTGTCACTGCCGTCCGGGCACCGGGGTACACCGGCCGGCCTTTTTACCCAAGGGCCGCGGTTTCAGAACAAGAAAGAGTCTGCCACGTTGCGGACTCATCCTGCACAACGGGAGTAGGTGCATGCGGTCAACTCATATCCTTCGCTCTGGCACGGCACTGTTTGCCATGCTCATGGCGTCTTCTGCCTTTGCGACCCAGCTCGACATGACGCCTGGTGTCACGGAGATAAGCCAGAAGGTCTTCGAACTTCATCGTTTCATGCTCTACATCTGTATTGCGATTGGTGTAGGCGTGTTCGGGATGATGTTTTACTCGATTTTCAAGCATCGCAAGTCCAAGGGTGTCAAGCCCGCCGACTTCCATGAAAGCACGCTGGTGGAAGTGATCTGGACTATTGTCCCGTTCATTATCCTCATCGTCATGGCTGTGCCGGCAACCCGTGTACTGATCGCCATGAATGATTCCAGCGAGGCCGATATCACCGTGCGAGTGACCGGTTCGCAATGGAAGTGGCACTACGAGTACCTGTCTTACGGCGAGCAGAAGGATGTGGGGCTCAGCTTCCTGTCCATCCTGTCTACCCCGCGCGACCAGTACGAGCGTCAGGGCAAGGGCTTCAGCTCGGCCAATACGCCAGATTTCACCAAGCATCCCAACTACCTGCTGGAAGTGGACAAGCCTCTGGTGATTCCTACCGGCAAGAAGGTTCGCTTTCTGGTGACATCGGATGACGTGATTCACGCCTGGTGGGTGCCTGATTTTGCAGTCAAGAAAGACGCCATTCCGGGCTTTATCAATGAAGTCTGGACCAATGTCCCGGTAGGCAAGGAAGGCTTTTACCGTGGTCGCTGCGCCGAACTCTGCGGCAAGGACCATGCGTTCATGCCGATTGTGGTAGAGGCCAAGTCACAGGTTGACTTTGACAAGTGGCTGGTTGATGCCAAGGTCAAGGCCGAGGAAGAAGCCAAGGCAGCTGCCAGCTCGGCAGACTACAAGTTTGCCGATATCGCCGAAGCCAGCAAGTTTGGTGAAGAGGTTTACAACGGCAAGTGCGCCGCCTGCCACCAGGTCACAGGTGTTGGCTTGCCGCCGATGTTCCCTGCCCTCAAGGGCTCCAAGATTGCATCCGTGAAGGACCAGCTTGCCACGCAGATCGGTATCCTGAACAACGGCAAGAACGCCATGCCGGCATGGAAAGGTGTGCTGACTCCGAAGGAAATGGCCGCCGTCATCACCTATACCCGTAACACATGGGGCAACAGCACGGGTGATCTCGTGCAGCCGTCCGATGTTGTGGCCAAGTAATCAGGGGAGAGAATAAAAATGAGTCACGCTGCTTCCCATGATCATCACGATCATCACCATCACGAACTGGCGCCGTTCTGGAAGCGCATGTTCACTACGTCCAATCACAAGGACATCGGTTCGCTATACCTGATCTTTGCATTTGTCATGCTGCTGTGCGGTGGTTCTGCAGCAATGGTGATTCGTGCCGAGCTGATGTACCCGGGTCTGCAACTGGTACAGCCCGACTTCTTCAACCAGATGACAACCGTACACGGTCTCATCATGGTGTTCGGCGCCATCATGCCGGCCTTCACGGGCTTTGCTAACTGGATGGTGCCGATGATGATAGGTGCACCGGACATGGCCCTGCCGCGTCTGAACCTGTTCAGCTTCTGGTTGCTGCCGTTTGCGTTCAGCCTGCTGATTGCATCCATTGTCATGTCGATTCTGGGAATGGGTCCGGCTCCAAACTTCGGCTGGACGTTCTACGCGCCGCTGTCGACTACATATGGGCCACCAAGCACGGATCTTTTCATCTTTTCCGTTCACCTCATGGGTATTTCTTCCATTCTGGGTGCCATCAACGTGGTCGTGACGATTTTCAATCTTCGCGCCCCCGGCATGACCATGATGAAGATGCCTCTGTTCGTGTGGACCTGGCTGATCACTGCGTTCCTGCTGATTGCCGTGATGCCGGTTCTTGCCGGTGTTGTGACCATGATGCTTACGGATCGTCACTTCGGTACCAGCTTCTTCAATGCGGCCGGTGGCGGTGATCCCGTGATGTTCCAGCATATCTTCTGGTTCTTCGGGCACCCCGAGGTGTACATCATGATCCTGCCGTCATTCGGCATCGTGTCCGCCATCATCCCGACGTTTGCCCGCAAGCCGCTCTTTGGCTACGCCTCCATGGTGTATGCAACGGCTTCCATTGCGCTGCTGTCGTTCGTGGTGTGGGCGCATCACATGTTCACTACGGGTCTGCCATTGGCAGGTTCGCTGTTCTACATGTACATGACCATGCTGATTTCCGTGCCGACCGGTGTGAAGGTGTTCAACTGGGTGGCGACGATGTGGCGTGGTGCCATGACATTCGAAGTGCCGATGCTGTTCTCGATTGCCTTTGTGGTGCTGTTCACCATTGGCGGGTTCTCCGGCCTGATGCTTGCCATCACGCCAGCCGATTACCAGTATCAGGATGCCTACTTCGTGGTCGCGCATTTCCACTATGTGCTGGTGTCTGGTGCGCTGTTTGCCATTTTCGGTGGCGCCTACTACTGGCTGCCAAAGTGGACCGGTCACATGTACAACGACACGCTGGCCAAGCTGCACTTCTGGAACTCCCTGCTGTCGGTGAACCTGTTGTTCTTCCCGATGCACTTTGTGGGCTTGGCCGGCATGCCGCGTCGTTATGCTGACTACTCGCAGCAGTTTGCCGACCTCAACTTCTGGATCTCTATCGGTGGCTTCTGGTTTGGTCTGTCGCAGCTGTTCTTCGTGGCCATCCTGCTGACAGCGAAGAAGGGTCCGAAGGCAGAGGACAAGCCGTGGGAAGGTGCTGAAGGTCTGGAATGGACCGTGCCTAGTCCGGCTCCGTATCACACCTTTGAAGTGCCGCCGGTTGTAAAGTAAGACGTAGTGTGACGAGAGCAGGGATGCTCCACTGTGCAATGTCGAGTTGTTGATGAGCGGCGAGAATCACGAAAGCAGCAGGAGCAGTACTGACAGCACTACCGAAAAAAACCGTCGTCTTCTGGTAAGACTGGGTTTGGTGGTGGTTGGCATGTTTGTGTTTGCCGTGTTCGTGATGCCGCCGCTGTATGATGCCTTTTGCGAAATTACGGGCCTCAATGGCAAGACATCGAGCCAGGCGGCGGCAGCTCCGGTTGCGACTGACATGGCACGAACAGTGACAGTGGAGTTCCTTGTTGATACCGACATGGCACTGCCCTGGGATTTCCGGTATGAAAGGCCTGCGGTGGAGGTTCACCCGGGCGAAATCACAAGAACGATGTTTTTTGTGAAAAATCGCGACGGCGGTGCGATGACGGGGCGTGCTATCCCGTCCATTTCGCCCAATGAAGCGGCGCAGTATTTCAAGAAGACGGAGTGCTTCTGTTTTGCGGAGCAGCGTCTGGAGGGAGGTGCAGAGAAGTCCATGCCGATGATTTTTTATGTCGATCCGGCACTTCCGAAGCACATCAGGACAGTCACGCTTTCTTATAAATTCTACAACATGACAGAGCAGGCCAAAGCAGCATCCCGCTGAGCCTGCATGAAAGGGAGACACACGAATGTCTGCAAATCACAGTCCCGTGGCACCCGGCCAGAAGCCGACCAGCTACTATGTGCCGGCATCAAGCCCATGGCCTTTCCTCGGCTCCTTCATCCTGTTCATTCTGGTTCTGGGTGCCGCCAATTTTATCCAGAGCCATGGTGTAACGGATCTTTCCAGAGGCTTGGGCAACAAGGGAACGCTCAACTTCCTGTTCCCGATCGGCCTCATCGGGATTCTGACCCTGATGTTTGTCTGGTTCCGTGATACTGCGCGTGAATCCATGTCCAACATGAATTCGGCGCAGATGGATCGTTCCTATCGTCAGGGCATGACCTGGTTCATCTTTTCCGAAGTCATGTTCTTCGCTGCCTTTTTCGGTGCGATGTTCTATGCCCGCTGGCTGGTAGTGCCTTGGCTTGGTGGAGAGGGCGCGCGCGGCATGATGACCCATGAAGTGCTGTGGCCAGAGTTCCAGGCCATGTGGCCACTGGTAAAAACGCCTGCAGGCATGACGACTGAAGCCATGAGCCCGTGGGGCTTGCCCTTCATCAACACCATTCTGCTGGTGACATCCTCCGTGACACTGACCGTGGCTCATCATGCCCTGCTGGTTGGTAATCGTGCCCGCCTGCTGAAGTTCCTGGCTGTCACGTGTGTGCTGGGTATCGCTTTTCTTGGGTTGCAGGTGGAGGAGTACATTCATGCCTACACCGAGATGGGTCTGACACTGAAGTCAGGTATTTATGGTTCGACGTTCTTCATGCTGACCGGTTTTCATGGCATGCATGTGACCATCGGTACGATCATGCTGATTGTCATGCTGGTGCGTTCGGCCAAGGGGCACTTTACCGCGGACAACCACTTTGCCTTTGAGGCTGCCGCATGGTACTGGCATTTTGTGGATGTGGTCTGGCTGTTCCTGTTCCTGGTGGTTTACTGGTTCTGATTACTGCTGGTGCAGGACGCACAAAAAAGCCCGGTTATCCGGGCTTTTTTGCATGTGGCCAATGCCGGGGTTCAGGGTGCTGGCGCGGAGGGTGGAGCAACCTGAGGCAGGCCGTGAGGGGCGATCAGGCCGAAATACGAGGCGGCGTAGAGGCTCACGAGTAACGCGATGGTGAATACCAGTCGCCAGATCAGGGATTTGAGGACTTTCTCGGAATCGGTCTTGTCGCCCCGCACCAGATGCGAGAGTGCCTTGAACAGGTTGAACAGCACCGCCAGCATAGCGAATACGACGATAATCTTGATCCACATGGCCTTCACCAATGATTGAACAGACCCGGGAGTGTAAATGATGGCGGGCTTGCTCACGAAGGAATTGCGTCTGGCTCTTGGTTCAAGGGTATGGTCTCCGCCTGTGTGGGCCCTGCTGCTGGCGCTGGCGGGCATCCTGTTCTTTTGTCGTCTGGGCATGTGGCAACTGGGCCGGGCTGATGAAAAGGCGCTGATGACCAGTCGTTATGAGGCACGTATCCAGGCGCCAGCATTGCCGCTGGATGCATTGCTGGCGTTGCAGGATTTAGAGGACCGCAAGGTTGTGGTGGTCGGGCACTGGGACAATGGCCGGCAGGTATTTCTGGAAAACCAGATGCGGGGGCCGCAGGCCGGTTTTCATGTGTATACCGTGTTTCTGCCGGGCAGCGGTCATGCGGGGGTGCTCGTCAATCGTGGATGGGTGCCGGTTGGTCAGGATGTGCAGCAGTTGCCGGAAGTGGCTGTAGCCAGCTCGCTGCAGGTTGGCGGGACCGTGGCATACCCTTCGGATTTTTTCACGGTGGGCAAGCCGGATTACACACGCAAGCCTGTACGTGTCTCCCGCCTTGATATTCCGGAACTCTCGGCGGCGCTTGGGGTAGAATTGCAGCCCTTTGTAGTAAGGCTGGACGCTACGTCTCCGGATGGCTTTGTGCGGGAGTGGGCGCCGGCTGCGCGCCTTGGCATGGTGCCGGAAAAACATCGGGCCTATGCCTTTCAGTGGTTCAGTCTGGCACTGGCAGTACTGGTGGTGTTGCTGGTGGTGAATTTGCGCAAGAATGGTGATCCTGAAAGATGAATGATCAAGTACCGGTATCGCCTGCCCAGGTGAAGAAAAACCGTCTGCTGCTGTTGCTGCTGCTGGCAACCTTTGTGGTGCCGTTTGTAGTGGGCGATCTGGCATACAAGCTGGGCTGGTATCAGGGCGGCAAGACCAATAACGGGCAACTGATTGATCCGCCTGCTGCGTTTGCAGGGTTCAAGGCACGTGGTCAGGATGGTACGGCAGTCACTGCAGACTTTGTGAAGGCCAACTGGTGGCTGCTTTATGTAATGCCTGAGCAGTGCGGGCAGGCTTGTCGCAACCGGCTGTTCCAGATGCGCCAGATTCGCAAGGCGCTGGGCAAGGAATCAGAACGCGTAAAGCCGCTGATCGTGCTGACATCTGCGCTTGCGCCTGAAACCGAAGCGTTGCTTGGCAAGGAGTTTGCTGACTTTGCGCGCGTGGAAGCGGCTGCCGGCGATATTGATCAGACTCTGGCCAGGGTACTGGCAAATGCGGCGAGTGCCGGCAATCTGTTTGTCATGGATCCAATGGGCTGGCTCATGCTGACCTATGGTCCGGAAGTGGACGAGAAGACATCGGTCATCAAGGCCGAGGATGTTCTCAATGACCTCAAAAAGCTGCTGAAGGCATCCCGAATTGGCTAACCCGATTTCAACCTCACGTCTCTGGTTGACGAGACTGGCGGTAATCAGTGTTTTGATCACCGCAACCGTAGTGGCGCTTGGTGCCTGGACCCGTCTTGAGGACGCAGGACTGGGGTGCCCGGACTGGCCTACCTGTTACGGCTCAATTACGGTTCCGCTGTCGCTGCAGGCTATCGAACAGGGCCAGGCCCTGTATCCCGATAGCCCTTTTTCTGCTGAGAAAGCCTGGCCGGAAATGATTCATCGGCATTTTGCCAAGACCATCGGTCTTTTGTGCATTTTCATGGCGGGTATTGCCTTGTGGGCCGCCCGCCACGAAAAGGACATTCCGGTCAGGCATGCCGTATTCCTGCTGTTCATGGTCTGTCTGCAGGGGGCCTTTGGTGCCTGGACCGTGACCATGAAGCTTTTCCCGCCAGTGGTGACCGGGCACCTGCTGTTCGGTTTTGCCACGTTCACCACCATTGTGCTGCTGGTGGTGCGTCTGTCTCCGTTCCTGAGGTCGTCTGGCAATATGGCAGCTGCGGGCTTACGGCCGCTGGCTGTCCTGTCTTTGCTGGTGCTGGTGCTGCAAATTGCACTGGGAGGATGGACGGCGTCCAATTATGCCGCCACGGTCTGCACGGCATTACCGGTTTGTCAGGATGGCTGGATGCAGATGCTGGACGTGCGTGATGCCTTTGCCATTCATACCTATGCCGGCACATCGTATGAGTTTGCCCCGCATCTGGCGCCGGATGAGAAAGTCACGATTCATGTGGCGCATCGCATTGGCGCATGGACGACGGCAGCCTTGCTGGTGGTCATGGCCTTGCTGCTCTGGTTCCGTGCGGGCGGCTCGCGTTATCGGCGCTTCTCCCTGTTTCTGGGGGCAGGGCTGCTGATCCAGGTGGTGCTGGGTATTTCCAATGTGATTTTCAATCTGCCGCTGGCGGTGGCGGTCACACACAATGTGGTTGCCCTGCTGTTGCTGCAGGTGCTGGTCACTCTGGTCTACAGTCTCGGACAGGAAAAAAAGTCATGACGACAGCTGCTGTCGAGAAGCCGGTTCTGCCACTGTGGCGTGCCTATTGGGAACTCACCAAGCCTGGCGTGGTTGCCCTGCTCATGGTCACTGCGGTCATCGGGATGTTCCTGGCAACACCAGGCATGGTGCCATGGCGCGTGCTGATTCTGGGCTCTCTTGGCATGGCTCTGGCGATGATGGCGTCTGCCGTGATCAACCAGATCATGGATCAGCGCATTGATGCCATCATGGCGCGTACCCACAAGCGTCCGCTGGTTCAGGGCAGGGTTAATACACGTGCGGCACTGGTGTTTGCCGCGGTGCTTGGGCTCGCATCCCTGGTTATCCTGGATGTCTTCATCAATCGCCTGACGGCAGTGCTGACCTTTTTCGGCATCATCGGTTATGCATTCATCTACACCCTGTGGCTGAAGCGTGCGACCCCCCAGAATATTGTGATTGGCGGCCTTGCGGGTGCCATTCCGCCGCTGCTTGGCTGGACGGCTGTCACTGGCGAGGTACATCCACATGCCTTGCTGCTGGTGCTGATCATCTTTGCCTGGACGCCTCCGCATTTCTGGGCTCTGGCCATTCATCGGCGTGATGAGTATGCCAAGGCAGACATCCCGATGTTGCCGGTGACGCATGGACTGGAGTTCACCAAGACCGCAGTCCTGCTCTACACCGTGATTCTGTTTGTGATTGCGTTGCTTCCTTACCTGACCGGTATGAGCGGCTTGATCTACCTTGCCGGCTCAACGGTACTGAGTGCGATCTTCCTGGTTTATGCGGTCAGGTTGAAGTTCCGGAATGACCCGAAAGTGCCGATGAAGACCTTCGGTTTTTCGATCACCTATCTCTTTCTGCTGTTTTTCGTCCTGCTTCTTGATCACTACTTCTTGTACCGGCTGACCTTCTGACGCCGTCAGGGTATGCGGATTTCGTGACGGACATACTGGAAGGACGGGGTCTGCGCTGATAGTGTTGGTCGACATAAGGTCATGGTTTTTGGGTACCTGAGGGAGTGGGATATGATGGGTTTGCTATTGTTTGTGGGTGTGCTGGCGCTGATTGCGTGGTTCTTTGTCGGCATATTCAATCGGTTGGTCACGCACCGGAACCGGTTCAAGAATGCCTTTGCGCAGATTGATGTGCAGTTGCAGCGTCGCTATGAGCTGATTCCCAATCTGGTGGAAACAGCCAAGGCTTACATGGCCCATGAAAAGGAAACGCTGACCAACGTGATTGCTGCGCGCAGCCAGGCAGTGTCGGCAGAGAAGGCTGCTGCGGCAGCGGTGGAAGATCCGGGCAAGATGGCGTTGCTGGCGCAGGCTGAAGGCGTGCTTGGTGCTTCGTTGGGCCGTCTGCTGGCAGTGTCAGAAAACTATCCGGATCTTAAGGCCAATGAAACCATGCAGCAGCTGATGGAAGAGCTGGCATCCACTGAGAATCGCGTGGGTTTTGCCCGGCAGGCATTCAATGATGCTGTCATGGAGTACAACATTCATCGCGAGAAGTTTCCCAACTTCTTTGTTGCCGGTGCTTTTGGTTTTCCACAAGCGACACAGCTTCAGATTCCGAATATTGAAGCACGCCAGCCCGTTCGTGTTGGCTTCTGATAGCGTAATTGCGCTGACATGAATTTCTTCGAGCATCAGGCAAGCGCCCGGCGACAGACCGGGCGTTTGCTTTTCTATTTTCTGTGCGCCGTGGTGCTCATTGTTTTTGCCGTGAATCTTGCGTTCTACGTGTTGTTGCAGTTGTTCGGCGTGGCGCCAGGTGGCGACCTGATATGGCACACCTGGTCATCGCAGGCCGTGATTGGCACGCTGATGCTGATTGTTGGTGGCAGCGTTCTTGAATACCTGAAGTTGCGTGGTGGCGGGAGTGCCCTTGCAGAAATGGTCGGGGCACGACGGGTTGATTTTGCCACGATGGATGATAATGAGCGTCGCCTGATCAATGTCGTGGATGAAATGGCCATTGCCTCGGGGGTCCGTCCTCCACAGGTTTATGTCATGGACAGGGAGACGGGTATTAACGCCTTTGTGGCGGGTCTGACGCTGGACGATACCGTCATGGTGGTGACTCGCGGCGCACTGGAGGCATTTGATCGCGATGAGATGCAGGCAGTGGCGGGGCATGAGTTCAGCCATATCCTGAATGGCGACATGCGTCTCAATGTTCGCTTGATGGCATTGCTCGCCGGTATTCTCGCGATAGGCCAGATGGGTGGCTTCATGATGCGGATGTCGTGGGATAGTTCCAGTAGCTCATCCAGCCGATCAGATCGTCGTGGTGGAAGCATTCATCTTTTTGTCGTCGGCCTGATGCTGTGGTTGATTGGTTATGTCGGACTATTTTTCGGTCGCCTGATCAAGGCGGCAATTTCACGGCAACGCGAATTCCTGGCAGATGCGTCCAGTGTGCAGTTCACACGTAACCCTGATGGATTGGCCAATGCGCTGCTCAAGATCATGTATGGCAGCGAGCGTTCCTGGTTGCACAATCTGCATGCCGAGGACATGAGTCACCTCTGCTTTGGCGAAACACTGAAGCTATCTTCCCTGCTGGCAACGCATCCGCCACTGGAAGACCGTATTCGCATCATTGGCCCCGGGTATCTGGCGCTGGGCAGGGTGAGGCAGCGTGCCTTGCAACAACGCCAGGAGCGTGTGGCGGACCGGGTACAGGAGGACTTTGCACCAGTTGAGGGGGCCTCCGGGCTGGTGACCAATGAACTTCCTGCAATACCGTATGTGATGCCTGGTGGTGTGGCAGCAATGGCGGGTGCGGTGAGTGCTGGTGGCGTGTCTCCGGAGCTGTCTGCGCAGGCGATAACCTTGTTGTCACGCGCAGGAACCGTGAACCCGGCAGAGCTGGCGTCGGCCGTCGAACTGCACCGGCGCTTGCCCGAGGCAATCAAGACTGCCTTGCAAACAAGTACGGGCGCACAGTCATTACTGTTTGCGCTGGTGGCAAGGCAGAATGGTTTGCCATCGCAGGATCTGTCAGCATTTCTGCGTGAACGTATGCCCGGGCTTGAGCGCGAGGTAATGCAGCTGCACACCCAGCTTGACGGGCTCAGCATCCGGTTTGCCTTGCCATTGACGGAGCTTGCCCTGCCTCGGCTTCAGGTCCTGTCTGTGGTTGAGCAAAAAGAACTTTTTGCGCGTCTTCAGCTGTTTGCCCGACTCGATAAGCGGATCAGTACGTTTGAGTTTGCCTTGTTGATGCTGATGCGAAAGCAGCTGTTGACGACAGTCAGGGCCAGACCTGTAAAGCTGGAAAACTGTATTGAGGTGGTCTCCCTGATGCTGGCGATTATCTTGCACACGGGCGGGCTCTCGGGTGAGAAGCTGGAACGTACCCACGCTCGCCTGATGCGAACGGTAACGTCTCGTGTACTTGAGTTGCCAGCCGTGGGTTCCTCGCGTTTCTCGCAGTTGGCGAGGGAGGTGCAGACGCTGGCAGGACTGCCAATGAATGATCGTCGTCTGGTGCTGGAGCTGGCGGCGACGGCGGTGCTGGCGGATGCCATGGTGAATCTTGAAGAGTATGAACTGTTGCGAGTGGTGGCGGCATTGATGGATTGCCCGATGCCATTGCTGGTCGTCTGAAGGCTGCCGTTTTACGGATGACTGTTACTGTCGGGTTTCAGTTTTTCCGGATGATTGCAAGGTTAATATATTCGGTGTCTAATCGGGACGTTCCGTTGTAATGCCATCACGAACCGGATGTTCATGGACAAGCGGTCGCAGTAGGTGGATGCGCCAGCGGTGATATCGATTAAAGAGTCTGAGGTTTTGCAGCATGTCCAATCGTGAACAGGGCACCGTCAAGTGGTTCAATGACACCAAGGGTTTCGGTTTTATTCAGCGTACTGGTGGCGAAGATGTGTTTGTGCACTTCCGTGCCATTCGTGGAGATGGTCATCGCTCGCTGAAGGATGGTCAGAAAGTCGAGTTCACTGTGGTGAAAGGCCAGAAAGGCTTCCAGGCAGAAGATGTCCTGCCAATCGACTGAATAGCCATCAAGGCTCCGTTCGCGGGGCCTTTTTTGTTTCCGGTTGCATCCTGCACGCGGCAAGCGTTGTCGGGCTGGTTATTTATTTTCCCGCTCAGTCATTTTTCCTGAAAGGAAGGTGCTTGGCGGCATCCTCGCAGTACCGCTCTACCTGGTTTCGCTCCTCTTCTACAAACCGGCTAACGGCTTCATGGAATGCCGGCTCTTTCAGCCAGTGCAGGGAGTGTGTCAGTCGCGGAGCAAATCCTCTCAGCAGTTTGTGTTCGCCCTGTGTGCCGGGGTCGAAATCACTCAGCCCCCGTTGCATGCAGATTTCCATGCCCAGGTAGTAGCAGAGCTCGAAGTGCAGGCCGTCAGCACGGCGCAGGCATCCCCAGTAGCGCCCGTAGAGAGTGGTATGGTCGTGCAGGAAGAGGGCGGATGCCATCGGTCCGGCATCATCTTCGGCCATGACCAGTAACACCTGGTCCGGCATGGAGCGAAACAGGTGCTGGAAAAAGGCAAGGTTCAGGTAGGGATGCTGGCCGTGCTCGTGATAAGTGCGGGTATAGCAATCAACAAAGAATCCGGTATCCGCCGGGCTGATGTCCCGGCCGGCCAGTACCCGGCAGCGTATGCCTTTCTCCACCAGCAGGCGTCGCTCCCGGCGAATGTCCTTGCGCTTCTTGCTGGTCAGTGTGTCCAGAAAGTCACTGAAGTCGCGGTAACCAGGGTTTTGCCAGTGAAACCGGCAGCCGGTACGGGTGAGGAACCCCGCCTCAGACGCGGCGGGAAGCCAGTCTTCCGGTACAAACAGGGCGTGCCAGCCTGAAGCCTGTTCTTGTATTACACGCTCCCGCATGGTGGTGAAGACATCTGGCAGCCAGAGTGATGCGCTTTCACCCTCCGGGAGTAGCAGCCGGGGGCCGGGGACGGGTGTAAACGGCACGGCGGTGACCAGTTTCGGGAAGTAGCGGAGTCCATGGCGTTGATAGGCGGCAGCCCAGGCGTGATCAAAGACATATTCGCCACTGGAGTCGGTCTTGCTGTAGACCGGCAGCAGGGCACGACGGGCGCCTTGCTCCAGAAGCAGGTGCCGGGGTTGCCAGCCGGTGCCAGGGCCTACGCAGCCGCAAGCCTCCAGCCCCTGCAGGAACGCGGTCTGCGTGAAGGGGTGATCACTGGCCAGCCTCGGGGGCAGGGAGGCTTCATGCAAGGCTGGCAGGGTGTGCCAGGAGGACGTGGGCATGGCGGGAACACTAATGGAAACAAAAGGTTAAAATGCGTAAGCTTGGCGCTGCGGTCAAGCGGACAAGGGTTTTTCCGTTTTCTGGACCGGCTTGTCTGGTTACGGCGATTTACTGGCGCCGGATTTCGCCGCGATGGCGGTCAAGGAATAATGAATGAAAAAGAAACATTTGCTCAGCCTTATTTATATTGTGCTGGCCCTCGGTTTTGCAGTTAACGGTCTGGTCATGTTGCTGGCTCCTGGTCTCTGGCTTGAACAGATGCCAATGCAGCTGGAGGTAACCAACACTTCCTTCTATTTCACGCGCGCACTTGGCCTTGCGGATCTTGCACTGGCTCCGCTGTTTTTCTGGTGTGCACGTAATCTCAAGAAGCGGAAGTGGGTACATTTTTCCCTCACCATTTATGTGCTGGGTTTTGCGCTGCTGAATGGAGTTGAAATTGCCATGGCACCGGTTATTCCTTCGGATGCCGCTTTCTGGCTGCCAATGGTTGTACTGGTGTTCCTGCCGGCCGTGCTAATGGTGATGATGGCGTTGCCGCCATTGCCGTCACGCGTGAAGGGGCCGCGCGAGGAAGGCAAGGTGAAGTGGTTCAATGCGACCAAGGGATTCGGTTTCATTACGCGTGCGCAGGGTGATGATGTGTTCGTGCACTATCGCTCCATTCGTGGCGAGGGACATCGTACGCTGCGTGAAGGCCAGGACGTTGAGTTTGTGGTGATCAAGGGCGAGAAGGGACTCCAGGCCGAGGATGTGCAACCGCTATGAGCAAGCAGCGATATCACGAAGCGGTACCGGACATTGATGTTGAAGAGTTCCGCAAGGTAGTGATGAGCCGCCGCTCGGTTCGGCGCTTTGACGATACGCCGATTCCGGATGCGGTACTGCAGGATTGTCTGGATATGGCCCTGCTGGCCCCTAACTCGTCCAATCTCCAGCCCTGGGAATTCCACGTTATCAAGACGCCGGCCCTGAAAAAGGAGCTGGCGGTTGCCTGCCTCAACCAGAATGCAGCGCGCACGGCACAGGAGCTGGTTATCATTGTGGCGCGGCTGGAGACCTGGAAAGAGCATTGCGACATGATGCTGGACAACTGGCCGGAAGAAACCGTTCCCAAGGTGGTGCAGAGCTACTACGGGCGTCTGGCAAAGATTTACTACAATCAGGGACCGTTGAATATTCTGGGGATTGGCAAGCGGGCTCTGGCTGCGGTGACCGGTCTGAAAAGGGCAGTGCCACGAGGCCCATTTACCCATGCGGACATGAAGGTATGGGCCGCCAAGACGGTTGCCCTGGGTGCAGAGAATTTCATGCTGGCGATGCGTGCCCATGGGTTTGATACCTGCCCCATGGAGGGTTTTGATGCCCGTCGCGTCAACAGGATGCTCAAGCTGCCACCGGATGCATTTGTCGTCATGGTGGTGGGATGTGGAAAGCGGGCGCCTGACGGGGTTTATCACCCCCGCATCCGGTTTGACCGCGAACGATTCATCAAGACGCATTGATCCTTTTCTGCATGCGCCTGATGCCCTGAAGTCTGATTCGAGAAAATACTGTTGTGACAACACAAACCGATTCACGCTTTGATCATGATCCCACCGGGTGGGATCCTGCGACCTATGTAGTCCCTGCTGCCGGAGGCAAGATGCGCTTTGCGGATCTCAATTTGCCGCGTGCAGTACTTCATGCAATTGCCGATCAGGGTTTCCAGTACTGCACGCCGATCCAGCAGCGTGTCCTCAAGTTCACCATGGCGGGCCATGATGCAATTGGTCGTGCCCAGACGGGCACTGGCAAGACGGCTGCATTTTTGCTGACCATTCTCACGGATCTTCTGAAAAACCCGCCGGATGAAGAGCGTTACACCGGTGAGCCTCGTGCCCTGATCCTGGCACCGACCCGCGAGCTGGCGATGCAGATTGCCAAAGATGCAGCGGCATTGTCCAAGTACACCGGTCTCAAGGTGGTGACCGTGCTGGGCGGTATGGACTACGACAAACAGCGCAAGCAGCTGACGGAAGATTTTGTCGATATCCTGGTGGCTACACCGGGCCGGTTGCTCGATTTTGCCGGCAAGCAGGATGTGTATCTGGATCGCGTGGAAACACTGGTCATTGATGAAGCCGATCGCATGCTGGACATGGGCTTCATTCCGGATGTGAAGCGTATCGTGCGCATGACGCCGCCCAAGGTGTCGCGTCAGACGCTGTTGTTTTCGGCTACATTCACCCGCGATGTGCTGAACCTGTCCGAACAGTGGACGTGCAGTGCAGTGAAGGTGGAAATCGAGCCGGAAAAGGGCACCACGGATCTTGTCGAGCAGCTGGTGTACATCACGACGGCCGAAGACAAGTACAAGCTTCTCTATAACCTGATCACCAAGCAGAACATGGAGCGGGTGATGGTGTTTGCCAATCGCCGCGACCAGACACGCAAGCTGACGGACATGTTGCGGGATCACCGCATTTCCTGCGCAATGCTGTCCGGCGAAGTGCCGCAGGACAAGCGCGTCAAGACGCTGGAAAACTTCCGCGAAGGCAAGATCAAGGTGCTGGTGGCAACAGACGTTGCGGGTCGTGGAATCCATGTTGATAACGTCAGTCACGTGGTGAATTTCACGCTGCCGGAACAGACGGATGATTATGTGCATCGCATTGGGCGTACCGGTCGTGCGGGCGCCAGCGGTACCAGCATCAGTTTTGCATGTGAAGATGATGCGTTCCTGATTCCCAAGCTGGAAGAGGCCATCGGTCGCAAGCTGCCGAGCAAGTATCCTGAAGAGGAGCTGCTGGCAGATATTCCGTCCATGCGGGGAGAGCGGGCTTGAGCTGGCAGCGAATTTCACCGGTCGACGCTGCGGCCCTGATTGCTGATCGTTCACCTGTGCTGGTGGATGTCAGGGATGCAGGTTCTTATCAGGCCGGCCGTATTCCCGGTGCGGTTTTTCTGGATAACCAGTCGGTGGCCGGCTTTGTCGAGAATACCGACAAGGCGACGCCAGTGCTGGTTTACTGCTATCACGGCAACTCCAGCCAGGGTGCCAGTGCCTGGCTTAGCGAGAAGGGCTTTGCCGAGGTTTACAGTCTGGATGGCGGCTTTGAGGTCTGGCGCTGGAATTATCCGGTCGAGACCTGATTGCCTGTTGGCAGGTGACTGTTTTTCCTGAGAAAAATTAAAAGGCCCGACTCAGTGTTCGGGCCTTTTTGTTGTGCGGGTGCTACGACCAATGTCTAGATTTGCGAAGGAGGGCCTTGGTGCATGATGGCCATGTTAGCTGTGTCGGTACTACGCCGGCAGCAAGGCATGACAGGAGCGCATCATGAGTCAGACACCCATCGACTGGGAGGCCATCGAGGCCGACCCTCGTTTTCAGAATCTGCACCGACGCAAAAGCCGTTTTCTCTGGAGCCTGATGGCTTTTTCCCTCGCCTATTATTTCCTGCTGCCACTGGGGGCAGTGTTTACCCCCGAGCTTTTTCGCCAGAAGGTATGGGGGCCGATGAATGTCGGTTTGCTGTTTGCCTTGTCCGAGTTTGTGGTGGCCTGGGGCGTTGCGATTATCTATTCGCGTCGTGCCAATCGTGAGTTTGATGTTCTGGCGGCTGAAATTGTTGCCTCGGTTGGAGGTCCACGTCATGTCTAGGATTCTTCTCGGATTGCTGGCGCTGCTGCCTGGGCTGTCATTGGCGGAGGATGCGGGAGCTGTTGCCCCGCAGTACCGCTTCCTGACATTTCTGGTGTTTGGCGCCATTATTGCGATGACGATGTATGTCACCTTTCGGGCGGCAAAGCGCGTGCATTCTGCCTCTGACTTTTACACGGCAGGCGGTGGAATTTCCGGCTTGCAGAACGGATGGGCAATTGCAGGTGACTACCTGTCAGCCGCTTCGTTTCTGGGTATTGCCGGCCTGATTTCGCTCTACGGATATGACGGGTTCATGTATTCGGTAGGCTTTCTCATGGCCTATATCACCGTGCTGCTGGTGATTGCAGAGCCATGCCGGAACATTGGCAAGTACACGCTGGCAGATATCCTTTCCTTTCGTAACGATCCCAAGAAAACCCGTGTGGCCGGCGCCTTGTCCGTGATCACGGTGTCGACCATTTACCTGACTGCCCAGATGGTGGGAGGTGGTGTACTGGTGAAGACGCTGATCGGTATCGATTACGAAGTCTCGGTGATTGTGGTTGGCATCCTGATGCTCGCCTATGTGTTGTTTGGCGGCATGGTGGCGACCACGTGGGTACAGATCATCAAGGCGGTTTTGCTGGTGACGGCATCCCTGGTTCTGGTGGCGCTGGTGTGGGCACCTTATGGTTTCTCGTTGCCCGCATTCCTGACGGCAGCGATTTCCGATCCCAAGGTGCTGGCACAAACCGCCAAGCTGATTGGTGATCCTGCTGCTGCCATGACTACAAGTGAGCTGGGCCAGCGTTTCCTTGAGCCGGGCCTGTACATGAAGGATCCGCTTGACCAGATATCCCTCGGGTTTGCGCTGGTGCTGGGTACTGCCGGTCTGCCACACATCCTGATGCGTTTTTTCACCGTGCCAACGGCACAGGAAGCCCGCAAGTCCGTGATCTGGGCCATGGGCATCATCGGTGGTTTCTATGTGCTGACCCTGTTCCTGGGTCTGGGTGCTGCAATCAATGTGGGTGCTCCTGACATTGCTGCTGTCGACAAGGGCGGCAACATGGCAGCGCCATTGCTGGCCCAGTATCTGGGTGGTGGTGCAGATTCGATGCTGGGTAACCTGTTCCTGGCGTTTGTGGCAGCCGTTGCGTTTGCCACCATTGTGGCCGTGGTTGCCGGTCTGGTACTGGCATCCGCCAGCGCCATGGCACATGACATCTATGTGGGTGTGATTCGTGAAGATCATGTGACACCGGAAGAACAGGTGAAGGCCGCACGTATTGCCACCGTGGTGGTGGGTGCCATTGCCATTGCCATCGGTATTGCTGCCAAGGGGCAGAACGTGGCGCACCTTGTCGGTCTGGCCTTTGCCGTGGCCGCCAGCGCCAATCTGCCCTGCATCGTGCTGACGCTGTACTGGCGCAAGTGTAATACCGGCGGGATTATTGCCGGCATGGTGGTCGGCACGTTGACCGCCATTACGCTGGTGATGGTATCGCCCAACATGACCTATCCGCTCAAGGTGAAGGCAGAGGCAGAAAAGGCCATTGCAGCAGCACCGGCGAAGCGTGCGGAGCTTGATGTAAAGCTGGCGGGTCTCACTGTGCCTGCCGAGCAGGCCAAGGTTCAGAAGGCGATTGCCAAGCTGGAGCGGGATGTGAAAAAGGCCGAGGAAGATCTGGTCAGGAACGCCGGCAAGACAACCTCGATGGTGGGACTCACCGAACCGCTGATCAAGCTCAAGAATCCCGGCATCATCTCTATACCTCTTGGCTTCCTCGCCGTGTTCCTGGGGTCGCTGTTCTGGCGTGGCGATGACCGTTCCCTGCGTTTGTGGAAGGAGCTGTATGTCCGGCAAAACACAGGTATCGGCGCAGGCAAGGCCAGTCACTAGGCTTGGCAAAAAGCATGAAAAGGTCGCCTTCGGGCGACCTTTTTTATGGAGCTGTCATGGCTGGTTGCAAAGATGTTCACGGCAGCCATATCAAGGTGGTTGTCATCAGGCCGGGTCTGCCGCATTCTTGCCTTCGCACATGTGACAGGCCAGTCACACGGAAAAAACAATACGGCAGGAGGACATGCCATGAGTTCCATTGATTCCATTCTTGTCGAAACCCGCGTGTTTCCGCCCAGTGATACGTTTCGTGAGCGGGCTGTTGTGTCCGGGATGGACGCCTATCGTGCCCTGTGTGCAGAGGCAGAGTCGGATTATGAAGGGTTCTGGGCGCGGCAGGCACGCGAGCAGATCAGCTGGTATCGTCCCTTCACGCAAACGCTTGATGAAAGTAATGCACCGTTTTACCGCTGGTTCCATGATGGCCAGCTGAATGTTTCGTACAACTGCATTGATCGGCACCTGCCGTTGCTGGCACACAAGATTGCACTCATCTTCGAATCCGATAACGGCACTGTGCGTCGTGTGACCTATGCCGAGTTGTCGCGCATGGTGGGNNGCCAAGCTGGTGATTACCGCCAATGCCGGTATCCGGGGTGGCAAGGTTGTTCCGCTCAAGACCACTACCGATGAAGCCATTGCGCTGGGTGGTTGTGATTCGCTAGAGCGGGTGGTCGTGTATCAGCGTGCTGCAGAGCAGGATGCGCCTGTTTCATGGCAGAAGGGCCGTGACATCTGGTGGCACGAACTGGTGAAGGGCAAGCCGGAGTATTGTGAGCCGACATGGGTCGGTGCTGATGATCCCCTTTTCATTCTGTACACATCCGGTTCCACCGGAAAGCCGAAGGGCGTGCAGCATTCGAGTGCCGGGTATCTGCTCGGAGCCATCAACTCGATGCGCTGGGTGTTCGATTTCAAGCCGGATGACATCTTCTGGTGTACGGCAGATGTGGGCTGGATTACCGGCCACAGCTACGTGGCCTATGGCCCGCTGGCGCTGGGGGGGACCCAGGTGATTTTTGAAGGCGTACCCACCTATCCGGATGCCGGACGTTTCTGGCAGATGATCGAGCGCCATCGTGTCACCACTTTCTATACGGCACCTACGGCAATTCGCTCCCTGATCAAGCTGGGGGGTGATTTGCCTGCACAGTTTGATCTGTCGTCACTGCGCCTTCTGGGGACCGTGGGTGAGCCGATCAATCCGGAAGCCTGGATGTGGTATCACGAACAGGTGGGCGGTGGTCGTTGCCCGATTGTGGATACCTGGTGGCAGACTGAAACCGGCTCGCACATGATTGCACCGCTGCCGGGGGCGGTGCCCACCAAGCCGGGTTCCTGCACCCTGCCGCTGCCTGGCATCATGGCAGACATTGTGGATGAGGCCGGGATGCCGGTGGAAAACGGTGGCGGTTTTCTGGTGATCAAGCGCCCCTTCCCGTCACAGGTGCGCACACTGTGGGGAGATCCCGATCGTTTTGTGAAGTCGTATTTTCCTGACGAGTACCAGGGCCGCTATTACCTTGCGGGAGATTCGGCACATCGTGATGCCGATGGTTATTTCTGGATCATGGGGCGCATTGATGATGTGCTGAATGTTTCCGGGCATCGTCTGGGGACCATGGAAATCGAGTCGGCACTGGTGGCCAATCCGCAAGTGGCAGAGGCTGCTGTTGTCGGTCGCCCTGATGCACTCAAGGGGGAGGCAATCGTGGCCTTTGTGGTATTGAAGGGTGCGCGGCCGACCGGAGACGAGAAAAAGCGGATTGTGGCGGAGTTGCGTGATTGGGTGGCCAACCAGATTGGTGCCATCGCGAAGCCTGAGGACATACGGTTCGGGGATAACCTGCCCAAGACACGTTCCGGCAAGATCATGCGCCGCTTGCTGCGCTCCATTGCCAAGGGTGAACAGATTACACAGGACACCTCCACACTGGAAAATCCCGCAATCTTGCAGCAGTTGCAGGAAAGTGTCTGAGCTGTTTTGAACGGCAATAAAAAAGGGCTGCAGATCTGCAGCCCTTTTTTATTCTGACGAATCAGTCGTTGGTGTAATACAGGAACTGATGCCCCAGCGGTTCAGGCAAATACAGGTGACGCAGGTCCATGTAATCCGCAAGTGTCATGAACTCGGGCTCCTGCAGATGATTGATCGCCCAGTTGATAAGCTGGTGTTGCAAGCCCCGTCCAATCGCCGCGCCGCCCTGAATCATTTTTTCGGTAAAGAAACCGAATCCCATCAGCCGGATGGACTTCAGGTAAATCTCCTCCAGCATCAGGTCACCCAGTTCACTCAGCTGATGACTGATGGCGCGACGTTCCTCGCGCCAGTAGCCATCACGAATGCGACGGGTGGATTCAAGCCGGCGCTCATGCAGGTCGTCCGGTACTTCGTAGCCGATCATGGCACGAAGCCCGTCATCCGTCGGCAGCGTGATGGAGAGCGAGCGGATGTGACGTGCCGCAAGCTCCATCTGCTCGCGATCCAGCTTCGGAACAATCTGCTTCGACAACTTGTTGATCGTGGTCGATAGCGTATGCATTGTGGACTGTACAAACTGCTCGGCGGAGCCGGTGATTCCCATGGCATGAATTCCGTCCAGAACAAAAGCCTGGGCTGACTCGGACTCAAAACGGGAAATCACCTCAATGAGGGCATCGTGCTGGCGCCAGTTACCGTGTTCCACTTCCCAAACCAGCTTCTCGCCGACAAGGCGAAGTTCCTTGCTGGCTTCAAAGGCGGCGTAATGGCCAGCATGATTGTCCTGATTGTGCACGTCCGCTTTCCTTTATTTCAGTTCGCTGGAGCTCTTGCCCAGCAGGCGTCGGGCAATGATGAGTTGCTGGATCTGCTGGGTACCCTCAAAGATATCCAGGATTTTAGAGTCTCGCGCCCATTTTTCCAGCAGTTCATCTTCGCCATAGCCAATGGAGGCGCAAAGTTCGACGCATTTCAGCGTGATTTCGTTGCCAACGCGGCCGGCCTTGGCCTTGGCAATGGAGGCTTCCTTCGAGTTTGGCTGCTTGTTGTCGGCCATCCACGCGGCTTTCACCGTGAGAAGATAGGCAGACTCCCATTCGGCTTCCATGCGCGCGACTGTGGCAGCGACATGAGATGCATTGAGCGGTGGGGTGCGGTAATCCGGGTCAAGATAGTCCTTCAGCAGTTCCTTGGTGCGCTCAAGCGATGCCTTGGCGCAACCAACCGCCATCGCGGCGACCAGAGGGCGTGTGTTGTCGAAGGTTTCCATGACTCCGGCAAAACCCTTGGCAACATCAATTTCAGGATTGCCCAGCAGGTTGGCGGCCGGTACACGGCAGTTCTCAAAGACAAATGCGGCGGTATCCGAGGCCTTGATGCCCAGCTTGTGCTCAAGGCGTGTCAGCGTCATGCCGGGCGTACCCTTTTCCACCACGAAGGACTTGATGGCAGCACGGCCCAGATTCTTGTCGAGTGTGGCCCAGACCACGACACAGTCGGCACGGTCGCCGGAGGTGACAAAAATCTTTTCACCATTAAGGATGTAATGATCGCCATCCTTTGTCGCCGTCGTGCGGATGGCGGCAGAGTCCGAGCCACAGCCTGGCTCTGTGATGGCCATGGCAGCCCACTTGCCCTTGAAACGCTCAAGCTGTTCGTCGTTGGCGACGGCTGCGATGGCGGAATTGCCAAGGCCCTGGCGGGGCATGGTCAGCAGCAGGCCGGTGTCGCCATAGCAAAGTTCAATGGCACCGAGTGCGGTGGACATGTTAGAGCCGTTGCGTATGCCACCTTCCTGCTTGGTGCCACGCTTGCCGGCAGTAGCGGCACCAGCGGCCTCTGGCGAGCCCTCGTTCATGCCGTCGAGCAGTGAGGCAAGCATGTCGAGTTCTTTCGGGTAAGCGTGTTCTGCCTTGTCGTATTTGCGCGAGATCGGGCGAAAAAAGTTCACCGCTACTTCATGGGCCTGACCGACCAGCATGCTGAATTTCTTGGGTGTTTCCAGATACATGATTTGTTCCTCGAATTCTGTTGTGGCTGCCTTTCGCTTGGGAAGAGGCTCTATCAGAGATGCAGGCCGCCCTGCATGACACCCACGGCACGAAGATCACGGTACCAGCGCTCGACCGGGTGCTCTTTCGTGAAGCCGTGGCCACCCAGCAACTGCACGCCATCGGTGCCGATCTTCATGGCTTTTTCCGTGCACAGTAGTCGGGCGAGATAGGCTTCACGATGGAAGGGCTTGCCGGCTTCGGCCAGCGCAGCCGCGCGCCAGACCATGATGCGCATCGCATCCAGTTCAATCGCCATGTCAGCGATGATGAAGGCCACGCCCTGGCGATGTGAAATCGGCTCGCCAAAGGCAACACGGTCATTGCAGTAGGGGATCACGTAATCAAGCACGGCTTGCGAGGTACCAACTGCCAGCGCACACCATGCCAGCGATGCCAGATCGAGAAAGGTGGTGTAATCAAAATCATTGCCACCCAGTTTGTCGGCGACCACATTGTTCAGTCGCATTTTCACTGTCTGTGCCGCCTTGAGTCCCATGCCTTCGTCTTCACGGAAACTCAGGCCATCACTCCCGCCGCGTACAATGAACACTGCCGGCTTGCCATCCAGCATGGCGGCGACCAGCAGTAATTCAGCCTCGGCACCCAGCAAGACCAGACTCTTTTCGCCGTTCAATACATACTCATCACCCTGACGCAAGGCAGTTGTCGACATGACTGAGGGATTGAACAGGGGTTCGCTTTCCATCACGGCAATCGCGGCCAATGGCGGTACTTCTTCGGCAAATGCGGGCAGAAGGGTTTCCTGCTGAAGCTTTGTGCCCCAGCGGGTGAGGGCGTTGGCGACGCCCATGGGGGCCAGAATGGTGGCGGCCAGCGTAAAGTCACCGTGGCCAAGGTCTTCGGCGGTCAGCATGTTGGTTACAACAGACTGTTCTGCCGCCATGCCGCCCAGTGCTTCGGGGACTGCGTAGAAATTCAGGCCAAGTTCAAGTGCCTGGCTACGGATGTTCTCCGGCAAGGTAACGTCATGGTCGGCGCCATGTGCGGCAGGACGCAGTACGTCACGGGCAAAACGCTGCAGCGTTTCGCGCATCATTTGCTGTTCTTCGGTCAGCGACAGGTCAAACAGGCCCTTGCTGGCGGCCGGAAGGCGCTGCGCCTTGTCCAGTGAGGGACCCTTGCTGAACTGGCGGGCAGCAACACCCATCAGCTTGAAGCCGGTCTTGCTGCCGGAGTACAGCAGCCTTTCTACAGGCTTGCGTACGCCGAAACGGTCAGGCCAGTCACTCTGGGCAAACCGGCTCAGCATGCCCAGACCCATACCTTGTATTTGATTCGCGTTCATTCATGACTCCAGAACAAGATGTCGCACAGCAGCGACGCCAGGATGAGCTGATGATGCACGAGGAATGACGGAGTGTATTGACCGTTATGCCGCATCATGCGGCACGATGGTCAGTCGATCGGTGCAACCGGGAGGCGGGGGGTGTTGATGGGGGCTCACCGGAGCAGTCTGGCGGAAGTGTTTGAGCAGGACCCGGTTGCCCGCACGTCAGGCGGGCAGCTCGTTTGTCTCGCGCCATTCGATCAGTTCGTCAATACAGCGAACCAGGCGGTCAATGTCGGCGCGACAATGTGTCGTATCGTTCTGGATTGTTCTGCTGCCCAGGCTTTCATGCATTAACGTCTTTATGCAGGTTTCCAGCTCGTGTGCCGCCTCGCGCAGTGCCGGCACGCCGCAGTAGCGGGTGGCGCCATGCAGGTAGTGCACATGCCCAAGCAATGCTTCCATGTGGTTGTTCTCGCAGGCGTCAAGAATCTTGCGTTTTTCTTGCTCAAGGCCGTTGAGCAGCATTAGCAGCATGTCGCGGGCAAGGTCTTTTTTCCCGGCAGCAAGCCGTACGCTTTCTTCCCAGTCCACGCCATCAGCAACCTGAGGTTCAGGCATTTCGGTAGACAGTCCAAAGTCCCTGACCGAGCTGAGCTTTGGCTGGGTGCCGGTCCATTTGGCAATCATGTGTGCCAGTTGCGTTTCCTGTAACGGTTTTGTCAGGTAATCATCCATGCCCGACTTGAGCAGTGCCTCGCGCTCGTTCGCCATGGCATGTGCTGTCAGAGCAATGATCGGCAAACGTTTTGTCGCACCCGATTCCTTTTCATGCAGACGAATGGCCTGGGTTGCTTCAAGCCCGTTCAGTCCGGGCATCTGGATGTCCATGAAAACAAGATCAAAACCGGACTCCTTGCACAGCCGGATGGCCTGATAACCGTCACTGGCAGGTACCGCTTCAACCTGAAGATCTTGTAGCAGTGCACAAACCAGTTTGAGGTTGGCGGGATTGTCATCTACTGCCAGTACTCGCATGGATTTTGCTTTTGCAACAGAGGGGAGCAGGGGTATTTGCGTTGGCATGGCTGACAGCAGCCCGGTCAGTCGCGCATAAAGCTCGCGAGGCGCTACAGGCTTGCTTAAAACGGTGACGTGTGCGGCTTCGTACGCTGCCTGCTCCTGGGAGGAGTCTGTGCTTCGGGCCAGCAGGATGATCGGGCCCTGCATGTGCTCCCGCAATTCGTTCAGTACGGTGCCCAGTCCATTCGCATCGGTGCCTGGTAATCCAAGGCTAAGAATAATCGCATCAGGACTGCCGGCGTCAGCCAGTTGCTCACGCAATTCATTCAGGGACTGGATGGCGGTGCAATGTGCGCCCCAGTGCTCAAGTGTATTGATCAGGAAGATGCGGCAGACGTCATGTGCTTCTGTAACGATGACATTGCAGCCCTCCAGCAGGTCTCCCGGCTTGGCGGCCTGCACGAAGTTGTCGAGCTCCGCCTTGATGGTGAACCAGAACGTGGAGCCCTCACCCGGCGTGCTTTCAAAATTTATCTCGCCATGCATTTGCTCGACCAGATGGCGGGAGATCACCAGCCCCAGCCCTGTACCACCGAACTTGCGTGTCGTTGACGGGTCGCCCTGGCTGAAGGCACGAAAGAGATCGGCCTTGGCAGACTCCGACAGGCCGATGCCGGTATCCGACACGCTGACACGAACGATGGCGTGACGCTCGGTCAGGTTTTCCAGCATGCAACGGACGGTGATTTCGCCCTTGGTCGTGAACTTGATGGCGTTGTTAACCAGATTGATCAGGATCTGCTTCAGTCGTAGCGGGTCGCCCATCAGATGACGGGGTACGTCGTCGTAAATGAACGCCACCTGTTCCAGGTTTTTCTCTTCGGCCAGTGGCGCCAGCATGTTGAGAACGTCAAAGATGACTTCTTCAAGATCCAGCGGCGTGTGGTCAAGCACCAGCTTGCCTGCCTCGATCTTGGAAAGGTCCAGTACGTCATTGATGATGGCCAGCAGGCTGTCGGAAGACTTCTGGATGGTGCGGACATAGTCCAGCTGACGTGGTGAAAGGCTTGTCTTTTGCAGCAGTTTGGCAAAGCCCATGATGCCGTTCAGTGGCGTACGTATCTCGTGGGAAATGTTGGCCAGAAACTCCGACTTGATGCGGTTGCCTTCAACGGCCTCCTTTCGCGCCAGCGTCAGTTCGATATTCTGGACCTCCATGGCCTCCATGGTTTCGCGCAAGTCTTCATTGGTCTGCACCATCGAGCTCTTGAGTTCCTCGGTGTCCGTACCGATGCGGTCCAGCAGGGCATTGATTTCATTTTGCAGGTCAACCAGATCACCGGAGGCATTTGTCCCCAGCCGGTAATCAAGATGCGTGCTGTCTATCCGGGACATGGTCCTGGTCATTTCCGAAATCGGGGAGAGCCACCGGTGAATGACGCGGGTGAGTACGACGCCCAGCAGGGCCAGCGTCAGCAGGCTGACCACCAGCACTGCCAGCAGTGCCTCGTATTTGCGGATGGTGAGGTGTTGCGTGCTCACTTCCAGCAATATCCAGGCCGGCACAGGCTTTCCTTCGGCATTCAGGACCGGTCGCTCCAGCGGTTGCACGTATTGCCAGCTGTCTGCAGTCAGGTAACGACGTGTCCCGGTATCGGGCTTGAGTATTTGCGCGCCTGACAAGGGGCGCGGCATCGGCCCGCTATTCACCAGGCTTGCCCCCTTGCTGTCCATCAGCATCAATGACCGAAGGCTTTGCTCTTCCAGTGCCTGTACAGAGAGTTTTTGCAGTGACTCCGGCGTGGCGTTACGCAACTGGTCGAAGGCATTGCCATATTTGGCAAGCAGCAGCCGTCCGCGCTCATCCTGAACGGTTTCAAAATCATTGAAGCGGCTCAGTACCATCCCGACGCCCAGACCGAAAACCAGCAGGGTGGTGGGGATGAGCATCAGGGCGATCAGGCGGCTTTGCAGGCTCCAGGGCTTCATGGGGCATCCCTTGTCATTCTTGCCTCTGACTATAGCGGGGCAGGGGGCATTCTGTCCCGGGGTACCGCGTCGCCCCGGGCAGGTCGCCCCGGGCGGCATCATCCCGTACAATCGACGGCCTGTTCAGAGGTGATCATGCCTACCGTTATCTACCCCACTATCGCCGATACGGTCGGCAATACTCCCCTGGTGCGCCTGCAGCGCCTGCCGGGGCATACGACCAATACCGTGCTGGTCAAGCTTGAGGGCAACAATCCGGCCGGCTCGGTCAAGGATCGCCCTGCGCTCAGCATGATCACGCATGCCGAACAGCGTGGCCTGATCACGCCAGGCGATACCCTGATCGAGGCCACCAGCGGCAATACCGGGATTGCCCTGGCCATGGCCGCTGCCATCAAGGGCTATCGCATGATCCTCATCATGCCGGCCAACCAGAGTCAGGAACGTCGTGATGCCATGGCCGCCTATGGCGCCGAGCTGATCTCCGTCTCCCAGTCGGAGGGCATGGAGGGGGCACGTGATCTCGCCATGAGGATGCAGTCCGAGGGCAAAGGGGTGGTGCTCAACCAGTTCGGCAATACCGACAACCCGCTGGCCCATTATGAAGCTACTGGCCCGGAGCTCTGGCAGCAGACGCAGGGCACTATCACCCATTTCATCAGTTCCATGGGTACCACCGGCACCATCATGGGGTGCTCGCGCTACCTGAAAGAGCAGAACCCGGATATCCGCATCATCGGATTGCAGCCCTCGGATGGCTCCCAGATCGCCGGTATCCGGCGCTGGCCCGAAGCCTATCTGCCCACCATTTTCGAACGTGACCGTGTTGATGAAGTGATGGATGTGCAGCAGAAAGATGCCGAAGACACCATGCGCCGACTGGCACGTGAAGAGGGGATTTTCTGTGGCGTCTCGTCCGGCGGCTCGGTCTGGGCAGCCCTTGAGCTATCAAAACGTCTTGAGCATGCCGTGATTGTTGCCATCATCTGCGACCGCGGCGACCGCTATCTTTCCACCGGCATCTTTAACGCCGGCTAACACATGCAAGGCAGGTTTTTCACGACAGTGGCCCGGCAGCCAGTCGGCTGCTTCGATAAACAGGGATGACCGGAAAAAGACATGAACAATATTTTTGTTTTTGACATCGAGACAGTTCCCGACATCGAAGGTGCCCAGCGCATTTACGGTCTTGACGGGCTGGATGACAGGGACACGGCCAATGCCATGTTCACCATCCGCCGTCAGGAAACCGGCGGTTCGGACTTCCTGCGCCACCACCTGCAGCGGGTTGTCTGCATTTCCGTGGCCCTGCGTACCCGTGACGGCCTCAAGGTCTGGTCGCTGGGTGACGAGTCATCAGACGAGAAGGACATCATCACGCGATTTTTCACCGGTGTAGAGCGCTACCTGCCCACGCTGGTGTCCTGGAACGGCGGCGGGTTTGATCTGCCCGTGCTGCACTATCGCGCGCTCAAGCACGGTATTGCCGCCCCGCGCTACTGGGATCAGGGTGAGGACGACCGCGAGTTCAAGTTCAACAACTACATCAGCCGTTTCCATTCACGGCATACCGACCTGATGGATCTCATCGCCGGCTATCAGGCGCGTGCCGTACAGCCGCTGGACCAGATTGCCACGCTGCTTGGCTTTCCCGGCAAGATGGGCATGAGCGGTGCCAGGGTCTGGGATGCCTATCTGGATGGTGATCTGGCTGGTATCCGCAATTACTGCGAAACCGATGTGCTGAATACCTGGCTGGTCTACCTGCGCTTCCAGCTCATGCGGGGTCATCTCGATGCGGGCGCCTACGAGGCAGAAGTTGAGCTCACAAGGCAGTTGCTGCAAAAGGAAAGCAAGCCGCATTTCACCGAGTTTCTTGAGGCATGGCAGAAAAACTCTGCGACCTGAGAGTGCATGGCCAACCGAATTATCCGAACCAGCTGAACCAGAACAGAGAACACAATGAGTCGTCGCAGTGAAAAAATGAAAGCCCTCCCGGCCGTCGAGCTCGACATCGACAGCCTTAGCCATGAGGGCCGTGGCCTGTCCCGCATCGACGGCAAGCGCATCTTTGTCGAAGGGGCCTTGCCGGGCGAGCATGTGCGCGCCCAGTTCACCTTCGCGCACAAGAAGTACGACGAAGCCCGTACCCTGGACATCCTGCAGCCATCGCCGGATCGTGTAACACCTCCGTGTGTGCACTTCGATATTTGCGGCGGGTGCTCCCTGCAGCACATGTCCCGTGATGCCCAGATCGCCTTCAAGCAAAGTGTGCTGGCCGAACAGTTCCGGCACTTTGGCGGGCTGGAGCCGGAGTCATGGTTGCCACCGTTGCTGGATGAGACCACCGGCTACCGCCGCAAGGCCCGCCTTGGCGTGAAGTACGTCATCAAGAAGGGCGAGCTGCTGGTGGGGTTTCGCGAAAAGAAATCCAGCTTTCTCGCCGACATCCGTTCCTGCGCAATTCTGGATGAGCGGATAGCGTCACAATTGCTGGCGTTGCGTGAGGTCATCAATAGTCTGGCCCTGCGCGACCGCATTGCACAGATCGAGGTGGCCGCCGGTGATGATGAGGTAGCGCTGGTGTTCCGTCATATGGACCCTATGCCCGAGTCCGATGTACAGGCGCTGGTCGCTTTCAGTGCAGCCAGAAACTGGATGCTTTATTTGCAGCCGGGCGGACCCGATTCGGTGCATCGTGTCTATCCTGAAACAGGAGAGGATCGGCTGTCCTATGCTTTGCCCGATTTTGGCCTGCGACTGTTCTTCCATCCCATGGACTTCACCCAGGTCAACGCCGGCATCAACCGCAAGATGCTGAATCTGGCACTGGACTTGCTTGATCCCCAGCCAGGGGATCGCGTGCTGGACCTGTTCTGCGGCCTTGGCAACTTCACCTTGCCGCTGGCAACCCGCGCAGCCGAGGTGATTGGCGTTGAAGGCATCCAGGCCATGGCAGATCGCGGCATGGAAAACGCCCGGCGCAACAACCTGACCAATGTGTCGTTTTATGCGCAGGACCTGACCCAGGACTTTTCGCAGCAGCCGTGGGCAAAGCAGGGCTTCGACCGCCTGCTGATCGACCCGCCGCGCAGTGGTGCTGAGGAGGTGGTCAAGTACCTGCCAAAGTTCGGCGCAAAGCGGATTGTGTATGTCTCCTGCAATCCCGCCACGCTGGCGCGGGATGCCGGTTTGCTCAAGGATGCCGGCTATCGGCTGCTCAAGGCGGGGGTGATGGACATGTTCACGCATACCACGCATGTTGAGTCGATTGCGGTCTTTGAAAAGAAATAGGTTTCGTGGGAGTGGCTTTAGCCGCGAATACGCTGGCTAGAAAATTCGCGGCTAAAGCCACTCCCACAAAAAATGCGGATCTGAAAAGAAGAGCTGACGATGGTAAAGGTTCGCGAAGACTATCCGCAGATGTCTGATGGCTCAGTCGATCTGGATGCCTGGCTGGCGCGTATCGGCACCAAGGTAGCCCTGTATGACCCGGACGCGCTCAAGCGCGCCTGCGAGTTTGCACGCAAGCTTGATGAAGAAAACTCGGCGCGCGAGCATGTCTGGTCTGCCCGCACGTCCAGCTTTCTCACCGGTCTGGCCATGGCCGACATCCTGGCCGATTTGCGCCTGGACCAGGAATCCCTGACGGCCGCCGTACTCTATCGCGCCGTGCGCGAAGGCAAGACCACACAGGCGGTCATCGAAAAGACCTTCGGGTTTGATATTGCCCACCTGATCGATGGCGTTCTGCGCATGGCGGCCATCAGCCAGATCGTCAATCCCGACAAGAAAGCCGGCTTTGGCAAGGACCAGCAGCAGCTCGACAATATCCGCAAGATGCTGGTGGCGATGATTGATGATGTGCGGGTTGCACTCATCAAGCTGGCCGAGCGTACCTTCGCCATTCGCGAGATCAAGGACGCCACGCCCGAGCGACGCCAGCGCGTGGCCCGTGAAATCTTTGACATCTATGCGCCACTCGCGCACCGCCTTGGCATCGGTCACATCAAGTGGGAGCTGGAGGATCTGTCTTTCCGGTATCTCGAGCCGGAGTCCTACAAGCATATTGCCCGCCTGCTGGATGAAAAGCGGCTGGATCGTGACGAATACATCCAGAACGTCATTTCCTCGCTGAAGGCCATGCTCGACCGGATGGGCATGCACTCCGAGGTAACCGGACGCGCCAAGCACATCTATTCCATCTGGCGAAAAATGCAGCGCAAGAAGATTTCCTTCAACGAAGTCTACGATGTGCGTGCCGTTCGTGTGCTGGTGCCCGAGGTGCGTGACTGTTATGCCGCACTGGGTGTGGTGCACTCGCTCTACAAGCATATTCCCCGCGAGTTTGACGACTACATCGCCACGCCCAAGGAAAACGGCTATCGGTCCCTGCATACCGCCGTGATCGGGCCACAGGGCAAGCCGCTGGAAGTGCAGATCCGCACCTTTGACATGCATGAAGAAGCCGAGCTTGGCGTCTGCGCGCACTGGCATTACAAGGAAGGCACCAAGGGCGGCAAGAACGCGGGCTACGAAAGCAAGATTGCCTGGCTGCGCCAGGTACTGGAGTGGCAGGAAGACATGGGCGAAGCCCAGCTCGAGGACTTTGCCGAGCAGCTTAACCAGGCCATCCACGACGACCGCATTTACGTGTTTACCCGCGATGGCCATGTCATCGACATGCAGGCAGGCGCCACTCCGCTCGATTTTGCCTATCACGTACACACGGCGGTAGGTAACGGCTGCCGTGGCGCCAAGGTGAACGGCCGCATCGTGCCGCTCAACTACAAGCTGCAGACCGGTGAGCAGGTGGAGATCATGACCACCCGCAACGGCATACCCAGCCGTGACTGGTTGTCATCCTCGCTGGGTTACTTGAACACCACTCGCGCGCAGGCCAAGGTGCGCCACTGGTTCAAGCAGCAGGACCGCGAGAAGAACATTATTGAAGGCCGAGAGCTGCTGGAACACGAATTCATGCGGCTGGGCATCAGCCTTGCCCGTCATGACCTCGATACGCTTGCACCAAGGCTTAATGTAAAGACCGGGGATGACGTGCTGTCCGGCATCGGTGCCGGCGACATCCGGATCAGTCAGGTCATCAGCCTGCTGGGCACCCGCGTGGACAGCAGTGCCCAGCAGGACCTGTTGCCCAGGGATATTGTCAGCCGCTCGCGCCGTACCCTGGCCGGGTCGCCTGTCATCATCGAGGGCGTTGGCAACCTGCTCACGCATATCGCCAATTGCTGCAAGCCCATTCCGGGTGAACCGATTGTCGGTTACATCACGCAAGGCCGAGGCGTTTCCGTACACAGTCGCGGCTGCCCGGAGTTCATGCACTTGCAGGAAACCGAGCCAGCCCGTGTGGTTGACGTGCAATGGAACCAGTCCGAAACGGACGTCTATTCCGTGGATATCCATATCCGTGCCTGGGACCGTACCGGCCTGTTGCGCGACATTACCGGCGTACTGGCCAACGAGCATGTGAATGTGACGGGGCTGCAAACACACTCCAACAAGAGTGACGGTACCGCCAGCATGCAGGTCACGGTCGAGATCGGCAGCCTCAATGCACTTGGCCGCCTTCTCGCCAAGATCGAACAACAGCCTAACGTGATCGAAGCCAGACGTTATTCGGCCTGATTCCCGGGATTCATCCATGTCCGCACTGCAACAGCTTCTGCNNGACATGGATAACCTGTGCGAAGAGCTGGGCGATTTGCTGTTGCAGGTAGTGTTTCACGCACAGATGGCCAGCGAGCAGGGACTGTTTGATTTCGAGCAGGTTGCTGCCGGCATCGTCGACAAGATGATTCGCCGTCATCCGCATGTGTTCCCGAATGGTCGCCTTGAGAGCAGTCTGGATGCCGAGACGGTGGCGATAGAAAGCCGCGAAGTGGTGGCCAACTGGGATGCCATCAAGAAAGCAGAAAAAGCCGGAAAGGGTGAGCATCACCACCGCATTCTCGATGGCATCACCTCAGGCCTGCCCGCCCTCACGCGTGCCGAGAAACTGCAGCGCAAGGCCGGCAAGGTCGGCTTTGACTGGAACGACCCGCGTGCCGTGATCGCCAAGCTGCGTGAAGAGCTGGACGAGATCGAGGCCGAGCTGGATAACGGCACGCAGGCAGCCCGGGAAGAAGAACTGGGCGACCTGCTGTTCTGCGTAGTGAACCTGGCCCGTCATCTCGATCTGGACAGTGAAATGGCGCTGAAAAAGGCCAACATCAAGTTCCAGCGCCGCTTTGCCCACATCGAGGACCGGCTGGCTGAGCAGGGCACACCCTTCAGTGCAGCCAGCCTCGAACAGATGGAAGCCCTCTGGGTAGAAGCCAAGCAGCAGGAAACCCGCTAAATCCTTGTCCCTGCGGTGGCAGCAGCTTTGCCCTTGTGGTACGCAGAGCGCAGCCGCGATCTACTCCTGCCATGTTCATTTTTTAGCCAACCCACTGATTTCATGCTTTTTTTGCCTGTTTGTGGTGCTTGACTGTACCGTCATCGTCCTGTAACTAAGAGCTCATTAATCACGGGCAATCATTTTTCCAGCCCGTTCAGCGTCTCCTGGCAGCTTCTGACTGACCGGGCTGTCTTGCTCTCCCTCTGCTGAAATCAAAAATTCATATATTTGTCATGTGGTTGTAGCTTTTTCTTAAAGTCGGGTGTAGGTTCTGGCTCAAGCTTCCGCGTCAGGGCGGTGCATGAACACAGGCATGCGCTCCCTTTCAGGGCAAAACCCGACCGGATGGCTACAACCAAATAAAAGGTATCAGGAGATACACGTATGAATCGCAAGCTGCTCGCTCTGGCTGTTACCGCTGCTCTGGCTGCTCCTCTGGCTGCCCAGGCTGCCCCGACTGTTTATGGTCAGCTGAATATGTCCGTGGATCTGGTTGACTGGGATGACGGCACTGATGATGGTCAGGACTTTGAAGTCAATTCCAACTCTTCCCGTCTGGGCGTGAAGGGCGAAGAGGCGCTGACTAATGGCTACAGCGCAGTTTACAAGATTGAGTTTGGTGTAGAGGGTGATGTTGCTTCTGGTGTGTCTGGCCGTGATCGCTATCTGGGTCTGAAAGGCAACTGGGGTACGGTCAAGCTGGGTGCTTATGACAGCCCGCTCAAGACCTCGCAGGGCATGGTCGACCAGTTCAATGACATGACCTACACGGACATGGGCAATTTTGTGACTGGTGAGAACCGTCTGAACAATGTCATTGGCTACGAAAGCCCGAAGATTGCTGATGTGCTGAACGTAAATGTTGCAGTGCAGTCTGGCGAAGACACGGCTGTTGGTGAAGATGATGATGGCATTTCTGTGTCGGTAGTTTTTGACTCCAATGGACTCTATCTCGCTGCAGCAATGGACAATGACATTGTTGATGGCCTGACTAGTGACGCTGTCCAAGGTCTTTATGATGTCCTTAATTCGGTTACACCTCCTCTTCCTGGGTTTCCGTTCATTTACCCAGGTGATGAGTCATTTGCGCGTGACTCCGTTCGTCTGACGGCTGGCTACACGATGGACGCCCTGCAGTTTGGTGCGATGATTCAGACCTCTGAATTTGCCAGTGATACCAACAGCATCATTTCCGATATGGATGAAGAGTCCATTCTGTTGAGTGCTGCATACACCATGGGCAAGAATGTCCTCAAGGGTCAGTATGTGATGGCCAACTATGATCTTGGTGCAGGTGCCGAGATTGATTCCTCTGCCCTGATTGTTGGCATGGATCACAACTTTAGCCAGATGACCAAGGTTTATGCCCAGCTTGGTCTTACAACAACGGAAGTGTCTGGGGCTGATGACCTGGATGCCAATGTTCTGACCGTCGGCATGCAGACCAAGTTCTAATCGGTCCGTAGTCCGGAAAAAGCCCGCTTCGGCGGGCTTTTTCATGCCTGCGATTTGATGGTTTTATTTGTAATAAAGGAATTTTTATATATAGAAAAACTATATAAGCGTCACTGAACTGTCATCTGCCGGACACGGCGCCGTCATTTTCGCTCCGGATACTTGCCCCCAAGTTGTGGATCAGCCATGACCTCAAAAAACCAAGCAAGTGTCCGAGGAGACTCCGAGAATGAAACGTACCCTGATCGCCCTGGCTGTAACTGCTGCAGTAGCTGCCCCGATGGTTGCCCAGGCCGCTCCCAAGGTCTATGGCAAGCTTAACCTCTCCGTTGAGCAGTACGAGAAGAACTACGAGGATGTGACCAAGCTGGACGAAGAGTACAGCCGTCTGCAGAGCAATGCCTCCCGCTTTGGCGTCAAGGGCGAAGACGAACTGACTGCAACCCTGAGTGCGGTGTACATGATCGAGTGGCAGGTGGACGGCGATACTGCTGGCACGACCGACCTGAAGGGACGTAATCGCTACCTCGGCATCAAGAGCCAGGATCTCGGTACGGTCAAGCTGGGTGCCTACGATACCTACCTGAAGCTGGCCCAGGACAAGGCTGACCTGTTCAATGACCTGTTCGGCGACATGGAATACGTGATTGCCGGTGAAAACCGCGTCAACAATGTTGTTGGGTATGAAAGCCCCAAGCTTCTGGATGCTCTGCAGGTCAATGTGATGCTGCAGACCCAGGATAACAACAACACTGTTGCTGCTCCGCACCAGAATGGCGTGTCGTCTTCGATTGCCTACAACAACGAAGACATGGGTCTGTATGTTGCCCTGGCAATGGACAACAACATTTACGGCAAGACGGCCCTGAGTGGCACCCGCGAAAGCGACAGCCTCCGTCTGGTGGCCACCTACAAGATTGGTGACCTGTTCCTGTCCGGTATCTATGGTGTGAGCGAAGCCTCTACGACTGCCCCGGGTGTACCTGGCTTCGAAGAAACCGGCATGACCTTCGCTGCCGGCTACAAGATTGGCGACCAGACCATCAAGGTTTCCTACGGTGTTGCCGAAGCTGATGAAAACACGGCTGCCATCCAGGAGCGCACACTGCTGAACGTCGGTGTTGACCACAACTTTACCTCCAAGACCAAGGCCTATGCCTTCTACACCATGCGTGAAGAAGACAAGCTGGCCGCCAATGGCGACTCGGATGATGCCGCCATCGCCGTGGGTCTTGAGCACAACTTCTGAGTCCTGGAAGCGTACCGGCCAGGGATGGCCAACCCTGTGTTTGTGTTGTGATTACCTGTGTGCATGGAGCACCTTGCGAAAAGGATGTCATTCAAGCCCGCCCGCCCCGGCGGGCTTTTTTATGCCGGAATCTTCCTAAGTCATTGATTTGAGACTATCTCGTCAGCCTTACATTGTGGGTTTGGCGAGCCTCGTGCTAACATTCTTTCCCGTCTTTTGGTCCGTTTTTGCCACCCCCTGGCAATGCGGCACCGCACCTGAATTCTCTTGTTGTCTGGATCCTTCATGACTAAGTACATCTTCGTTACCGGCGGTGTTGTTTCCTCATTGGGCAAAGGCATCACGGCGGCCTCGCTGGCAGCACTGCTGGAAGCACGCGGTCTCAAGGTCACGATGACCAAGATGGACCCGTACATCAATGTCGATCCGGGCACCATGAGCCCTTATCAGCACGGTGAGGTATTTGTCACCGACGACGGCGCCGAGACTGACCTTGACCTGGGCTATTACGAACGCTTCCTGCGCCATGCGCGCATGAGCAAGGCCAACAACTTCACGTCCGGCCGCATCTATCTGGATGTCATCCAGAAAGAGCGCCGTGGTGATTATCTGGGCGCCACCGTTCAGGTCATCCCGCACATTACCGACGCCATCAAGCAGCGCATCCGCGAAGGCGGCAAGGGCTACGACGTCGCCATTGTCGAGATCGGCGGTACGGCCGGTGACATCGAGTCGCTGCCGTTCATGGAAGCCGTGCGCCAGATGCGTGTCGAACTGGGGTATCAGGGCTCGCTGCTGGTTCACCTGACCCTGGTGCCGTATATCGCTTCGGCAGGCGAAACCAAGACCAAGCCGACGCAGCACTCCGTCAAGGAACTACGCTCCATCGGCCTGCAGCCCGATATCCTGGTCTGCCGTTCCGACCACGAGATTCCCGAAGAATCCCGCCGCAAGATTTCCCTGTTCACCAACGTGGACGAAAAGGCCGTCATCCTGGCCATTGATGCCCCCAGCATCTACATGATTCCGCTCAAGTTCCACGAGCAGGGCATGGATGATCTGGCCGTGGAGCGTCTGGGCCTGAGCTGCCCGCAGCCCGACCTGTCCGACTGGGAGCGTGTGGTCAACGGCCTCATGCACCCGGAAAAGGAAGTTACCATTGCCATGGTCGGCAAGTACGTCGAGCTGATTGACGCCTACAAGTCGATCAACGAGGCGCTGCTGCATGCCGGCATCCAGAACAAGGCCCGTGTGCGCATCAACTATATTGATGCCGAGTCCATCGAGCAGGATGGCACCGGCGTGCTGGAAAAGGTCGATGCCATCCTGGTGCCGGGCGGTTTCGGCGACCGTGGAACCGAAGGCAAGATTGCCACAGTGAAGTTTGCGCGTGAAAAGAAGATTCCCTATCTGGGCATCTGCCTTGGCATGCAGGTCGCCGTTATTGAATACGCCCGTAATATCGCCGGTCTGGAAGGCGCGCACTCCACCGAACTGCGCAAGAATCCTGCCCATCCCGTGATCGGCCTGATTACCGAATGGCGTACCGAAACCGGTGAAGTCCAGCGTCGTGACGAGTCCTCCGATCTGGGCGGCACCATGCGCCTTGGTGCGCAGGAATGCCGTCTGACCGCGGGCACAAAAGCGCGCGAGCTGTATGGCAAGGATGTGATTGTCGAGCGTCATCGTCACCGCTATGAGGTGAACAACAACTACCTGCCGCAGCTTGAAGGTGCCGGCCTCGTGATTTCGGGCCGCAGCATGGATGCAAGTCTGGTGGAAGTGGTCGAGATTCCGGATCACCCATGGTTTGTTGCCTGCCAGTTCCACCCCGAGTTCACCAGCTCACCGCGTGACGGACATCCGCTGTTTGGCGGGTTCATCAAGGCAGCACTTGTGCATGCCGGCAAGGAGTAAGCAGTCATGACACAGAATGTCATCACCCTCGGCAAGATCGAGATCGGCAACGACAAGCCCTTTGTGCTGTTTGGCGGCATGAATGTGCTGGAGTCCCGTGATCTCGCCATGCGCGTGTGCGAAGAGTATGTGCGTGTCACCGACAAGCTGAACATTCCCTATGTGTTCAAGGCATCCTTCGACAAGGCCAATCGTTCCTCAATCCATTCCTATCGTGGTCCAGGCATGGAAGAAGGCCTCCGGATTTTCGAAGAGATCAAGAAAACCTTTGGCGTACCGGTCATTACCGATGTGCACGAGCCTTATCAGGCTGCACCGGTGGCAGAAGTGGCTGACATCATCCAACTGCCGGCTTTCCTGTCGCGCCAGACCGATCTGGTTGCTGCGATGGCCAAGACCAATGCCATCATCAACATCAAGAAGGCCCAGTTCCTTGCGCCAAAGGAAATGAAGCACATTCTTTCCAAGTGCGAAGAAGCCGGCAACGACAAGCTCATCCTGTGCGAGCGCGGCTCCAGCTTTGGCTACAACAATCTGGTCGTCGACATGCTCGGCTTCGGCATCATGAAGGAATTCGGCTATCCCGTGTTCTTCGATGTCACGCACTCCCTGCAGATGCCGGGCGGACTGGCCAGTGCAGCGGGCGGACGTCGTGCCCAGGTGACAGAACTGGCCCTGGCCGGCATGTCGCAGAAAATTGCCGGCCTCTTCCTTGAGGCGCATCCGGACCCGGATGTGGCCAAATGTGATGGCCCGTGTGCCCTTCGCCTGTCGCAGCTGGAAGCGTTCCTCTCGCAGGTAAAGGCCATTGATGATCTGGTGAAGAGTTTCCCGGTTCTCGATACCCACTGATTATTTGATTTTTTGTGGGAGTGGCTTTGCCCCTGTGGGTGGTACGCAGAGCGCAGTCGCGAACGCATTTTTAAATTTGTTTTTCAGGAGTAGGCAACATGTCCAAGATCGCTGATATTCGCGCCCGTGAAATTCTGGATTCCCGCGGCAATCCGACCATCGAAGCCGATGTGATTCTTGAGTCCGGCGTGATTGGCCGTGCCAATGCTCCGAGCGGCGCCTCTACCGGTACCCGCGAAGCACTGGAACTGCGTGATGGTGACAAGTCCCGCTATCTGGGCAAGGGCGTGCAGAAAGCTGTCACCAATGTGAACAATGACATCTGCGAGCTTCTGGTAGGTCGCAACGTGTTTGACCAGGCCGGCATCGACAAGGCCATGATTGATCTGGACGGCACAGAAACCAAGTCCAAGCTGGGTGCCAATGCCATTCTCGCCGTGTCACTGGCCTGTGCCCGTGCCGCTGCCCAGGAAAAGAAAATCCCCCTGTACCAGTACATTGCCGAGCTGCGTGGCCAGACTACCTACACCATGCCGGTACCGATGATGAACATCATCAACGGCGGTGAGCATGCCGACAACACTGTCGACATCCAGGAATTCATGATCGAGCCGGTCGGCTTCACGTCATTTGCCGAAGCCCTGCGTTGCGGCGCCGAAATTTTCCACGCCCTCAAGGCTGTGCTCAAGGCACGTGGCCTGAGCACGGCAGTGGGCGACGAAGGTGGCTTTGCTCCTAACCTCGCCACCAATGAAGATGCCCTCAAGGCCATCATGGAAGCCATCACCAAGGCCGGTTATGTACCGGGCGAAAATGTCATGCTGGCGCTCGACTGTGCTGCTTCCGAATTCTACAAGGACGGCAAGTACGTGCTGGAAGGCGAGGGCAAGTCCTTTACCTCTGCCGAGTTTGTCGACTATCTGGCAGACCTCGCCAACCGTTACCCGATCATTTCCATCGAAGACGGTCTGGATGAGTCCGACTGGGATGGCTGGAAGCTGCTCACCGACAAGATCGGCGAAAAGGTACAGTTGGTGGGTGACGACCTGTTCGTGACCAATCCTGCCATTCTCAAGCGTGGTATTGATCAGGGCGTGGCCAATGCCATCCTCATCAAGTACAACCAGATCGGCTCGCTGACCGAAACCCTGGATGCCATCTACATGGCCAAGGATGCCGGTTTTGCTACCGTGATTTCGCATCGTTCCGGTGAAACCGAAGATGCCACGATTGCTGATCTTGCCGTGGCAACCGCTGCTGGCCAGATCAAGACCGGCTCACTGTGCCGTTCGGATCGTGTGTCCAAGTACAACCAGCTCGTCCGTATCGAGCAGGAACTGGATCGCCGTGCAGCCTATCGCGGCAAAGCCGAATTCCGCGGTCTGAACTGATACGGTTGATGTATGGAACGAACCCTGTTCGGCAAACTCCTTCTGCTCATTGCGGTAGCCGTTTTCATTGGCCTGCAGGTGAGTTTGTGGGTGGGAGAGGGCGGGGTTCGTGATTTGCGCCGGCACAAGGATTCCATTTCCACGCTGCAAAAGGAAAATGAAAAGCTGGCCGAGCGCAATCGTGTGCTGGAGGCAGAAGTCCGCGATCTCAAGAGCGGACTGGAAGCAGTAGAGGAGCACAGCCGTCTGGACCTTGGCATGATCAGGGACAACGAAACCTTCTATCTGGTCACCGGCAATCCCGATGCCCGCAGGGCGCCTGTGCCACCACCCGCAGCAGCGGAGGCCCCATGAGTCTCTGGTGTGTGGTGCCGGCGGCCGGCAAGGGCTTGCGCGTTGGTGGTGACCTGCCCAAGCAGTATCTTTCCCTGAATGGCCGCACCGTTATTCAGTCCACGCTGGACCGCCTCTGCCTGCTGCAGGCAGAGGCAGTCATTGTGCCCATAGCCGCCAATGACAATCTGGCCAGAACCCTTGCCTACCGTGATGCATCATTGCTCCGTTTTGTCGAGGGAGGCAACGAGCGTGCGGACTCGGTACTTGCCGGGCTTGAGGCCATTGCCAACCAGGCGCAGGACGACGACTGGGTGCTGGTGCATGACGTCGCCAGGCCCTGCGTGCGTATCGAAGACATCGAGTTGCTGCTGGGCATGATTGCGGATCATCCGGTGGGTGGCCTGCTCGCCAATCGCGTGCGTGACACGATGAAGCGCGGTGTGGGTGATGAAGTGGCCGAAACCGTTCCGCGTGATGACCTCTGGCATGCGCTGACACCACAGGTGTTTCGTTATGGCGTGCTGCGCGAAGCATTGCAGCAGGCCAGGGACGAAGGAATTGCCGTTACGGATGAGTCGCAAGCCATCGAACGGCGTGGTGAAAAGCCCCTGCTGGTGGAAAGTGCACGCGACAACATCAAGATTACCTGGCCCGAAGACCTGCAGCTGGCCGAGGCCTTTCTCAAACTGCAGGAAGAGGCCGGGCTGTGACCAATCCAATTCTCAAGTTTCCACGTATCGGCCACGGTATTGATGTACACCGTTTTGGCGAAGGAGACCATGTCACCATCTGTGGCGTGAAGATTGCGCATGAGCAGGGGCTGATTGCCCACTCGGATGGCGATGTCGCACTGCATGCGCTTTGCGATGCCATTCTGGGGGCGCTGGCCATGGGCGATATTGGCCATCACTTTCCCGATACCGACGCCAGCTACAAGGGTGCAGACAGCCGTGTGCTGTTGCGTCATGTAATGACATTATTGCCTGCGCGCGGCTACCGGATTGGCAATGCGGACATCACCATTCTGGCCGAGCGACCAAAAATGGCTCCCCATATTGCACTGATGCGCGAGCAGGTCGGCAGTGACATGGGCGTCACCGCAGATGATGTCAGCGTAAAAGCCACAACAACCGAACAGCTTGGTTTCGTGGGGCGTCGTGAAGGTATCGAGGCGCATGCAGTGGTGATGCTGCTGCCCCTGTGACACCTCGTGTCATGTTTGCAGACTCCGCTGCCAATAGTGCCCCGGCACTTTTTCCTGAATAACTCTCCAGAAGAATCATTAATGAACTGGTCTCCCTTTCTGCTGGAAAACCTGCCATTCGCCCATGGCGCTCCTCTCGGGCTGGCAACATTGCGTGCGGTTCCCGAAGATTTTCAGGTTGATGAAATTTCCGGTTTTGAGCCCAGCGGCGAGGGTGAGCATCTCTTTTTGCACATCCGCAAGCGCAACCAGAATACCTCCTGGCTTGCCTCGCAGATCGCAAGGGTTGCCGGTGTGCGCGAGGATGCCGTCAGCTATGCGGGTCTCAAGGACCGCCGCGCCGTTACCACGCAGTGGTTCAGTGTGCATGTGCCAAACCGGCAGTTGCCTGACATGTCGGCGCTGTGGAATGACGACATCGAGCTGGTCACGCAAACCTGGAATACCCGCAAGCTCAAGCGTGGCGCACATCAAGGCAACCGGTTTGTGATTACGCTGCGTGATGTCGAGGGCGAGCGGTCAGCAATTGATGCGCGGCTGGCCCTGATTGCAGCACAAGGCGTACCCAACTATTTTGGCCCGCAGCGTTTTGGCTTCAATAATGCCAACCTTGGCGCTGGCGAAGCCCTGCTGGCGGGCAAGCCCCGCCGTCGCCTGAATCACCGTGAAAGCCTTGGTCTTTCCGCCGTGCGTTCGGCCCTGTTCAACCGGGTGCTGGGCGAACGTACCGGCTCTGGCTGCTGGAATGCCTGCCTGCCGGGTGACGTGCTGATGCTGGATGGGCGCAACAGTTTTTTCCGTCCCGATGCGGATGACGCTGCACTCGCCGATCGTCTGCACCGGCAGGAGATTCATCCGACCGGCCCCTTGTTCGGGGCAGGTAATTCACCGGTGACCGGAGAGGTACTGGCGCTGGAAGATCGTATTGCGACGGAAACAGACGGACTGGTTGATCGCCTGGCTGCCTTTGGTATTGATAACCAGCGCCGCGCCTTGCGTCTGCATGTGGTGGGTCTCGTCAGCGAATGGCTGGATGAGGGCAGCCTTCGCCTGTCGTTTGCTTTACCATCGGGAGCATTCGCAACCAGCGTATTGCGTGAGCTGGTGCAACTGAGAGAGTCTGCAGATGCGATTCCTGTTGAGTAATGACGATGGTGTCCAGGCCCCGGGACTGGCGGCCCTGGCCGAGGCACTCAAGCAGTTGGGTGATGTCACGGTGGTGGCACCGGACAGCGAGCGCAGCGCTTTTTCCAGCGCGTTGACGCTTGATCGTCCCTTGCGCCCTGTGCAGTTGGAGAACGGCTTCTGGTCGGTCAATGGCACGCCGGCAGATTGCGTGCATCTGGCATTGAACGGATTTCTCGATTTCGAGCCCGATCTGGTGGTGTCAGGCATCAATGCCGGCGCCAATCTGGGTGACGACACCTTGTACTCCGGCACTGTTGCCGCAGCACTCGAAGGCCGCTTTCTTGGCAAGACCGGCATTGCCGTTTCGCTGGTCGGGGCACATGCCCGTGGTTATGGTATCGAGTCCTATCGTCCGGCGGCCGCCATGGTGGCGCGTCTGATCGAAGGCTGGCGCCGTTTGCAATTGCCCAATCGCACCATTCTCAACGTGAATGTGCCCGACATGCCGCTGGAAGATATTCGCGGGTTTCATGTTGCAAGACTGGGGCATCGCAACCGGGCAAAAGATGTTCTCCAGCTGGAAGACCCGCGTGGTCGGAAGGCGTACTGGATCGGTATTGCCGGTGACCCGGCCGACGCCGGAGAGGGAACGGATTTTCATGCAGTGAGCGAAGGTTATGTCAGCGTCACTCCCTTGCTCACCGACCTGACACGGCACGATGCCCTGCAGGACGTGTCGCGCTGGCTCAAGGATTTGTAACTCATTTACCAGAACAAGATGATAACAATGGATTTACAGGGTTCCGGAATGACGTCGTCGCGTACGCGTGACCGTCTGATCAACCGGCTGATTGAACAGGGTATACGTGACCTCAATGTGATCGAGGTGATGCGTGCAACCCCGCGTCACATCTTTCTGGACGAGGCGCTGGCGCATCGTGCCTACGAAGACACGGCATTGCCGATCGGGCACAGTCAGACCTTGTCGCAGCCGTACATCGTGGCGCGCATGACCGAAGCGCTGCTGGCCGATGGGCCCCTCAAGAAGGTGCTCGAAATCGGCACCGGCTCCGGCTACCAGACAGCGGTCCTTGCCCAGTTGGTGGGCCAGGTTTTTTCCGTGGAGCGCATCAAGGCATTGCAGGACCAGGCGCGTACCAGACTTAGCCTGCTCAAGCTGCACAATGTTCGTCTGCGTCATACCGATGGTGGCATGGGCTGGCCGGAAGAGGCCGGATTTGACGGCATCATTGCGACCGCCGCACCACTGGGTGTGCCAAAGGCGCTCATTGCCCAACTGAACGAAGGCGGGCGCCTGATCATTCCGGTTGGCGGTGGTGAGGTGCAGGACCTGCTGATCATTACCCGTCGGGGTGACAGTCACGAAACCCGTGTTCTGGAGCAGGTGCGCTTTGTGCCCATGCTCGGCGGGGTTCGCTGACGTGAAAAGACTGTTGGCGGGGGTGTTGCTGGTGCTGCTTTGCGCCTGCGCCGGCAAGCCGCCACTGGTGGTGGAGCGCTCCCTCAGCGGGGCAGGGCCGGAGGGGCATCTGGTGGCTCCCGGCGATACCCTGTACTCCATCGCCATGCGTTATGAAAAGGATTACCGCGAGCTGGCTCGTATCAATGTACTGGATGACAGCTACCTGATTCGCCCAGGGCAGCGCTTGCGCCTGTCTGGTAGTCCCGCCCCGGTCAGTGCCTCGTCCGGCAGGCGCCCGGTACTCGTCGTCAAGTCCCCCCCTGTTGTGGTCGCAAACAAGCCAAAACCTTCTGTTTCCGTGACGCCCGTCGCAAAAAATCCACCGCCTGTCGGCAAGACACCCTCTGTCGTTACTGCACAGTCACCCGCAAGTGCTTCATTGGACTGGAGTTGGCCTGCAAACGGTGCACTCCTGGCACGTTTCGGCTCACCGGGACTGGCTGGCAAGGGACTGGACATCGCTGGCAGGCAGGGGGATTCTGTCCGGGCAGCCTCCGATGGAATGGTGGTGTATGCCGGTTCAGGACTGGTGGGCTATGGCAAGCTCCTTATTCTTCGGCATGATGACAACTACATCAGCGCCTATGCCCACAATGACCGGTTCATGGTCAAAGAGGGTGACAGCGTGAAGCTTGGCCAGACCATTGCTCTTATGGGGGCAAGTGGAACGGATCGCGAAAAACTGCATTTCGAGATCCGTGAAGGCGGCAAGCCGGTAGACCCGCAGCGGCTTCTTCCCGCTCGCGAGTAGTCTGCGACTCCCCGCCCTGGTCGGCATGGAAAACGACGAGGGAATGATCATGGACAGTAAGCAGGCAATACCCGGTATTTCTCCATCCGGGCGTATGGCCACCAAGTCCCTGCTGGGGCGTGGCCGTGTTGGTTCGTTGCAATCCACTCTGGATGCAACCCAGATTTATCTGAACGAAATCGGTTTTTCTCCCCTGCTGTCTGCCGAAGAAGAAGTCTTCTATTCACGTCGTGCGCGTCAGGGCATTGAAAGTGCCCGCAAGCGCATGATCGAAAGCAATCTTCGTCTCGTCGTCAAGATTGCACGCCGTTACCTCAATCGCGGGATGAGCCTGCTGGACCTTATTGAAGAGGGCAATCTGGGCCTGATTCATGCTGTCGAGAAGTTTGACCCCGAGCGGGGGTTCCGTTTTTCCACGTATGCCACCTGGTGGATTCGCCAGACCATTGAACGCGGCCTGATGAACCAGACGCGTACAGTCCGTCTTCCCATTCATGTGGTCAAAGAGCTTAACCTGTACCTGCGTGCCGCCCGTGAGCTCAGCCAGAAGCTTGACCACGAGCCCAGTGCCGATGAAATCGCTCGTCTGCTGGATAGGCCCGTTGAGGATGTGCAGCGTATGCTCGGTCTGAATGAGCGGGTATCGTCCATAGACGCCCCCATCGGTGGGGACACGGAGAAGACGCTGGTGGAAACGCTGGCCGATCCGAACATGCCTGATCCGGCCATGCAGGTGCAGGACGATGATATCCGGGTCTGTCTCGATGGCTGGCTGGACCAGTTGCCGGACAAGCAGCGTGAAGTATTGGCTCGTCGCTTCGGATTGCGTGGCCATGATGTGGCCACTCTGGAAGAAGTGGGCGAGGAGATAGGATTGACCCGTGAACGGGTGCGGCAGATTCAGGTAGACGGCCTCAAGCGACTGCGTTGCCTGCTGGAGGGCGAGGGCCTGACGAGTGATGCCCTGTTTACGTAGGACAGTGGGTGCTGATCGCATCAGCCCCTGATGAATCCGGGAGGTTTTCGGCAAACCTTCCAGGTGTGGTCTCCGCGGCCTCTCACTGCGAAGATCTGGAAATCCCGAAGGAAGACGGATTTCCATCTCATGTAGCGTGTTGTCAAAAGGCCCGGATTGCCGGGCTTTTTGACATCCGGCCCTCAGGTTTTCATGTGCTTTCCGGCAAAACGGGCTTGCTCCCTGACGCATCCCCGGCGAGAATCGCGCGCCATGCCCACGTAGCTCAGCTGGATAGAGCAGCCCCCTCCTAAGGGGCAGGTCGGACGTTCGAATCGTCTCGTGGGCGCCACTCTCAAGCGCGATGCGGCCTACAGCCTGCTGATCTGTTCTGGATTCTGGTAGGTGTGGTGGGAATCGTCAGGGCGTGGCCGCCCGCGCATTAGGCGGCTGTTTCCTGAATACCAGTATCCGGAAGTCAGCCTGCAGGGTGAGGGACGTCAGTTGCTCAACCTGGGTGCGACGCTCACGTGAAGCGCGCCAGTAATGTGGCGTCATCATCAGCAGGTTTTTCACGGCGTCATTGTCTGGCAGTGTGAAGGAAAACTGCAGGGCGGTTTCATGTTGCAGGGTAAATGCAGATGACAGCCCCTCCAGCCACTTTTCAGGTTCATGTGCGCGCACTTCCGGATACAGCGCCTCGCGCAATTCCCACAGGTGTTTTTCGCCAGGTGCAGCAATCACCAGTGCACCATATTCATTCAGCACGCGTGCCGCCTCGGCCACCTGCACCGGACTGAAAATGGCCACCATCACATCCATCGTGTTGGCAAACAGCGGGATGTCATTGCTGCTGGCCACCAGCCAGGTAAAGTCGGCGCCACGGCGTGCGGCACGTTTTACGGCATGTTTACTGATGTCCAGCGCAACGACTTCTGATGCAATTTCGCGAAAGGTCTGGGTGTACCAGCCCTCACCACAACCACTGTCCAGCAGGGAGCCTGCGTTCAGGGGCTCGATCATGGCCTTTAATGTGTCACGGAAAGTCGTGTAGTAGCCTGCCTCCAGAAAGGCACGGCGTGCGGCCACCATGTCGGCGTCATCGCCCGGGTCCAGGCTGTTCTTGTTCTGTACCGGCAGCAGGTTCAGATAGCCCTCGCGGGCGCGATCAAAGCGATGATGCGCCGGGCACAGCATGCTGTGGTCATCCGGCAACAAGCGTTCGTGACAGATAGGGCAGCGAAGATAAATCACGTGAGCAGCTTCACCAGAATGCGCTCATACACCGTCGTGAGCGTATCCAGGTCGGCCGCACGCACTTCTTCGTTCACCTTGTGAATGGTCGCATTCAGCGGGCCCAGTTCCAGCACCTGCGCGCCGGTAGGGGCAATGAAGCGGCCATCCGACGTGCCACCACTGGTGGAAAGTTCGGTTTCAATGCCGCAGCATTCACGAATGCTTTCAACGGCGGCTTCCACCATGGCGCCACGGGCTGTCAGGAACGGGTGACCGGAAAGGCTCCAGTCCAGCTTGTACAGCAGGCCGTGTTTCTTGAGGATGGCTTCGGTACGTTCGCGCAACTGGGCTTCGGTCACTTCGGTTGAGAAGCGGAAGTTGAACACTACCTTCATCTCGCCGGGAATCACATTGTTGGCGCCGGTACCGGCACTGATGTTGGAAATCTGGAACGAGGTCGACGGGAAAAACTCGTTGCCATGATCCCAGACTTCTGCGGTTAGCTTGGCCAGTGCCGGCGCAGCCCGATGAATCGGATTGTCGGCAAGGTGCGGGTAGGCCACATGACCCTGCGTACCAATCACCGTCAGGATGCCGTTGAGTGAGCCGCGACGACCATTCTTGATGACATCGCCAAGCTGCTTGCTGGATGAAGGTTCGCCCACAAGTGCCCAGGTGATTTTCTCGTTGCGTGCTTCCAGATGCTCAACGACTTTCACGGTGCCGTTGATGGCCACGCCTTCTTCGTCGCTGGTGATCAGGAAGGCAATCGAACCCTTGTGATCAGGATTTTCTGCCACAAAACGTTCGCACGCCACCACCATGGCTGCCAGCGAACCCTTCATGTCTGCGGCACCACGGCCAATCAGCATGCCATCACGAATCTCAGGCGCAAACGGCTGCACGTTCCAGTTTTCCACAGGGCCGGTAGGCACCACATCGGTATGTCCGGCAAAGGCCAGAACCGGTGCAGTATCGCCGCGACGTGCCCAGAAATTGTCCACATCACCAAAGCGCAAACGCTCCACCCGAAAGCCGATCTTTTCCAGACGCTCGATCATCAGCGTCTGGCAGTTGGCATCAAAAGGCGTGACGGAAGGCTCGCGCATCAGGGCGAGGGTGAGGTCCAGCGTGGGGGAGAGTGTGCTCATGAGGGGTCAGGTCTGCCTGGGGCCGCATCGGGCTGCATCATTGTGGCGGGTAGTTTACCGGTAACAGCTGTCATCCAGCCACACGCTGGCGCAACACTTGCTTGCATCCGGTAGTGGTTGCCCCTTTGCAGACATCGCCTGCCGGGCAATAATCCGCCATCACTAACGGGTCAGAAGAGCCCGGACAACCACCAGGGACGCGTTCCATGAAGAAGATTCTCACCCTTGCAGTACTTGCTGCTGCTGTTGGCCTCGCCGCCTGCAGCAAGAAAGAAGATGCCGCTACTGCCGCCAAGGCAGATGGTCCGCTGGTGGTCAGGGTGGGTCATGCCTCTCCGCTGACAGGTCCGCAGGCGCATCTGGGCAAGGACAACGAAAACGGCGTGCGTCTGGCCATCGAAGACCTCAACGCCAGCGGCTTTGAAGTGGGTGGCAAGAAGGTGACGTTCGAGCTGATCTCGGAAGACGACCAGGCCGATCCGCGCATTGCCACCACCGTTGCCAAGAAGTTTGTGGACGATGGCGTCAACGTCATCATCGGCCACCTCAATTCCGGCACCACCATTCCCTCGTCACGTGTCTATAACGATGCCGGCATCGTGCAGGTGTCGCCGTCGGCCACCAATCCCAAGTACACCCTGCAGGGCTACAAGAACGCCTTCCGAGTGATGGCCAATGACGTACAGCAGGGTAAGGCGCTGGGTGAGTTTGCGGTAAAGGATCTGGGCGCAAAGAAGATTGCGATCATTGATGACCGTACCGCCTATGGTCAGGGGCTGGCAGACGAGTTCGAGAAAGCCGTCATTGCCAATGGTGGCACCATCATTGTGCGTGAGTTCACCAACGACAAGGCCTCGGACTTCACCGCCATCCTGACCAAGATCAAGGGCACGGCGCCCGACCTGCTGTTCTACGGAGGCATGGACGGGCAGGGTGCTCCCATGGCAAAGCAGATGAAGACACTGGGCCTGACGGCAAAGTTCATGGGTGGTGATGGCATCCACACCGCCGAGTTCATGAAGCTGGCCGGTCCGGCTGCCGAAGGTGTGACCGCCTCGCTGCCCGGTGTGCCGCTGGACTCTATGCCCCATGGCCCGGAGTTCAAGAAGCGTTTCGAGGCCAAGTACGGTGTGATCCAGCTGTACGCCCCGTACTGCTATGACGCCATGATGGTGGTGGCCGAGGCCATGAAGCGTGCCGGTTCTGTCGAATCCGCAAAGTTCCTGCCGGAAATGTCAAAGACCAGCCATGACGGCGTGACTGCCACTATCGCTTTTGATGCCAATGGCGACCTTACCAGCGCTGCCATCTCGGTCTATCGCGTGGAAGGCGGTATCTGGAAGCTGCAGCGTACGGTTGGTGGCCCGGCAGCCCCTGCGCCGGCGGCAACTCCGGTCGCTGCACCTGTCAAATAATCTGTCGCCCTGTTCGTGGCTGCGCTCTGAGTGCCACAGGGGCAAAGCCACTCCCGCAGGGTTTCCTGTGGGAGTGGCTTCAGCCACGAACGCTTTCGTCAGTTTTCCCGTTGAGTCCAGCCTGATTCCTGCGTAACCTTCGCCGGTTGCAAAGGGGAGGGCCGGTATTGCCTCCAGACAGCACTGGCAAGGACTCGACAGGGAATCAGCACACACGTGGACATCCTGGTACAACAGCTCATCAACGGCCTCATTCTCGGCAGCATCTATGCCCTGATTGCGCTGGGCTACACCATGGTCTACGGCATTCTCGGCCTCATCAATTTCGCTCACGGCGAGATCGTGATGATCGGCGCCATGATCACCATTACCTGTCTCAATATCCTGATCGGCCACGGTGTCGATTTGCCCGGGCTCATGCTGGTGGGCGTCAGCCTGCTCATGGCGATTCCCGCCTGTGCCCTGCTGGGGTTCAGTATCGAGCGTATTGCCTATCGGCCCCTGCGTAACGCACCGCGACTGGCCCCACTGATCACGGCCATTGGCGTTTCCATTGTGCTGCAGAATCTGGCGATGATTATCTGGGGACGTCAGTACGTGGCCTTTCCGGACATCCTGCCCGCAACACCGCACAAGTTTCTGGGTGCCTCCATTACCTCGCTGCAAATCCTCATCATCGTACTGGCGACCCTCATCATGGGCGGGCTCATGTTGCTGGTGAATCGCAGCAAGCTCGGCCGTGCCATGCGCGCCACGGCACAAAGCCCGCAAGTAGCCTCGCTAATGGGCGTGAATGTGAATCACGTGATTTCCATGACCTTCATTCTGGGGTCGTGCCTGGGGGCGGTGGCTGGCGTAATGGTCGCGGCCAATTACGGGCAGGCACATGCCTACATGGGTTTCATGCTGGGGCTTAAAGCCTTCTCTGCGGCCGTGCTTGGTGGTATCGGCAATCTGGCCGGTGCCGTCATCGGCGGCTTGTTGCTGGGGATCATCGAGTCTCTGGGGGCGGGTTATATCGGCGATGTTACTGGCGGTTTTCTGGGTAGCCAGTATCAGGATGTGTTTGCCTTTATGGTGCTTATTCTGGTGCTCGTGTTCAGGCCATCCGGCCTGATGGGCGAGCGCGTGGCGGAGCGGCCATGATGTTTCAGTCAAAGTCCCCGGCCAGACTCTGGGTTGCCTACGCCGCCATTGCCATTGCGCTGGTCATTGCACCCTTCGTGATCGGTGCGGGCTTTGGTAATTCCTGGGTACGCATTCTCGATTTTGTCTTGCTCTACGCCATGCTCGCGCTGGGGCTGAACATTGTGGTGGGCTACGCCGGCCTGCTCGATCTTGGCTATATTGCCTTTTATGCCGTGGGCGCCTACCTGTTTGCCATACTGGCCTCGCCGCATTTCGACCTGCATGTATCCGCATGGATGATCCTGCCGGCAGGTGCCGCCATTGCCTGCATTGCCGGTGCCACGCTGGGTGCACCAACCTTGCGGTTACGCGGCGACTACCTCGCCATTGTCACGCTGGGTTTTGGCGAGATCGTGCGCCTGTTCATGAACAACCTTGATCGTCCGGTAAACATTACCAATGGTCCGCAGGGCATCAACCTGATTGATGGTGTCAGTCTGTTCGGGTATCAGCTGGAAAAAGGGTTCACCCTGTTTGGTACGCGTTTCAGCAGTGACTACGCCTATTACTACCTGTTTCTGGTCTTGGCGCTGCTCACCATTTTCATCTGCATCCGCCTGGAGAATTCACGCATTGGTCGTGCCTGGGTGGCCATCCGCGAAGACGAGATTGCCGCGCAGGCCATGGGCATCAACACACGTAACGTCAAGCTGCTGGCCTTTGCCATGGGCGCCAGCTTTGGTGGTGTGGCCGGGGGCCTGTTTGCCGCCTTTCAGGGGTTTGTCAGTCCCGAATCCTTCACGCTGATGGAATCCGTGATGGTGGTGTGCATGGTGGTGCTGGGTGGCATGGGCAATATTCCCGGTGTCATCCTTGGCGCCGTGCTGCTCACCATTACGCCGGAGTTCCTGCGCGCCATCATCAATCCCCTGCAGCGCGAACTGTTCGGGCGCATGGTGGTCGATCCGGAAAACCTGCGCATGCTGCTGTTCGGACTGGCGCTGATTGTCGTCATGCTGTTCCGCCCTGCCGGATTGTGGCCGTCCTCGCGACGCAAGGAGGAGTTGAGTCATGACTGACCTGCTCGTCCTGAAAAACATCGAGAAACGCTTCGGCGGACTCAAGGCGCTCAATAACGTCAGCATCACCATTCCCCAGGGCTGCGTGTACGGATTGATCGGCCCTAACGGTGCTGGCAAGACCACGTTGTTCAATGTGATTACCGGCCTGTACCAGGCCGAGGCGGGTGAACGGATTCTGGCGGGTACCGCCATGCCGCTTAAGACCAAGCCGCACCAGATTGTTGCGCGCGGCATTGCCCGTACCTTCCAGAACATCCGTCTGTTCAATCACATGACGGCGCTCGAAAACGTCATGGTTGCCCGTCACGGCAAAACCCGCACAGGTGTGATTGGCGCCATCCTGCGTCACCCGCGTGCCCGGGCCGAAGAGCAGGGCATTCGTACCAGGGCATTTGATCTGTTGCGCTATGTCGGCATAGAAGCGTCGGCCAATAAGCTGGCGCGCGAGCTTTCCTACGGTGATCAGCGTCGTCTCGAAATTGCCCGTGCACTGGCTACCGAACCGAAACTGCTTGCGCTGGACGAACCGGCCGCCGGCATGAATCCGACCGAAACCTCCGGTCTGCGTGAGCTGATTGCCCGCATCAAGGCCGATGGCATTACCGTGTTGCTGATCGAGCACGATGTAAAACTCATCATGGGTTTGTGTGAGCGCGTTGCCGTGCTGGATTTTGGCGAACTGATCGCAGAAGGCGTGCCAGCCGATGTGCAGTCGAACCCGCGTGTGATCGAAGCCTATCTGGGGAGTGGTGCGGTATGAGTCTGCTTTCCATCAGCAATTTGTCGGTTGCCTATGGTGGCATCAAGGCCGTCAAGGGCATCAGCCTCACGGTAGAAGACGGCGAGCTGGTGACACTGATTGGTGCCAACGGTGCTGGCAAGACAACCACACTCAACACACTGGGTGGTTTGCTCACGCCGGCCAGTGGCAGCATGCAGTATGCCGGTCATGATCTGGTGAAGCTGCCTGCGCATGATCGGGTACGACTGGGTCTGGCGCTGGTGCCGGAAGGCCGTGGTGTGTTTGCCCGGCTGACCGTGGCCGAAAACCTGCTGATGGGTGCCTATCACCGTCATGATCGTGCCGGTATTGCAGCCGATCTGCAAAAATCCTACGGCCTTTTTCCCCGTCTCAAGGAACGCGAGCATCAGCTGGCCGGTACCTTGTCCGGTGGCGAGCAGCAGATGCTGGCCATTGGTCGTGCACTCATGAGCCGTCCACGCCTGTTGCTGCTGGACGAGCCGTCCATGGGGCTGGCACCGCTCATGGTCGAAAAGATCTTCGGGATTATCCGCACCATCAATGCTGACGGCGTCGCCATTCTGCTGATCGAACAGAACGCCCGCCTGGCACTGGCTGCCGCCAATCGTGCCTATGTCATGGAATCCGGGGCCATCACACTGAGCGGTCCTGCTGCAGAGCTGGCAGCCGACGAGCGAGTAAAAGCGGCCTATCTGGGTCACTAAAACGGCTTTTGCGCATCTTTTCAGGCATGGGGTTGGCCGTCCCTTGCCCGGATGCTATAACGCCCTTTCTGTACCGCCCAGTCACGCGGCGGGCATGACCCGGATAATCACTAGTTCAATCATTAGCTCAACCATTTGTTAAACAAGGATGCTTTCATGCGTAAGCTCTCGCTAGCTGTTTCTGTTGCCGCCCTGAGCGCGGTACCTGCACTGACTCTTGCCGATATCTACGATGCCCGCAGCATGGGCCGTGGCGGCGCCGGCCTCACAATGGGCGAATACAATCAGGCCGTACTCAATCCTGCCCTGATCAACCGTTTTGACGAGAATGACGACTTCAGTTTTGCGCTGAATGCAGGAGTGTTTGCCTCCGACAAGGACGGCATGCTGGAAGCGACGGATGATGTGCAGGATAGCCTGGATGCGCTGGAAGCAAACCCGCAGCCCGGCGACTCGCAGACGGTCTTTGATCTGATGGGCACCATCGACAACAAGATCGTGCAGGCAGAAGTAGGTACCTCCATTCTGTTGGGCATTCCCAACAAGACATTGCCAGCCGCGCTGGTTGTCAAGGGCAAGGCGGTGATTGGTGCGGTATTCGAGCGCGCTGCCGGTGATCTGGCCATTCTGCAGGACATTGAAAACCAGGTGCCGGGTGTAACCCAGGATGATCTGCAGTCTGTCGTCACGGCCTCGGCTGTTGGCCTGGCAGAAGCCGGCCTGATGTTTGGCCACTCGCTTGGCAATGGTCTGGAGCTGGGCGCCACCGTCAAGGCACAGAAGATCGAGCTGTACTCCTACAGTGAGCGCATTGCCAACTCTGATACGGCAGATGTCACTGACGAAGAAAAGTTCCTGGAATCGCATTCCGCATTCAACGTCGACCTTGGCGCCACGATGCGTCTGGGCGATCAACAGCAGTATGTGGTGGCAGGCACCATCGAGAATCTTGTACCGCAGACGTTTGATGGTCCCAATCGCCAGTTCAACGGCGTGGATACCGGCATTACGACCGAATACAAAATGGAGCCTGTGCTGACCGCAGCCGTGGGCTACGCCAATAGCTGGGTAAAGGCCGAAGGCAATGTCGACCTAACCCAGCGTAATGGCTACGACCTGCTGACCGATGCACAGTTTGCCCGTCTTGGTCTCGAGTTCTCGGCAGGTCGCCACTTCCACCTGCGGACCGGCTACCGTGCCGACCTCAAGGATAATGTCTCGGACATGTTCACAGTCGGCCTTGGCATTACACCGTTTGACCGCTTCAACATCGACATTTCTGGCATGACGGGTGAGGGCGATACTTACGGGGCGGCACTGCAGATTGGCTTCAAGATCTGATTTAGTGGGGGCGAAAATGTAAATAGATGGTAGCTACTGGTAGCTGGGGTGGATGCCAATATTGTCGCTGCCGGTGTTAAGGTGGTAGCAAGCCGGCCGCTGGTAGTACGTCGTCGCTAGCCTCTACTTATTGGGCAGTACAAAAAAGGGCCGTCATCCGGCCCTTTTTTATTGCCTGCTGTTTGCGCCCCGATCATGCCTGTTAATGCGCCTGCTTGTGCTGGCTCAACTGTTCCTTCGCAAACTGCAGGAAGGCTTCAGCAGCAGGAGAGAGACGGCGGCCCTCGCGCATCACAAAACAGAATTCCCCCGGTAACGGAAACCCCTTCACGTTCAGCTCCACCAGTCCCTGTGTTGACGGGTCCCGGCCCAGGGCGTGACGCGACAGCACCGTAATACCCAGCCCGCCTGCAACGGCATGCTTGATCGCTTCGTTACTGCCCAGTGCCATCGCAATTCGGGGTGAAAAGCCTTCACGGGCAAAGTGCTCTTCCACCATTTGCCGCCCGCCCGATCCGGTTTCACGCAGTAGCCAGCGCTCTCCTTTCATGCTGGCCAGTGACAGCTTCTTGCCCTGCAGTCGATGCCCCTGGGCAGCAATCACCACCAGCGGGCTTTCCATGAAGGGCAGGGTGCGCAGGCGCTCGTCATTCGGCGGCAGCATCATCACCGTCAGATCATCCAGATTCTTGTCCAGCCGCTCGATAATGGCGGCCCGGTTTTCCACCGCCAGTTGTACTTCTACGCCCGGATAGGCCTCGCAAAAGGGCCCCAGCAACTGCGGCAACAGGTACTCTGCCGTGGTCACTGCCGCCAGACGCAGTGTGCCGCGATGCACCCCTTTCAGCTCGGCAATCCGCGATTCAAAGCGGTTCCAGGCGGCAAATACCTCTCGAACTGTTTCCAGCAGTTCCTCCCCCGCCTGGGTCAGTTGCAGGCGGCGTCCCTGCAGGTCAAACAGCGGCATGCCCACATTTTCGGCCAGTTCCCGCAGCTGGATGGATACCGTGGGTTGCGAGATGTGAAGTTCCTCCGCCGCCCGGGTGACCGACAGCAGGCGGGCAGTCACTTCAAAGGCCCGCAGTTGCTGGTGTGTAGCCCGAAGGGTCGCCTGACGATACATAGTATTTTATCTATGGTTTGTATTGGATATTAATACTTTCATAAATGAATGAAATTGCCTAGAGTTCGCGCCATCGGGGTAGAATCTTTCCCCCACCAAACTCACGTAACACAGCGCAGGCAAGACCATGGTGCATATCCCGGAACACCGGCTGACTCATCTCAAGCAGCTTGAGGCCGAATCCATTCACATCATTCGTGAAGTGGCGGCTGAGTTTGAAAACCCCGTCATGCTCTACTCCATCGGCAAGGACTCTGCCGTGATGCTGCATCTCGCGCTCAAGGCCTTTGCCCCCGGCAAGCCCCCGTTTCCGCTCATGCACGTGGACACCACCTGGAAGTTCCAGGAGATGATCAAGTTCCGTGACTACATGGCAAAGAAGCATGACTGGAACCTCATCGTTCACATCAACGAAGAGGGCGTAAAGGCCGGCATCAATCCGTTCACGGCCGGTTCGGCCAAGCACACCGATGTGATGAAGACCGAAGGCCTCAAGCAGGCACTGAACAAGTACAAGTTTGACGCCGCGTTTGGTGGTGCCCGTCGTGATGAAGAAAAGTCCCGTGCCAAAGAGCGCGTGTACTCCTTCCGTGACCGAAATCATCGCTGGGACCCCAAAAACCAGCGTCCCGAGTTGTGGAATATCTACAATTCCAAGATCGACAAGGGCGAGAGCATTCGCGTGTTCCCGCTGTCCAACTGGACCGAGCTGGATATCTGGCAATACATCTTCCTTGAGAATATCGAGATTGTGCCGCTGTATTTTGCAGCCGAGCGTCCGGTGATCGAGCGTGATGGCACCATGATCATGATCGACGACGACCGCATCCTGCAGTACCTGACCGATGAAGAAAAAGCCCGCATCAAGACCATGAGCGTACGTTTCCGTACTCTGGGTTGCTATCCGCTGACCGGCGCCGTGGAGTCCACTGCCAAAACCCTGCCGGAAATCATCCAGGAAATGCTGCTGACCAAAACCTCCGAGCGTCAGGGCCGTGTGATTGACCACGATTCGTCCGGCTCGATGGAAAAGAAAAAGATGGAGGGCTACTTCTAATGTCGCACCAGTCCGATCTGATTGCCGATGACATCCTCGGTTATCTCAAACAGCACGAAAACAAGGATCTGCTGCGCTTCATCACCTGCGGCAATGTCGACGACGGCAAGTCCACACTGATTGGCCGTCTGCTGCATGACTCCAAGCTGATTTTTGAAGACCAGCTGGCCGCCATCCAGAAAGACTCGCAGAAGTACAACACCACCGACCAGGAAATCGATCTGGCTTTGTTGGTGGACGGACTGCAGGCCGAGCGCGAGCAGGGTATTACCATTGATGTGGCCTACCGCTATTTCTCTACCGAAAAGCGCAAGTTCATCATTGCCGACTGCCCGGGTCACGAGCAGTACACCCGCAACATGGCCACGGGTGCGTCTACCAGCAACCTTGCCATCATCCTGATTGATGCGCGTTACGGTGTGCAGACACAAACACGTCGCCACAGCTATATCGTCAGCCTGCTCGGCATTCGGCACGTGATTGTTGCCGTGAACAAGATGGATATCGTCGATTTTGACGAGAACGTGTTCAACAGTATCCGCCAGCAGTACCTCGATTTTGCAGACGAGCTGCATATCCCGGATATCCGCTTTGTGCCCATGTCTGCACTGCGCGGTGACAACGTTGTTACCCGCAGCGAAAAGACCCCGTGGTACAGCGGCGAAACGCTGATGGAAACGCTGGAAAGCGTGCAGATCACCCACGATGTCACGCTGGATGCCTTCCGCCTGCCCGTGCAGTTTGTTAATCGTCCCAATCTCGACTTCCGTGGTTTCTGCGGCACGGTCGCCTCGGGCGAGGTTCGCCAGGGCGACACCATCATGGCATTGCCATCGGGCAAGTCGGCCGTGGTGAAGAGCGTGCTGACACCGGCCGGTGAAGAGAACATCGGTTTTGTCGGTCAGGCCGTTACCGTCACGCTGGACCGCGAGATTGATATTTCCCGTGGCGACATGATCGTGCGGGCCGATGAAACCCTGCCCAATGTGTCGCAGGCGTTTGATTCGTACATCGTCTGGATGAACGAAACCCCGCTCCTACCCGGCAAGGAATACGCCTTCAAGCTGGGTGGCAAGACCGTATTCGGTCGTATCGAGAAAGTCCTGCACCGTATCGAGATCAATACCTTTGATCACATTGCGGCAGACCAGCTGGGCCTTAATGAGATCGGCCTGTGCCGTGTGGTGGTGAATGCCCCCGTGGTGTTCGATGCCTACCGCATCTGCCGCGGTACCGGCAGCCTCATCGTGATTGACCGCCTGAGCAACGCCACGGCCGGTGCCGGCATGGTGGCAGCGGCCGCCCAAGCCGATCTGGCGCTGCAGCGTGCACATGTGGAAACACTGCTGCTGGGTGTCTCCGAGCAGGATCTGCATGACTTTGTCAGCAAGCACTACCCGCACTGGGGTGTTAAGCCACTCGCCTGAGTGCTGAGCATTCATTGCAGTGACGGCATTGGCCGTCCATGAAAAAGCCGGCATTAGCCGGCTTTTTCATTTCCCGTGCATTCTGTGTGGAAAGTTGATCAACCACCCAGAAAAGGTGGATAACCAAGGCCGGCCTGTTTTGATATATTGGCGTATCTGTTGTCTTTGTCTTAGACATTGGCGACCGGGCTCATTCTGAATGCCGGACCTTGGGCTATAGTGCTGCCTATCAAGACCCGCTTTTCGGATAAATCGGAAACAACAACGTGTCAGTGTTTGACCTTGCAGCATTTCGCGCCCTGCCGCTTCCCGATGAGCAGGAGATCATGGCCGGCTGGCAGGGTGATGTTGCCCGGCCGGTGGTCAGCATTATTTGCACCACGTTCAATCACCAGGCGTATCTCGATGACGCCATACGCGGCTTTTTGCTGCAGAAGACCGGCTTTCCCTTCGAAGTAGTCATCCATGACGATGCCTCGACGGATGCCACACAAACGATTATCCAGGGCTATGCTGCCCGCTATCCCCATCTGATCCGTCCCGTACTGCAATTTGAAAACCAGTTTTCAAAAGGTAGAAAGCCCATTCCTCTTGCCGCAACATATGCACGTGGTGAGTATCTGGCGATTTGTGAAGGGGATGATTTCTGGGGTGAACAGCACAAATTAGCTGTTCAGCATGCAGCATTGCAGGCGCACCCGGAGTGCAATCTTTGTTTTCATCCAGCCTGGCATGGCGGGTCATATACCGCACCTGATTTGTTCGAACGTGTGCGCAACGATAATCTGTTTTACCCTGTCTGCACTTGCGTGATGCCTGCTTCAGTAATCATTGCTGGTGCCGGTAATTTTATTCCTACTGCTTCGATCATCATGAAAAAGTCAGTCATGGATACATTGCCAGACTGGTTTTATACCTGTCCGGTCGGGGATTATTTTTTCCAGTCACTTGGTGTCACACCTGCTGGCGCGGTGTTTCTGCCACAGCCCATGTGTTGTTACCGAGTAGAGGCACAGGGTTCGTGGTCACTGGATCAAAAGCTTATGCACGACAGAAAAGTTCAGCACTGGGTGCGCATGCGACCTTCCATTGCAGAGATGGGCATGTATCTTGGTAAGGCATGGCAGTCGGACATCCGCTTTATGCAGCGTAATGCGGATGAGTTCCTGTTGGGCGATACCAATATTCCTGTGTCTGTCAGGGTGCAGGCTTACGATGATTACGCCCGCTCCACTCCCAGTCTGGCTATTCGCCTGTTGATGGCCATGCGTCGGGTGCCAGGTGCCCTCGGGCTTCTGGCCCTGCTGCCTTACAAGGCACGCATCGCAAGACTTTTGTATCTTGGTCGCATCAAGCTCATGAAGGATATTGGCTGCGCCATGAAACCGCCGGCAGGAAACTCCGCATGAAGATTGTGCTTGTTCATTCCGGCAAGGCTTTTCTGCCCGAGATGTATGCCTACCAGGCCTACCTCGAAGGCAAGGGCCATCAGGTAATGGTGCAAACTGCCGAAGAGGCTGCAGCGCAGGCAGAGCAGGCAGAGCAGGCAGAGCGCCCCGATCTGTATTACCGCTTTGCCGGCTTCCTGCGTCACCGGTTGTCGCCGGATGTGCCAGAAATTCATGAGTATGCATCAGCCAGCATTGGTGCTTTTCCCCGTGTAAAAAACCTGCTTAAGTCAGTGGCCAGTGCAAGGCCGGTGGGCCGGGTTTTTCTGAACATGTTTGTTAAAGACCAGTTTCATTTTCCGGTGAGTGCCCCGTTCCTGTTTCGAGACATGGGTGCCAACAATGCATTTTTTGAGCAGCGGGGTTGTGCCGACAAGATTTATGATCTTGTGTATGCCGGCTCCATCACCGGGCGTGCCGGTGTTCTGGATTGCATCACCCGGCTTGCCGGAAAAGGATTGCGCATAGGACTTGCCGGGACGGTCACAGAGCAGGAGCTTGTCATCATCCGGTCACAGCCCCTCATTGATTATGTTGGACGGCTACCCGTTGCGGATGTGCCAGCGTTTATTGCCAGGGCACGGTTTGGCCTTAATTACTGCCCGGACATTTATCCCTATAACCAGCAGACCAGTACCAAAGTGATTGAGTATCTGGCAGCCGGTATTGGCATTGTGTCCAATCGGTATGAGTGGATGGTTAGTCATGCCACGCAGAATGGTTATGCGTTTCTGGATGTGAGTGACATTAATAGCGCAAGTTCACTCGTTGGCGTGCCAAATGCCATACTCGACAGCGAACGGGCACGTCAGTTTGAATGGGCAAGGTTGCTGGAACGTGCCGATCTTGATGCCTTTATCCGTCGGTGCTTTCTCTCGAACAACGCAGGAAATATCGCGTGAAAATTGTCTACGTCCTCACGCAAAGCAATGATATTGGTGGTGCCAGTGTGCACTTGCTCGACCTTGCGTCTGCCGTGCAGGCGCAGGGGCATGAGGTCGTGATTCTGGCCGGGGGCGATGGAGTGTTTCATGCGCGCGCCAGGGATGTTGGGCTGAAAACTGTGGCGTTGCGGCATCTTGTCAGGGAAATAAGCCCCTGGCACGACGTGCAGTGTGTGCTGGAGTTGCACCGGGAGTTCAGGCAACACAAGCCTGATCTGGTTCATCTGCACTCCACCAAGGCTGGCGTAGTAGGGCGACTGGCTGCCGGGCTGCTTGGACTGCCCGTGATTTTTACCGCGCATGGCTGGGCCTTCACGGATGGCGTATCCGCCCGGCAGGCAGCGCTGTACTGTCATATCGAAAAATTCATGGCACGGTTTGCCAGTCGCATCATCGCTGTGTCTGACTATGACCGGCAACTGGCTCTAAAGGCGGGCGTTGGCAATCCGGCACTTATTACCACCATTCATAACGGCATGCCGTCAGTTGCAATAACGGCAAATCCGTCCGTCAATAAAAATGCCGTGCCACGCATCATCATGGTGGCGCGGTTTGATTCCCCCAAAAACCAGAAAGACCTGCTGCTTGCCCTGCAAACCATCAAGGACCAGCCGTGGCAGCTGGAGCTGGTCGGTGATGGTGCCTTGTGGGCCCAGACAAAAGCGCTGGCCGATTATCTTGGCCTTGCCGATCGGGTGGAGTTTCCCGGTACATGTACCGATGTGGCAGAGCGACTTGCACGCTCGGACATCTTTGCGCTGGTCAGTAACTGGGAAGGGTTGCCGCTGTCGGTGCTGGAGGCCATGCGTGCCGGGTTGCCCGTGGTGGCATCGGATGTGGGAGGCGTGTCAGAGGTGGTTATTGCCGGGGAAACCGGGCTGCTGGCGGCAAGGGCCGACACCGCCACACTGGCGGCTCATCTCAGGTTGCTGCTGGCATCGCCGGAAACCCGGCAGAAAATGGGGCAGGCCGGTCGTGCGCACTTTGAATCAGGTTTTACCTTCCAGCAGATGCTCGACAACACCATGGCCGTTTACCGCGACGTGCTGGCAGAAAAACAGTAGTTGCCAGTGACCATCCTGCGCCTGCGGCAATGATTACTTGGCACCGTGCCCGGTAAGTACCGTGCGAATGGTCTTGAACACAATCAGCATGTCCAGCCACAAAGAGAAGTGCTTGATGTAGTACAGGTCGTACTGCAGCTTGATGCGCGTATCGTCGGTGTCGCTCGCATAGCCCTGCATCACCTGTGCCCAGCCCGTAATGCCCGGCTTGACCACATGACGGTAGCTGTAGAACGGGATTTCATCCTCGAAGTGCGCCACAAACGGACGCTGCTCCGGGCGTGGGCCGATGATGCTCATGTCGCCCAGCAGCACATTGAAGAATTGCGGAAACTCATCCAGACGCGTCTTGCGGATAAAACGGCCCACCCGGGTGATACGGTTGTCGCCCGTTTGTGCCAGCTGTGCGCCCGCGACTTCTGCATCGGTACGCATGCTGCGGAACTTGTAGATACGAAACTCGCGGTTGCCCTGGCCCACGCGGGTTTGCACAAACAGGGCAGGGCCCGGTGAATCCAGCCGGATGGCCAGCGCAGTCAGCAACATCACCGGTAGCGTGACAGGCAGGGTGACCAGAACGGCACTGATATCCAGCAGGCGTTTGACAAACTGGTACAGCGGGGAAGGCAGCAGTGAGCCGAATTCGTTTTCGGCCATGTGGCGAATGCGCACCTGCCCGGTAATCGACTCCTGGATCTGTTTGACGTGATACACCGGAATGCCTTGCAGCGTGCAACGCGCCAGAAATTTTTCCCAGCTGGCATTCAGGTCGTCCGAGCTCAGGTCGGCCACAATACCGTCAAAGCTTTCGCCGCCCAGCTCTGGCTGGTCAATCGTCAGTACTTCCATCTGGTAAGAGTCCTCCAGATCGCGGGCACTGCCAAAGGGCACCACGGCAAAGCGCAATTGCCGGAAGCGTATCGAGGTGAAGTAGTCCGCAAAAAACCAGAGCAGGCTCAGGCCCCATGCCCCAAACAGCACGGGACGACTGTATGGCGCACGCGTGAACAGCAGCCAGGCGCCGGCCGCCATGAAGATCACGGTGGTGGTGGGCACGATGTAAGCCACCACCTGGGCACCAGGGTATTTGCGCAGATGGTGCAGGGCCAGAGTGGCCGCCACGAAAGCGATACCCGCCGTCGTCACGGTGTTGCGGGCGATAGTGGCGTCAGTCGGGTGGCTCCAGAAATGCACACCCCAGGCCAGTGCTGCCGGCAGGCACACCAGCAGCAACAGACCAGCCATCAACTGGAAGGGCAGGGAAAACAGTACCGATTCGTAAAAGCGCGCGTTTCTGCGCCGGTAAAGCCTGTTCATCGGTGCCTTTTCCTGGTGTGGTGGTCTGGTTCAAGCCGCGAAGTTTGAGGGATGCAGCCAGATTTGTGAATGATGTTTCTCAGTGAAGGGCCGCCCAATAAACCGGTACGGCACGGGCGGCTCTGGCAAGGCGCTATTTCCCTGCACAATTACGGCTATTTCCCTGCTTTCAGCGCCCGGATGGATAACCAAGCCACCCTGTTTTTGATATATTGTCCGGTTGTGAAAAGAGGGTTAAAGGCCGGTAGGCCAGGCCTCGTGACGTTAGCCCAGTGCCAGGAAGAGCAAGCCTCGTGAACAGTCAGGAAGACAGCACACCATTACACGGCCAGCCCGCCTGGTATTTGCTGCAATGCAAGCCGCGACAAAACTTCAGGGCAGAAGAAAACCTTTGNNGGTGTCCGAGGCACTGTTTCCCGGCTATCTGTTCATTCGCCTGGATAGCGTTAACGACAACTGGAGCCCCATCCGGTCCACGCGTGGTGTGGCCCGTATGGTGGGTTTTAGCGGGCAGCCGCAGTCCGTGCCAGACGATGTGGTGTTGGCCCTGCGCGACCGTGTTGCCGAGCAGCCCCGCATTGCTCCCCTGTTGCCCGGGGACAAAGTCATGATCAAGGACGGCGCGTTTGCCGCCATCGAGGCCATTTTCAAATCCTTTGATGGCGACGAACGTGTCGTGATTCTGCTGAGTCTGATGCACCGCGAGCAGCAACTGGTGGTGCCGTTGAGCAGAATCGAAAAAATAGCGTGCCACGACCGGCTGTCATGACACATGGCAAGCGGTGTGGTCTGAGTAGCAGCAAGTTGTATCAAGGCGTTCTCGGGAAAATGACGATCAAATCCTGGGGCGGTAGCGTGTCCGGGCAAGTATTACAACCTAGTGTGACGGAATGAACAGGCCGTATGAGGTCCGTTCCAGTGAGTGATCAATGATTGATGTTCATGCAGTAATCGCGATTGCACGCCAGGCTGGCGAGCGCATCATGCAGGTGTACCAGCAGGATTTTGCGGTAGAGCAGAAGGGTGACAACAGCCCACTCACGCAGGCAGACCTGCAGGCGCATCAGCACATTGTGGCCGGCCTGAATGCACTCACGCCCGGCATCCCCGTACTGTCGGAAGAGTCTGCCCAGGCAGATACGGCTGCCCGCATGGGCTGGACGCGTTACTGGCTGGTTGATCCGCTGGATGGCACCAAGGAATTCATCAAGAAAAACGGCGAGTTCACCGTCAACATTGCACTGATTGATGCCGGCGTGCCGGTACTGGGCATTGTGCATGCGCCAGCGCTTGATCTCACCTGGTGGGGCGAGCAGGGCAAAGGCGCCAGCAAGGCAGTGGGCACGGGGCAGGGTAATTATCAGGTACAGGCCATTACCGTCAGCGCACCACCCGAAGGTGAGCGCCCATGGCGCGTGGTGGGCAGCCGCTCGCATGGCTCGGCAGATTTTGATGCCTTCATGCAGCACCTGCCCGGTGCCGAACTGGTTGCCGTGGGTAGCTCGCTCAAGCTGTGTTACGTCGCCGAAGGCAAGGCCGATTTGTACCCGCGCCTGGGGCTGACCAGCGAATGGGATACCGCCGCCGCGCAGGCCGTGGTCGAGGCTGCAGGCGGGCAGGTGCTCACCTGGCCCGGGCTCAAGCCACTGCGCTACAACCAGAACCCCGACACCCTGCTTAATCCGCATTTCATGGTGTGCGCCATGCCGCATTCGCAATGGGCCGGCGACCGCGCTGCCCAGACCGGTATTGTTTACGAGCACCGCAAAAACGACAGCAAGGCCGAAGTGGTCTGGCACAACACCCAGGTTACCAAGGCCATGCGCATGGCCAGCCTTAAACAGAACCCGTGCTGCATCTGGTTTACCGGGTTGTCCGGCTCTGGCAAGTCCACCATTGCCAATGCCCTGGAGCTGGCCCTGTACCAGGCCGGCCACCATACCTTCATGCTGGATGGCGACAACGTGCGTCATGGTCTTAACAAGGACCTTGGCATGAGCGATGCCGACCGTGCGGAGAATATCCGCCGCGTGGGCGAAGTGGCCAAGCTGATGGTGGATGGCGGACTGATTGTGGTCACCGCCTTCATTTCACCGTTCCGCGCCGACCGCGATCAGGTGCGCGCCATGTTTGCCCCCGGTGAATTCATCGAAGTGTTTGTGGATACACCGCTTGAAGAATGCGAGCGCCGCGATCCAAAAGGCCTCTATCTCAAGGCACGCGAAGGCAAGATCAAGGACTTTACCGGTATCGATTCGCCCTACGAGGCGCCCGAGCATCCCGAGTTTGTGCTGCATACGCATCAAGACACCGTCAGCCAGTGCATTGAACGCATCCTGCCCAGCCTGTCTGCCCGCATCAAGGAATTGGCATGAGCGATAAGCCCGTTTACGTCACCCAGCCCTACCTGCCTCCGCTGGAGGAGTTTCTGCCGTATCTGGAGCAGATATGGGCCAACAAGACGCTCACTAATGGCGGCCCCATGCACCAGCAGCTGGAGCAGGCGTTGTGTGATTATCTTGGGGTTGAGCATATTGCCCTGTTCAACAACGGCACCATTGCGCTGCTCACTGCCTTGCAGTCCCTGCGCGTGACCGGCGAAGTGATCACCACCCCGTACTCGTTTGTGGCCACAGCGCATTCATTGTTGTGGAACGGCATCAAGCCCGTGTTTGTGGATATAGACCCGGTCACGCTTAACATGGACCCGGCCCGTATCGAGGCCGCCATCACACCGCAAACCACCGCCATCATGCCCGTGCATTGCTATGGACATCCGTGCGATGTGGACGCTATCCAGAAAATTGCCGACACCTACAACCTGCGCGTGATTTACGACGCCGCCCATGCCTTTGGTGTGAAGGATGCAGGTGGTAGCCTGCTGCGTCATGGCGACCTGAGCGTGCTCAGCTTTCACGCCACCAAGGTGTTCAATACCTTTGAGGGCGGTGCCATTGTGTGCCCCGATGCCAAGACCAAGCAGCGCATCAACCAGCTGAAGAACTTTGGTTTTGTGGACGAAGTCACCGTGATTGCCCCCGGCATTAACGGCAAGATGAGCGAGATCAACGCCGCCTTCGGCCTGTTGCAGCTAAAGCATATTGATCAAGCCCTGGCGCGCCGTGCCGAGATTGATGCGCGTTACCGTGCCGGTCTTGCCGGCATCAAGGGAATTCATTTGGTGGAAGAGGCAGGGCAGACCGTTGCCAATTACTCCTACTTTCCCTTGCTGGTCGAGGCCGCCTACCCACTGGACCGCGATGCGCTGTACCAGCGGCTAAAGGACAACAACATTTTTGGTCGCCGGTATTTTTATCCGCTGATCAGCAACTTTCCCATGTACAGCGGCATGACGTCGGCGCAGCGCAACAACCTGCCTGTGGCCAACAGGATTGCCGATAAGGTGCTCTGCCTGCCGATCTATCCTGCGCTAGACGATCAGGACATTGACCGCATCATCAATGTTGTGCGGCGCGGCTGATCCGGCCCGGAGACCCTTATGAAAGTTGCAATCATGCAGCCCTACCTGTTTGCGTATCCTGGCTATTACCAGCTGGCCGCGAGCGTAGACACGTTTGTTTTTTACGACGATGTCAACTTCATCAAGCGCGGCTACATCAACCGCAACAGCATTCTGGCCAATGGTGAAGCACTCAAGATCACCTTTCCCGTGGTGGGCGCATCGCAAAACCGCAAGATTAACGAACACCAGTTTGAGGCGGATTTCAGCAAGGTCATCAAGAGCATTGAGCACGCCTACGGCAAAGCCCCCAATTTTGATGCCGTATTTCCGCTCATCAACGCCGTACTTACTGCAGAAAACCGCGATGTCACCAGCATGTGCCGCGCTTCTGTGGTGATGGTGATGGAGTATCTGGGCTTGCCGTTCCGGCACGTACTCTCGTCTGATATTGATTATGACCGCGATGCGTCTGCCGCCGGCAAACTGGTGTCCATCTGCAAAACCCTGCAAGCCGATACCTATATCAACAGTATTGGTGGTATGGCGCTGTACACCCGCGAGCAGTTTGCAGAAGAAGGGTTGGCACTGCATTTTCTCAAAATGAACGATCTGCACTATGTGCAACGCAAGGCCGGTGATGCCTTTGTGCCATATCTCTCCATGATTGACCCCCTGATGTGGTGCACCAAAGACGACGTCCGGGCGCTCCTCACACAATACGAACTGGTCTGAGAGCCATCATGACGACCGAGAGAAAAAAGGAATTCCAGCGCAATACCGATCTGGAGCACCTGCTGCATGACATAAACCACATGCTGCAGCCGGCCAACGAAGACCTCAAGCGCAATGCCCCGGAAAACTTTACCAAGCTGTTTGTAATGGGCGGCTTGCGCTCTGGCACCACGCTGTTCATGCAGTGGTTGGCTGCTACCGGGCTGGTGGCCTATCCCACCAACATGCTGTCGCGTTTTTATGGCGCCCCGCTGGCGGGGGCCAAGATCCAGCAGTTGCTGGCAGACCCGCGCTACAACTTTCGCAATGAGATCATGGACTTTACGTCCAGCATCAACTTTAGCTCGGATAACGGCAAAACCCGTGGTGCACTGGCTCCCAACGAGTTCTGGTATTTCTGGCGCCGGTTTTTGCCGTTTACCGATCTGGACTACCTGCCCGATGCCCAGTTGGCCGCGCAGGGTAATCTTGGTGGCCTGCGTGACGAACTGAATGCACTGGCCAATATTTTTGAAAAGCCGTTTGCGCTCAAGGGCATGATCGTCAACCAGAACATCCCGGCGATTAATGCCCTGTTTGGCAAAGCCCTGTTTGTCTGGGTGTACCGTGATCCGGTGTTCAATATCCAGTCCGTGCTGGAGGCCCGCCAGCGCCAGTTTGGCACCATCAATACCTGGTACTCGTTCAAGATTCGCGAATACCCGCAGCTCAAGGATCTCGATCCGTTGCAGTCGGCTGCCGGGCAGATTCATGCCATCAACCACGCCATTGAGACCGCCTTCAGGGCGCTGCCCGATGAGCGCAAGCTATTGGTGCCTTACGAGGATTTTTGCCAACAGCCTGCCACGTACCACGCCGCCATTGTCAGCAAGCTTGCTGCACAGCAGGGCATTCACCACGGCCCGCACCCCTACACGGGGGAGGTCCGGTTTGATCACACCAATGTCTGGCGTTTGAAGGAATACACACAGGCACAGGCCGAAGAGGCTTATCGCCAGTGCAGTCGAGGTGGCTTGAAATGACGGGTTTTTTGTCTGTTGCCAGAGCGGCCAAGTCCCGCATTTTTGAGTCGTGCAGGGATATGTCTGCGCATGTCCGTTCAATGGGTAAGCAGAAGATTTTCTGTATTGGTCGCAACAAGACAGGCACCACCTCACTGGCTCGCGCATTCAGCGATCTGGGATATTCGGTCGGTAATCAGCGTAAGGCAGAGTTATTGGCTGACAAGTATTACTTTGACAACAACTTTGATCCGGTCATCGAGTATTGCAACAGTGCTCAGGTGTTTCAGGATATCCCGTTCAGCTGGCCCGAGACATGGAAGCACCTGGACCAAGCATTTCCAGGCAGCAAGTTCATCCTGACCCTGCGTGACGATGCCGAGCAGTGGTATCAGTCTGTCACGCGCTTTCATGGCAAGCTGTTTGGACAAAATGGTAATACGCCAACGGCGGATGATCTGCGTAATGCCGACTATGTACGCAAAGGATTTATGTACAACACCGTCAAAGTGCATGGCACTCCTGAACATGATCCCTATAACAAGGAAATCATGATCGCGCATTACGAACGCTATAACCGTGATGTGATAGCGTATTTTTCCAACAGACCAGACGACCTGCTGATTATCAATGTTGCCGAACCTGGTGCTTATCAGCACTTTGTTTCTTTTCTTGGGGTTCAATCATCTGCCACGGATTTTCCTTGGGAGAACCGTACGTGAAACAGGTGTGATGGTCATATGCAGGGCATGAACCGCAAGATTGGCATTGGCGTCGCCTGGAACATGGTCAATCTTGTCATGGGGCGCGGTGCGCTTGCACTGTTCACCCTGCTGCTTGCCGCATTCCTCACGCCCGAGGCATTCGGCCTGATTGCCATGGTCATGGTGTGCTACGAGCTGGGCAATGCAATCGCTGACTCGGGCCTTGGTCAGGCAGTCGTGCGCAGCAAGACCGTTAGCCAGACTGAGCTGAGCAGTGTTTTTGTTGGCAACCTGATGCTAAGCGGGCTGGCCTATGCGCTGCTGTTTCTGGCGGCACCATTCGTGGCTGACTTTTACGGGCAGCCAGACCTTACCGCACTTGCGCGCGTGGTTGGTCTGGTCGTGTTTTTTAACGGCTGCAAAACCGTGCAGATTGCGGTGCTAAGCCGTGCCATGAACTTCAAGGTGCAGATGGTTGCCAATACCATCGGTGTGCTGGTGTCTGGTGTGGTGGCTGTCACCATGGCAGCGCAGGGTGCCGGCGTGTGGAGCCTGGTGTGCCAGATACTGCTGTCGGCTGCCGTCTCGGCCGCAGTGCTGTGGTACCTGAGCAGCTGGCGTCCCACCACCGACATCAGTCTGCATGCCTTCGGGACCATGTTTGGTTTTGGCTACAAGTTGCTGCTGGACGGCATGCTCTCGGTGCTTTACCAGAACTCGTATGTGCTGGTGATTGGCAAGCTCTTTACGGCACAAGCCACCGGCCTGTACTTTTTTGCGCGCAAGATTACCGAGCTGATTGCCCAGCAACTGACCAGTGCCGTGCAGCAGGCTACCTATCCGGCCATTGCCAGCCTGCAGGACGACAACGATGCCCTGCGGCACAAGTACCGGCAAATCATCCAGATGATGATGTTCATGATGGCCCCCGTCATGCTGTTGCTAGGGGCGCTGGCCGAACCCTTGTTTGCCCTGGTGTTTCAGCCCAAATGGCAGGGGGCTATCGGCTATCTGCAGATTCTTTGCGTGGTGGGCGTGTTTTTTGCACTTAATGCCATCAACCTTAACATTCTTAATGTAAAAGGCCGGTCGGATCTGGTGCTAAAGACCGGACTGCTCAAGAAGACCGTTAACATCGGGCTACTGGTGCTCGCCATTCCACACGGCTTGCTTGCCATTGTCATCAGTCAGGTTGCCGGCTCTGCACTGGCACTGGTGCCCAACACGTATTACTCCGCCCGGCTTATCCAGTACGGGCTGGCCGACCAGATGGTAGACGCATTCAAGCCCGTCATGGTGGCCTTGCTGGCTGCACTGGTGGCGTGGGGCATACAGCAACAACTGCAACTGCATCCGTTGCTGGAACTGATACTGGCCGGTGGGGCAGGGGTTGCCAGCTATCTGCTGGCCAGTCTGGCCGTAAAGGCCGAAGGCTTCATGATGCTGCTGTACAAGGTCCGGCAGCGGCTGGCACGGTAAACCGTTGCCGCAAACGGATCTGGTTAATCATTCAAAACAATTTGCACAAGACTATCCCTGATGAAGCCGTGTCTGCCGGGAAAGGCAGGCCTTTTTCATCAGCAGGTTGCAGCACACAAACAAGGGCGTTGGGTGAGACATTATTTCTGGGTTTTTGCAGAACGGTTTGGCGCACAGTTTCTAAAAATAGTCGCAATCTTCATCCTGGCCAGAATCCTGACCCCGCACGACGTCGGCCTGTATGCCATGGTCGGTATCGTAGTTTCGATTGCCAACATGCTGATTGATTCTGGTCTGAGCGGTTCCCTGATCCGCAAGCGGACACTGACCAATGCCGACTATTCGACCGTGTTCATTTTCAATCTGGTCGTCGCGCTCCTGTTTTATGGCTTGGCCTTTTTGCTGGCCCCGGTGGTGGCAGGCTTTTATAAAGAGCCCGAGCTGGACTGGCTGATCAAGGTACTGAGTGTCACCGTCATTATCCGGTCACTCGGCCTTATCCAGATCACCAAGCTGACCAAAGAACTCCGCTTCAAGTCGCAATCGTTCATTTTCATCCTGGCTGGCGTTTTTTCCCTCGCCGTTGCCTACAGCATGGCGATACAGGGATACGGATACTGGGCACTGGTTGGGCAGCAGATTGCCGAGACCGTGTTCACCCTGCTGGCCTGCTGGCTGCATACCCGTTACTTTCCGGGACTGCGGTTGTCGATGACGCTCCTGAGGGAGCACTTCGGTTTTGGGTCGCGCCTCATGCTGGCGGGTGTGGCAGAGGTCATTTATCAGAACATTGTGGTGGTGGCGGCCGGCAAGAGTGCCGGTGCCGGCGTGGCGGGGCACTATGCGCAGGCCGCCCGCGTGAGCGAGGTCTTTACGGCGCTGGCCACCACCATTGTGGAAAAGACCTCGTTTCCCATTCTGGTGCGGCGGGCCGAGTTCAAACCGCTCTACCTTCACTATGCGGCCGGCCTGCTGCGGTCTGCCTGCCTCATCAGTTTTCTGGGGATTGCCATCCTGGTGGCGTGCGCCAGCCAGATTACCCATGTTGTGCTGGGTGAGCAGTGGAGCGATTCGGCATGGATGCTGCAGATCATTGCCCTGTCCGGCTATGGCGTGATGGTCGAGGCCGTCAGCCGCAGCCTGCTCAAGTCGCAGGGGCGCTCCGACCTGATCCTTACCATCAGTATTGCCAAGGGCGCCGTCTCCATTGCCGTGCTGCTGCTGTTATCGCTGTGGGGTATCAAAACCCTGCTGTGGGGATTTGTCGCCCTGTCCGGTGCCAGCGCCTTGCTTAACTGCTACGTGGTGAGTCGCGTGATTGATTACCGGCTGTGGCAGCAGGTAAAGGACTTGCTGCAAATCCTTGGCGTGTCACTGGTGGTCATTGGTGCTGTCAGTGCCCTGGCGCCTTGGGTGAAGGCCCCGCCCGTCGCAGCCTTGCTGTTGCTGACGGGGTGCGCCATGGTGTTGTACTGCAGTCTGGCCTTCTTTCTGCAGATACGGGAGTGCCGGGTGGTCCGCAGCTACCTGCTGGCTCAGGTACAGCAGCGTGTTCCCCGCAAATCGGCGGTGCGGCCGCCTGTCACGCAGCCGCCTGACACGCGTGGCAGCGGCGATGAAGTTCCATCGGCACCGCCTGCCAGCGCTGCACTGCAAGCAACGTCCGGCTACACTACTCTGCCCTGATTTCGGCCCCGCTCGTACTGGTCCGGAGGGCAGGCCCTGACCGACAACCATTTGTCACACGACAGCGCCATACTCCACGGCCTGTCAGATCACGCACTGCCGCTCTCAGGACCATGACAATCCAGTCCCGGGGGCGTTACTTATTTTTTTGATTGCTGATCATCCAGATCAAGAACAAAAGGAAGCTGCACCATGACTGATATCACCAACAAAACCGTCGCCGTCGTTGGCCTGGGCTATGTCGGCCTGCCCCTGGCACTGGCCTTTGGTCGCAAGATCAACACCATTGGTTTTGATGTCAGCGAGCCCAAGTTGCAGGCTTACCGTGAGGGGTATGACCCCACGGGCGAAATGGAGCCAGAGGCCTTCAAGGCCGCCAGCAAGCTTGCCTTTACCAGCAATGGCAAAGACCTGGCCACGGCCGATTACGTTGTGGTGGCAGTGCCTACGCCCATTGATAATGCCAAACAGCCTGACCTTACACCCGTGGTGAAGGCTACCGAAACACTGGCACCACACCTTAAGCCCGGCGCGATTGTCATTTATGAAAGCACGGTATACCCAGGAGTAACCGAGGATGTGTGCAGCCCGATCATCGAGCGCCTGAGTGGCAAAAAGCGCGGCGAAGGCTTCAAGCTGGGTTATTCGCCGGAGCGTATTGTGCCGGGCGACAAAGTCCATCGCCTTGAGACCATTACCAAGATTGTGTCTGCCGAAGATGCAGACTCGCTTGATCAGGTTGCCGCCCTTTACGAAACCGTGGTGGAGGCGGGCGTGTACCGCGCCAGCAGCATTCGCGTGGCGGAGGCAGCCAAGGTTATCGAGAACACCCAGCGCGACGTGAACATTGCCCTGGTGAATGAACTGGCTGTCATTTTTAACCTGATGGGTATCGATACGCTGGAAGTGCTGGAAGCCGCCGGCACCAAGTGGAACTTTCTGCCGTTCCGCCCCGGTCTGGTGGGTGGGCACTGCATCGGGGTAGACCCGTACTACCTTACCCACAAGGTAAGCACGCTGGGCTACAACCCCGAAATCATTCTGGCCGGCCGCCGCATTAACGACCGCATGGGCAGCTACATTGCGCAGCAAACCGTCAAGCTGATGATCAAGACCGGCCGCATGAAGCCCGGTGCCACCGTGCTGGTTTTGGGCCTTACCTTCAAGGAAAACTGTGCCGACATCCGCAACACCAAGGTGATCGACATCGTTCACGAACTGCAGGAGTACGGCTTGAACGTAGTGGTGTGCGACAGCATCGCAGAGGCGCATGAGGCGGTAGATGAATACGGCATTCACCTGACTCCCCTGTCGGATGTAAAGCAGGCCGATGCCGTGATTGCCGCCGTCGCGCATACAGATATCAAAGCCATGGACGTGCATGCACTGAGTCGCATTACCGGCCCCAACACTCCGTTCATGGATGTGAAATCGGTATTCAACCGCCGGACATTGGAACAAGCCGGCTTTAGTGTGTGGCGTCTCTAGCCCCAGCGCCACCCCCCGCCCTGTGGGAGCGGCTTCAGCCGCGACTACCCCGTTTGTGGGGGCAGATTTACCCTTGTGGTACGCAGAGCGACGCCGCGGATAAACCAGGTAAAACCCGACTATCCGGATAGATGACAACATGGAAGCAAAGAAAGTCCTGCTGGTGTTTGGCTCCCGCCCCGAGGTCATCAAAATGGCCCTGCTGGTCAAGGCGGGCAACTCGCCCAAGTCCGGCGCGGCACACTACGAGCAAAGAGTAGTTTTTTTTGAGGCCGAGAAGAAGACCTTGTCACCGCACAAGCGGATTGACCCGGCGCAGTGGAGGTGTACACCAAACTGCGCCGTTGGTCAGGGAGCAACATCTTTCCATCGTTATAATAATCATCTGAGTGTGCACGGTGCCTTGCACTACGCTGACATGCTTGCTGCTGCACTGTCTCCTGCAATAAATGCTGCGCGCGGGGCGGGGGGGATGGGTGGAAATTGATCGTTATCACAGCAACCTTGTACTCGGAGTCAGTAGCCAGGTCGAGATGCTGCCGTGGCGGGTAGTAGGTGCGCCTAAGTTGAGGGTGAGTACGGCGTCGGATATGCAACTGCTGCGCTGGTCGACAGGCTACGACTCGGCGGGGATGAGTAGTGGTGGCTGGCGCAGGCAGAGAACCTATCCCATAAGCTGCGCATTGGCAGGTAGGAGATTAGGGGCGTGAGTGAAATCCGTCGCGGGGCATTGCTGTCCTACGCCACCATTTTGGTCGTCAATCTATCCGGGTTGCTGCTGACACCGTTCATTATCCGCGCGTTGGGTAATGCGGAGTACGGGCTGTATCTGCTGATCGGATCGCTGGCGGCGTACCTTGGTGTGCTCGATTTCGGGCTAAACAACGCCGTGACTCGTTACGTTGCTCAATGTGTGGCAAAGGGGGATCGGACGCAGGAAGCACGGTTCCTCGGCGCGGCTATCGTAGTGAATGCGCTGGCCGCGGCCGCCATTATGGGCCTAGGGGGAATCTTTTATGCCCATATCGATGCGTGGTTCAGCGGCACGCTGGATCAGGGACAGCGAGATCAGGCGCGGATCATGTTGCTACTACTGATTGTGAATGTGGTGCTGACTGTTTCGGCAAGCTTGTTCACGGCGATCTGTGCGGGATATGAACGATTTACGTACCCGAAGTTAGTTAATCTCGCTCGATACTTGGTGCGGATCTGTCTGATTCTTACGCTTCTTAACAGTGGCGGCGGTGCCGTCGCGCTGGTTGCCTTGGACACGACGCTTTCACTTCTCGTATTCATGGCTAACGCCTTTTACGCTGTGCGAAGCATTGGTGCGCGGTTCAGCATGAGGTCCATGAACGTTCAGATAGTGCGCAGTGTGTTGACGTTTTCCGCGTGGGTTTTTCTGTTTTCGATCATTGGTCAGCTGCAATGGCACAGCGGGCAGATCATCGTCGGTAAGGTGATCGGCATGGAGGCCGTGGCTGTGTACGGCATAGGGATAATGTTCGGGACTTACTATGGAACTTTCTCGACGGCGATCACCGGTCTATTCCTGCCTCGCGCCACATACATGACAGTCGCCAACGCGAGTCCGCAGGAACTTGGCAAGGAAATGGCACGGATCGGCCGCATGGCGCTACTGATCTTGCTGCTGATTCTTGGCGGGTTCGCATCTTTCGGGCATGAGTTCCTGCAGCTTTGGGCGGGACCTGAGTACGGTTCTGCTTGGTTGGTGGCGCTGGTGATCATGCTCGCCTACACGGTGCCACTGGTGCAGTCGTTCGCTAATCAGCTGCTTGAAGCAAAGGCGCTGTTTGCGTTCAAGGCCAAGGTCTATCTTGTTGCGCTGCCACTGGGTGTCGTCTTGGGTTACTACCTGCTGGAATCGCTGGGCGTGCTGGGCATGGCGCTCGGGATTGCGTCTGGCTGGGCAGTGGCTGTCGTAGTCATGAATGTCTACTACCATCGTGTGCTTGGGCTGGATATTCCGAGATTCTTTAGCGCCCTGTCGAAGGGTATCGCTCCAGCATTTGTGGGCTGCCTTGGCGTTGCTGGAGTCTTGCGAATAGTGCCGGGAGCCGGTTGGTCGGTGCTCCTTGCCAAGGTGGTGATCTTTACCGCTGCTTACGCAGCGCTGATGTATCTCGTGGGGATGAATAACAATGAGAGGGATGAAGTGAAGGGCGTGATCGAGAGGTTTAAGTGGACTCACGCATAGTCGTCGAACGGGCATGGTTGAGCCACGATAGGCGCCGGATCAACTACAGCTACAAAGGGACCGGGCTAGCCGCGAAGTTCTTCTTCGGTCGGCCGCTGTTCTACGCGGAGTACGAGGTTGATTTGGGTGAGGTTCCGGAAAGTACTCTTTTAATTCCATTGGTCGCCAATCTCGCCCCAATTGCTTGGCTTGCTGGTGTGCCATTGGTCGTGCCTACTTTGGACGCAAAGTTCCTGACGGCGCTTGGTCAGGTGAAGGTCGTCTTCATGAAGGACTATCCGGAGATTTCAGACGAGGATTCGCTGCTTCAGGTTGAGAGACCGATTGAAAGCGAGATTCGCGGATCGAAGCACGCCATGCTGTTCAGCGGCGGGGTGGATGCTTACGCGACGTTCTTCCGTCATCGGGAAGAGGAGCTTGACCTTATCTCGATTCGTGGAGCGGATATTCCAGTCGAGGATTTCGCGCAATGGCAGAGACTAGTTGACCTAAATGCACGAGAGCCCATTCTTTCGGCGCACGCTAAGAGACATATTGAGGCTAATCTTAGGGACTTCTATACCTATCACGTCAGTCTTCTGATCCCGACAAAGGCTTGGTGGGGCACGGTGCAGCACGGGCTTGCGTTGACTGCATTGGTTGCGCCATTGGCGTATGTTCTCGGTTATTCAAAGGTATATATCGCATCCTCATACACCAATGCTGTCCAGATCGTCTGGGGTTCGACCCCGGAAATTGACAATGCCATTCGTTGGTCTGGGTGCGAGGTGGAACATGATGGATACGAGCTCAAACGCGTTGACAAGATTGGCTTGGTCGTTTCAAAAACGAGCGCCGCTCATGTCAAGGTTAACCTGCGCGTTTGCTATTCAGAACTCAACGACGGCCTCAACTGTTCGAACTGCGAGAAATGCTTCCGAACGATGCTTGGTCTTTCCCTGTTCGGCGCAAATCCGGCTGAGTTCGGATTCGAGGTTCGATCTGATACCTACAGGAACATGATCGACATGATTGGCAGCGGATTCAAAGGGGCTGGTTCTCGGTACTTCTGGTGGGAACTGTCAGAGCGAATGCGTATTGTGGGCCCATCCGACGTCCATCTACTCGGTGCAGCGGGGGACTATTGGGTTCTGGAAAGCGAGCTGCGGGATGGACTTGGTAAGCCGATTAGAGCCAAGGGGCCTGGCTCATTCAAGCTTGCGCTGATTGAGCGATTTCCCATGGCATTCGCGTTCTACCTGATGATTCGGAGGCGATTTTCATGAGGTATGGACTGCTGACCTACGCTGAGAACCGCAAGTTTTTCAACGTGGGAGACTACATACAGAGCTTGGCAGCGCAGCAGTTTTTGCCGCAGGTTGATGAGTATCTCAACAGGGAGGCCCTTGCTGACTACGCTGGCGATCCAATCAAGCTAATCATGAATGGTTGGTTTACCCACAATGCCACGAACTGGGTGCCAGCGCCGACGATTGAGCCCTTATTTGTGTCGTTCCATGTTAACAATACTGCTGCCCCGGGCATGCTCGATAGTGCCGGTGTAGCCTACCTGAAGGCGCATCAGCCCATCGGGTGCCGTGACCAGTTCACAGTCGATACGCTGCGAGCTAAGGGAATCGCCGCCTACTTTAGCGGATGCCTGACGCTGACGCTCGATTCCTACCGGGTGGAGGATTCGGAGCGGGGTGATACGGTGTACATCGTCGATCCGCTGTACGGCTATCCAACGCGAGAGAAGGTGACCTATAACTATCGCAGGTTCCTGCGCTCAATCCAGAACGGCGACATCTTCAAGTTCAGGCGCCGTGCTAGGCATCTTGGCAACCTGATTGACAAGGACCTCCTTGCGAGCGCCATCCATGTGAACCAGGAGCCGCCTGCAAACACATTCAGCGATGCTGAAAAGTTCGCAATGGCCGAAGACCTGTTGCGCATGTATGCGCGCGCCCGCCTCGTGATTACTTCCCGTATTCACTGCGCGCTGCCATGCCTTGCGCTCGGTACGCCGGTCATCTTTATCAACGGATTTACAACCTTCGTCGACTCCTGTCGCTTTGACGGCATTCTGGATCTGTTTAATCGGGTGGATGTAGACAGTAGAACGGGAGACTTCTCAGCAAACTTTCCACTTCAAGGAAAGATTGATGCCGACACGGTAGTAGTGAACAAGGATCTTCATCACGGCCTTGCCGATGCAATGAAGGCGACTTGCCGAGGATTTGTTTCGTGATCGACCGGCAGCTCAATCGAGTCTTGCAGGGATGAGGGTTCTTTATGTCGTCAACGGCATTCGCGGCAGCGGAGGCCTTGAGCGCGTATTGCTGCACAAGGCTTCGTACCTGTGCGACACGTACGGCTATATTATCAGGATTTTGGTGCTTAACGAGCCACCGGGAGAACCGTTTTATCCGGTCAGCCCGGCCGTGGAAGTTCGCCATTTTCATGCGTCCGGGTCGGCTTTAGCTTATCTCTGGGCATACAGGGAGGGGCTGCGGCAGTCAGTGAAGCAGTTTCAGCCGGACGTGGTCTGTGTCTGCGACGACGGCTTGAAAGGCCTTTTGGTGCCGCTGTTGCTACCGCGCAGCAGGCCGCCGTTGGTTTATGAGCGCCATGCGTCACTGGAACTAATGCGATCCTCATGGCAAAAGGCCGTAATACCTCTGCTTGCGCGAATGTATGACCGACTGGTGCTGCTCACGCAAGGCAATGTGAAAGAGTGGGGCATACCTAATGCGGCCGTCATTCCGAACCCCCTGCCGGACTTTCAGGATTCGGCGCCGGTGCAGCGGAAGCAGCATATGCTCTGTGTAGGCAGTCTGAGTTACAACAAAGGCTATGACTTGCTAATCGAAGCTTGGGCTATGGTTGCCGCACAACACCCTGGATGGTCCGTGCAGGTTTATGGGAATGGCGACCCAACTCCATATCAGAAATTAGTCGCTGCCCGTGGCCTGGAGGGGCGAATCGAGTTCCATGCGCCAGTGTCGGATATTGCTTCAAAATATGCAGAGGCTAGCGTCCTTGTGTTGCCTTCTCGTTCGGAAGGTTTCGGGATGGTGCTTCTTGAGGCGATGTCTTTTGGCACGCCGTGCATCAGTTTCGATTGCCCAAGCGGTCCAGGGGATATTCTGACCCATGGTGTGGATGGTGTTCTGGTTGCCCCCGGCAATACTGTTGCCTTGGCGGCAGCCATGGGCGATTTGATTGGCAATCCCAAGAAGCGGGATGCGCTAGGTCGCGAAGCGCGGTCGTCGGCAAGCAGGTACCGGGTGGGCGAGATTGCAGCAAGGTGGCATGATTTGTTTTCAACATTGGTGGCACGGAATGCTTGATATACAAGCTGGTGACTGCGCGCCGCTGGAGCGACGAGTTCTGCTAATCATTCCCTACGGCGGCGTTGGTGGCATGGAGCGCCTGGCGCTAAACCTGTATCGCCATTACCGCAGCTTGGGGGGGGGGGTAAAGGTGATCAAGCTGGTCCGCCTGCCCGACGACATCGTCAACTTCGGTGAGGACGAGATCGTTCTGTCCGAACGGGATCTGGTTCAGATGACCCCACTTCGGCGCATCGGGTTCTATCTGTCGGTTCCGATCTCCATCGCTAGGGCAGTCCGGGCGCATGGCATCACGCATTCGATCGCCTTCGGCGACATGGGCAACTTGTTCAGCTCGTTGAGCCCTTCCTGCGAGTTCAAAGTGGCAAGCATCCATTCGCTCAAGAGCGTCGAACTTGCGTCCAACGGTGCGCTCAACCGGATCTTTCGGCTGGCCTATCGCACTACATATCGCCGCTTTGATCGCGTGGTGTGCATCAGCAGAGCAATACGCAACGACTTGCTTAAAAACTGTGGCTATCGCTACCCGGACAACCTGGAGGTGGTCTACAACCCGCATGACTTAACGGCCATCACCGAAGCGGCCACGGAGGCACTGGCGCCGGACGAGGCAGCGCTGTTCTCGGGCAGGACCGTGGTTTTCCTGGGTCGATTGACTGGCCCCAAGGCGCTTTGGCACCTGATCCGGGCCTTCCATGCCGTGCTGGGGCGGGGCATCCAGGCACGTCTGTTGTTCATTGGCGACGGTGCCCAGGACATGACTGACTATTTGAAGTCGCTGGTCGATGGTTTCGGCATGGCTGCACAGGTGAAGTTCCTGGGTCGGCGCTCCAACCCGTACAAGTACCTTGTTCATGCCGACGTGCTGGCATTGAGCTCCCATCTCGAGGGAACGCCCAATGTCATCGTTGAGGCCATTGCGCTAGGCGTGCCGGTGGTGAGCAGTCATTGCACCGACGGCGTGGTTGAGCTGATGAGCACGCGCGATGTGGCTGGATTCAACACGCCGCTGGAGCTGGAGGCAGGCGTCATGACCCCACCGCTCACCGGGAGTCGGGACGAAATCACGCACCAGACGCCGATGATGCCCGCAGAATTGGCGCTGGCCGATGCGCTTGCGGCGGTGCTGGTGAATCCCCGTTATCGTGAATCCGTGCGCCGGAATCGAATGCAATTGTTGGAGAAATTTGAGCTGACCAAGTCTGCGGAAGCATATCTTGCACCGGTGTCGCAGGAAGGGGGTATGGCTTGACCGACATTATTTCACTGCAAAACTACGCTTTGGTCATTAATGCCATCGTCATCGAGGCGGCGGCGGTGGTGCTGCTGGCCTGGCTGGTGACTTGCCATGGTTATCAATGTCGTTTGGTAGCTAGTGCGGGCCGCGAAATACTGGTTCGACAGCGATTCCCGGAATGCAAAGCTTGCAGGTTTGTAGAGAGGTAAATCGCACAATGACCCCTTATCTACTTTTGCTGCTGTTCGTCGTGGTCTTGGCCTATGTTGGCCGTCGTTCCGGTAACGAGGGTGTGCGCCGAGTCAGCATCGGCACTTTGATGCTTGCCTTGGTTGCCTTCGCAGGGCTTCGTGACTTCCAGGTTGGCACGGATACCAGCAACTACGTGCATATGCTCATGTTCAGCGAATCGTTTGATAGCGTGACGGCGCAAGGGACCGAGGTAGGTTACAACTTTCTTGCCTGGGTGGCTCGGAACGTGTCCGAGTCCTACACTGCTTTGCTCTTGATGATTGCGGCGTTGGTGGTGTCTTGTTACGTGCCCACCATCGTCAAACTTACCCACCGCTATGAAACTGCGCTCTACCTGTTCATCACTCTTGGGATTTACACATTCTTTTTTAATGGTGCCAGGCAGGGCATCGCAGCCGCTATTTGCTTCGCAGCCATTCCATTTCTGTTACAGCGGCGGTTGCCCCCCTATTTCATGCTTGTGGTCTTGGCGTCCCTTTTCCACCAGACGGCTTGGATCGCGCTAGTTCTTTACCCGCTTGCCGCTAGGCGTGCTGACTGGCGCAGGTTGGTCGCGCTCGGCGGGGCAACGGTAGCGGCGGTGGTATTTCTGCAGGTATTCGTTGGATTTGCCGCTGAAATGCTGGATGACAAGTTTGCCGCCTATGCGGAAGGGGGCGACGGCGGCGGGCAAATTTTGGTCGCATTTTTGGTCGGACAGGGCGCAATGCTGTATCTGCTCAAGGGCAAGGTCCGTGATCCTGAGGGCCATTACGGTCGTCTTCTGAACATCTACCTTATCGGTTTGGTGCCAGTGCTGGCGTCGACACTGTCTGGTGTAAACCCGTCCGGTGTCTTGCGTCTGCATTTGTACTTTAGCCCAGTGGCGATACTCTTGTGGCCGATGGTGTTCCTGCATCTAAGGGACAGATCGCTTCGAGGGGTTCTCGCGCTTGGCTTTGTAGGCGTAACGTTGTTGCTCTTCCTGCTGACAACCAGTGCGTTCAGTGGTCTGGTCCCTTACGGTTTTAATCCGGAGATTGTCCCGTGGTGAGCAGGTTGCCTGCCGTAACAATCGGTATCCCGTTCTACAACGCTGAGAAGTTTTTGCTCGATGCGATTCGGTCTGTTTTCGCACAGACATACAAGGATTGGGAGCTAATCTTGATTGATGATGGATCGACGGATCGGTCTCTTGATATCGCCATGTCGGTTGACGATCCGCGTGTGCGAGTCATTTCTGATGGGCATAATAGGCGGCTGCCATATCGGCTCAATCAGATTGTGGCGGAGGCTCAGTATGACTATGTTGCGAGGATGGATGCTGACGACCTGATGGCGCGGGATAGAATTGAGCGGCAGGTTTCCATTCTGATGGCGCGTCACGATGTCGACATTGTCTCTACGGGTGTCTGTTCCATTACAAATGACGGGTTCCCTGTGGGGATTAGGTGCGTACAGCAAAGTCAAAGGCTCAACCTGGTTGATGTCGTGGCGGGTCGTTCAGGCATTGTTCATGCGTCTGTGGTTGCGCGCAGGTCTTGGTTTTTGCGTAACCCATACGATACTCGACAGATTCTTACCGAAGACTACGAATTGTGGCTGCGCGCCTATATGCGTGGTGATCTCAGGCGCGTGATATTGGCCGATCCGCTTTATTTCTATCGCGAAGATGGAAACGTAACCGCCAGCAAGATGCTGCACGCGTACGCATCCCAGCGCTCGATTATTGGCAGGTTGTTCAGTGATCCTGTTGATAGGCTAAGATACCGATCACCATTTTATATGAAGTCTCTTGTGGCGCATTTGGCTGATGCTTTGGGGCTCATGTGGGTGCTTCGGCGGCAAAGGGTATCGGCGATTGACCGGACTGAGGAGATGTCCTTTGTGGCGGAAATTAAAGCGATCAGGGGCACGAAGGTACCGGGTCTTGATTGATTCGAGGCGGCTATGAAAAAGATTTGTTTTGTGGTTTCCGAGCCCATGACAGCCAAGGCATTCTTGCTCGATCATGTGCAGGCGCTTCGGAAGCATTATGAGGTGACATTGGTTGCCAATTTTGATGATGAGCAGCTCGCGACTCCATTTCCGGGTGTAACTGTAATGAAGCGGATTCCTATTCAGAGGAATATCAGGCTCATCACTGATCTATATGCATTACTGCTTCTGTACATGTTCTTCCGCAAGGCTGGCTTTTGCGCCGTTCACTCTGTTACGCCGAAAGCGGGGTTGATTGCGATGGTGGCCGCGCGCATGGCAGGCGTAGAGCATCGCTTTCATACGTTCACGGGCCAAGTCTGGGTCGGTAAATCGGGCCTGTTTAGGTGGTTGCTGATCCGGCTGGATAGGCTGATTTTTCTGTGCGCAACGCACGTGCTGGTCGATAGCCCTTCTCAGCGGGACTTCTTGGTTCAGCAAAGAGTAATTACGCGAGCGGGGTCCGGTGTTCTCGGTGAGGGTTCTATCTGCGGCGTTAATCTGCAGAGGTTTTGGCCAGATCCTTCTGCTCGTGAAGCCCTACGGAATGAGCTTGGCGTGCCCTGCGATGCGTTTGTCTTTCTCTTTTTGGGTAGGGTCAATCGGGATAAGGGAGTCTCTGAGTTGGTTCAAGCCTTCGCGCGTATTGCATCTAGATGGGATAGTGCGTATCTGTTGGTCGTTGGCCCTGAGGAGGACGGTGTCTTGGCCGCCAATGGGCCTGTTCTTGAGTCGCTAGGTTCCCGCTATGTGCGGAAGGGTTTCACTTCGCAGCCGGAGGTTTATATGGCTGCCGCGGATGTGTTCTGCCTCCCAAGTTACAGGGAGGGTTTTGGTTCCGTTATTCTTGAGGCTGCATCGGCGGGTATTCCGTCGATTGGGTCAAGAATCTATGGCATCACTGATGCGATAGAGGATGGAAAGACCGGGCTCTTGCACCGCGCGCGCGACGTTGATGACCTTGCCGAGAAGATGGAGTTGCTTCTGAAGGATCGGAGCCGTTGTCGGCAGTTTGGCGAGGATGCGCGTCGGCGGGCGACGGAGAGGTTTGGTATGGATAGGGTGGTAGGTGAAATGGTTGGCTTTTATCAGCTCAACGTCCGCCTGTAATTTTTTCGTGTTGTCGCTGATTTGTGGCGACTGTGTGACTAAGCCAATCGAAGATTTTATGCTTGCGTCGGTCTCTGGATTGACAAGCCGTACTGTGAGATTGCGCGGGTATGTTCATTGATCAAGGTAATCTTGAATTTTTCTAAGTGTAGGTCAGGAAAATATTCTCCGTGTACATTCCCGTTGTCTCATGTGTGGACTAGCTGGGTTCTGGATTCCGGGTGGTTGCCCGGAAGTTGCTGCGCGGACCAAGGTAATGGCTATGGTGGAGCAATTGCGTCACGGCATCCGTACTCAGTGGGTGAGCCCTGACGGGAGTGGTTATGGCAGGAAGTGTTCAAGAGATGCGAGCGTTGGTTGAACCAGACCCTGCGAAAGGCAGTGGCGTTCAAGTGCGCTTCAAAGAGTCGGAGGCGACTTTCTCTCCGGCTGCATCGACCTTTTTCGACCTGCTTAGGTTCGGTGCGGCAGTTATCGTTGTCATGGAGCATTTGGCTTCCAGGCTGTTCGTTGGCTACGGCTATCTGGAGCAGCCTGGTCTATGGGCGCAACTTCTCTATTGGATAAACCTCTTAGGAAGTCCTGCCGTCGTTGTTTTCTTTGTCCTTAGCGGGCTTTTTATTTCCAGGTCGATCTATCGTTCAGCGCTGTTGAGCAACCGTGGTTTCGACTGGTCGCCATACATGATTGCGCGCGTTTCACGCCTTTGGCTGGTGTTGATACCAGCACTTGCTTTTACGTTTGCTGTGGATCAAGTGGCAGAGGCTAACGGGTGGGTGAACAAGGGAGGTGGAGTGGATGTCTTTGTAGGGAATATTTTCTTCGTTCAGACCATTCTGGTTCCCCAATTTGGCTCGAATGCTCCGCTTTGGTCCATCAGCAATGAATTCTGGTACTACATGATATTTCCGTTAATCATGTTGGCAGTCCTCTCGACTACTGTGTGGCGACGTCTGTTGTTCCTGGCGATTGGTGTCGCTCTGCTGCTTTTCATTGGCCCGAGGAAGGCTGCGTATTTCTTGATGTGGCTACTCGGCGCAGCAGTGATGCTGCTTCCTGTGTGTCGGCGAATCGGGAGGGGGTATTCTCTGTTGGCTGCTACGACTTTACTCATCTTCTTCTCACTCATGCGACCGCTTGTTGCTCGCGGTCGTTTGATCTTCGACGGAGTGGAAATTGATCTGTTTTGGCCTGATTTGATGATTGCAGTGGCGGCGTTCTTGGTGATGCGGATTGCTCTTGTGTTTTTTGAAGGCCGCGAGTATTTCATCAATATGTCCGTTGATAGCATGATCCGGAAAGGTGCGGCATTCTCCTTTAGTCTGTACGTCGTTCATTATCCGCTAGTCAACTCTGGGTATTTTCTTGCTCATGCAAACGGGTTTCGTGGGTTTCAGCCGGGCCCGATTGGGGTTGCTTTTGAGGTGGGCATAGTAATGTTGATCTGTGCCATTGCATGGTTGTTTGCTTCCATGACAGAGAGGCATACAGACACCGTGCGGATGGCGGTTGCCCAAGCATGGTTGAGGGTATCGCGTCGTGGGGTTTAGGATCGTCATGATTGCGAGCTCTGCGGAGTCGCTTCCCATGTTTCGTGGGGAATTAATGCAGGCGTTGTTGGCCGCCGGCGCGGAAGTGAGTGTGCCCGTGCCTGGGGCGTTCGAAGTCAGACCTTCGTTTGGTGGCTTGGGTGTGGGCGAGTTTAGTTACATGAGCTCGATCTTCAGCGAGCAGGTACGATCTCCCTTTCTGACATTTTGCTCGTATAGTCACCTCTCCTGCTGTTCAGGAGAAGCCGCCCCGATATGACGTTTCCATACACGATCAAGGCCGTGATCGAGGGGGCCATTGCTGCGGGACTCGTGCGAGTGCCGCGCCGCTACGCGTTGGTGACGGGCTTGGGTTACGCCGTCACCGGCTCTCGGCAGAGACTGGTCACGCGTCTGGTGCGGATATTGTACTGGTGTGCTTTGTGCCGGATGCACAAGGTGTTTTTCCAGAATCCCGATGGCAAGGGGCTGTCCCGCGAGCTCGGCTTGCTTCCGGCGAATATCCCGTCGGTGGTGGTCAACGGCTCGGGCGTAGATGTTGCGCAGCTTTCGGGGCGTGCGCTTTCCGTGGGGCCGCGCGTATTTCTGTTGGCTGCCTGTTTGCTGGGGGACAAAGGAGTTCGGGAATATGTTGAGCCCGCTTGGAACATGACGGCGTACAACCCCGGAACGGTGTTTCGGCTTGTCGGATGGATTGATGAAAACCCGTATTCTATTCGTAAGCAGGAACTGAATGACTGGATGTCGGAGGGAGTAGTGGAATATCTCGGTCGCTTGTCCGATGTGCGTCTTGCAGTTGCCGGTTGCACCGTATATGTGCTGCTGCCCTATCGCAAAGAAACGCACCGTGCTGTGCTGGAATTCATGGCGATGGGGCGTTTGATCTTTACTACTTATGCGCCCGGCTGCCGTGAAACAGTGGTGGATGGTGATAATGGCTTTCTGGTGCCATTAAAGTCGATTGATGTGTTGGTGGCCGCTAGGGAGAAGTTCATTTTTTCTCCTGATCTGGTAGAACGCATGGGCAAGCGTTCCCGCGAAATTGCGGAGTCCAAATATGATGCGAATGTGGTGATGTTGCGTGAAATGGGCATTGAGGGAGAGGCCAAATGATCAAGCGCACGTTTGATGTAATGGCTTCTGTCGGCGCACTAGTGGTGTTGTCCCCTGTTTTTCTGGGTGTGGCCTACATGGTGCGCAAGAACCTGGGATCCCCGGTACTGTTCCGTCAGGTGCGCCCCGGTATGCACGGCAAGCCTTTCGAAATGATCAAGTTTCGCACCATGCTTGATGCGGTGGATGCGCAAGGCAATGCACTGCCTGACGATCAGCGTCTTACCCCGTTTGGGCAGTTCCTGCGTTCTGCCAGTCTGGATGAGCTACCGGAACTGTGGAACGTGCTGAAAGGCGATATGAGCCTGGTGGGGCCGCGCCCTTTGCTGATGGAATACTTGCCGCTGTATTCGCCTGAGCAGGCGCGTCGGCATGAGGCAAAGCCGGGTGTAACAGGCTGGGCGCAGATTAATGGTCGCAATGCCATCAGCTGGGAAGACAAGTTCAAGCTGGATGTGTGGTATGTCGATAATCAGTCGTTATGGCTGGATATCAGGATTTTGTTTATGACGGTAAAAAAGGTAGTGGTGCGTGATGGCATAAGTGCCGATGGCGAGGCCACCATGACCAGATTTTACGGAACCGTGAAAAAGGAATAATCATGAGCAGCAAGATTTATGGCTTGTATGGTGCCAGTGGTTTTGGACAGGAAATCATGTTCTGGTTTGCACGTCAGTTAGAGCGTGCCGGCGACAATAGTCGTGTGGTCTACATTGATGACGGCAGCGACAAGCCGGTGGTGGATGGCTTTGACGTTCTTAACTACGAGGCTTTTCTGGCACAGCCGGAGCCGGAAAAGTTTGCCACCATTGCAATTGCCAATAGCGTGATAAGGGAAAAACTGGACCATAAGCTGCAGCGCGACGGTATTCGCCAGATTCCGGTGTGTGGGGACTACAGTTTTGTGCGCGGCGCTACGCTGGCAGAAGGCAGTATCCTGAGCGCCTACGTAGACATCACTGCCAATGTAAGCATTGGCCGCTGTTTTCACGCCAATACCTACAGCTATGTTGGGCACGATTGCGTGATTGGTGACTATGTAACCTTTGCCCCCCGGGTAAGCTGTAACGGCAACGTTCATATCGAAGACCACGCCTATATCGGCACCGGTGCCATCATCAAGCAGGGCTTGCCCGGTAAGCCGCTGGTGATTGGCAAGGGGGCCATTGTGGGGATGGGCGCTGTTGTCACCAGGGATGTACCACCCGGTGTGACTGTGGTGGGTAACCCTGCCAAGCCCTTGGTCCGGTCATAATTTTCTGGTTGTTTGATTATGCTGAATACCCCGTTTTCGCCTTGGCCCAGTTTTACGCAGGAAGAGGCCGATGCTGTCTCTCGTGTGGTGCTCTCCAACAAGGTTAATTACTGGACCGGGCAGGAATGCCGCGAGTTTGAAAGGGAGTTTGCTGCCTGGTGCGAGGTGCCGCATGCGGTGGCGCTCTCCAACGGTACGCTGGCGCTTGATCTGGCATTAAAAGCATTGGGGATTGGCCCGGGTGACGAGGTGATTGTTACGCCGCGCACCTTTTTGGCCTCGGTAAGCACGATTGTCACTGCCGGTGCCACGCCGGTATTTGCCGATGTAGACCGCGATTCGCAAAACATTACGCCAGCAACCGTGGCGCGTGTGATCACGTCAAAAACAAAAGCGATTATTGCCGTGCACCTTGCCGGGTGGCCGTGTGACATGGATGGGCTTAATGCGCTGGCCGTTGAGCACGACCTGTCGGTGATTGAAGACTGTGCGCAGGCGCACGGGGCCAAATGGCATGGCACGTCCGTTGGTGGCCTGGGCGATGCGGCTGCGTGGTCGTTCTGTCAAGACAAGATCATGAGTACCGGGGGTGAGGGCGGGATGCTCACCACCAACAGTGAAGACCTGTGGAATGCGGCATGGTCATACAAGGACCACGGCAAGAGTTTTGATGCGGTATACAACCGCACGCATGCGCCGGGTTTTCGCTGGCTGCATGAATCGTTTGGTACCAACTGGCGCATGCTGGAAATGCAGGGGGCCATCGGTCGTATCCAGCTCCGGCGCATGGACGACTGGCACAAGGCCCGTACGGCACATGCCACGGCCATTCTGGCCGCCTGTGCAGAGTCTCCGGCATTGCGTGTACCGCTTGTGCCGGCCGAGGTGGAGCATGCCTGGTATCGCGCCTATGCCTTTGTACGCCCAGAGGAATTGGCCGACGGCTGGAGCCGTGACCGTATTATTGAAGAAATCGTTTCCCTCGGGGTGCCGTGTTATTCCGGATCGTGCTCCGAGGTGTATCTGGAAAAGGCTTTTGACGGCACGCCCTGGCGCCCGGCAGAACGCCTGCCCGTGGCCCGTGAACTGGGCGAAACCAGCCTGATGTTTCTCACTCATCCTACGCTTACGCCCGCCGAGATAGACAAGACTTGTGCGGTCATCCGCGAAGTGATGGCATTGGCGCACAGTTAACACTTAATTGCCGCAACAATAAGTTGTCACACCGCTCGCTCATTCTAGGCGGGCTGAGTGGGCGGTGTGTTTATTGGCCCTTTCATGTTTTGGGCCTGATGTTTTTGCAAGTGGACGGACCCTATGCAAACCCTGTTGTTACAGCTGTCAGCCTTGCCGCGCCGCGCCAAGCAGCTGGTCTTGCTGGCGGCCGATCTGGTGGTGTTGCCCGGCCTGTTCTGGCTGGCCCATGCCATGCGCCTGGACAATTTTTCTCCGGATGTACTGCCGCAGGTGCCGTCGTGGCCGCTCTGGATAGGCCTGCTGGGTGTGGGGGCGCTGGCCCTTAGCGGTGTGTACCGTGCCGTGGTGCGTGCCTTTGATGAAAAGCTGCTGCACGACCTGATCATGGCCGTGTCTGCCGTGGTGGCCATCCTGTTTGCGCTGGCACTTGCGCGCATGGTGTTTCTGCCGCGCACTGTGCCGTTCATGTTCGGCTTTTTCATGTTCTTGTGGGTATGGCTTAGCCGCTCGGGCATTCGCTGGATGGTGCGCAAGATGGTGCAGCACCAGTCGGGTGTACGGCGTGTGGCCATCTACGGTGCAGGGGCGGCGGGCCGGCAATTGCTGGCGGCCTTGCGGGCATCAAATGAATATCATGCGGTGGCATTCTTTGATGATGCCCTGGGCATGTCGGGCACCACGGTGCTGGGCCTGCGTGTGTATGCCGGCAAGGACTTTGGTCGCCTGCACCAGCAATTGTTGCTGGATGAGGTGCTGATTGCCCTGCCGTCTGCATCGCGTTCGCGCCGCAGCGAGGTGATCAATCGTCTGGAGCCGTACAAGGTACATGTGCGTTCGCTGCCGGGCTTTACGCAGCTGGTGGGCGGCGAGGTATCCATCTCGGATATCCGTGACGTGGATATTGTCGACTTGCTGGGCCGTGATGCGGTACCGCCGTCGGCCGAACTGCTGCAAAAGGACATTGCCGGTAAATGTGTGCTGGTGACGGGTGCCGGTGGCTCTATCGGTGCCGAGCTGTGCCGTCAGGTACTCAAACATAATCCGTCGCGTTTGTTGCTGTGGGAGCTCAGTGAATTTGCCCTGTATGCCGTTGATCAGGAGCTCAAGGTGGTAGCGGGCAATGTGCAGGTCATCCCGGTGCTGGGCTCGGTACTGCACGAGGAGCGCATGGCCAGTGTGATGTCGCATTACGGGGTGAGTACGGTGTACCACGCGGCCGCCTACAAGCATGTGCCACTGGTGGAGTGGAACCCGTTCGAAGGCATCATGAACAATGCCTTTGGTACGCTGCGGGCGGCTAAGGCGGCAGTAAGGGCGGGGGTGTCTACCTTTGTTCTGATCTCTACCGACAAGGCGGTGCGCCCAACCAATGTGATGGGGGCATCCAAGCGTCTGGCCGAGCTAGCCCTGCAGGCGCTGGCGGCCGAGCCGGACATGAAAACCCGTTTCTGCATGGTGCGTTTTGGCAATGTGCTGGGGTCGTCGGGCTCGGTAGTGCCGCTGTTTCGTGCCCAGATTGCAAAGGGGGGGCCGGTAACGGTCACTCACCCGGAAGTCACCCGTTATTTCATGACCATCCCCGAGGCCTCGCAGCTGGTGATTCAGGCCGGTGCCATGGGGGCGGGCGGTGATGTGTTTGTGCTGGACATGGGCGAGTCAGTAAGGATTGTGGACCTGGCCCGCAAGATGATCCGTCTGAGTGGCATGACCGTGCGCGAGCCGGGCGAGCCCGATGGCGACATCGAGATTGCCTATTCCGGCCTGCGTCCGGGCGAAAAACTGTACGAAGAGTTGCTGATTGGCAGCAATGTTTCGGGCACGTCGCACCCGCGCATCATGCGGGCCATGGAAAACCATCTGCCCTTGCCGGAATACGAGGACCTGATGCTGTCGTTGCGTGAAATGGCCCGGGCCTACGATGTGGTCAGCCTCAAGGCTACGTTGGCAAGGGTGGTGGAGGGCTACTCGCCGGACATGACGGTAATGGGGCTGATTACTCCCATTGATGTAACACCTGATCCTGATGCTCCGAATGTAGTGCCGTTTGCCCGCCGTGAGGGCAACCCGGCGCAGTAAGTTGTGGGCCTGTATGCAGTTATATGAAAAACGCGGCCCCGAGCCGCGTTTTTTATGGGACACTTTTCCCTGATTTTGCAGGGGTAATCGTTTTTCCCTGGATATCCCTGAAAATATCCGCATGCACATGACATGCGGCCAATCTGGAACAATTATTAATACCGGCTTCATCATAAAAAGAACAACCAGTCATGCTCAAACATAAGGCCCGCTCGGCGTTGCTGTGGAGTGGTGCAGAAATCCTGTTGCGCCAAGGCTTTTATATTGTCGTCACCATTGTGCTGGCACGCTTGCTGGCGCCCGAGGTGTTTGGCACGGTGGCCTTGCTGTATCTGTTTGGTGGGCTGGCCAACGTGTTTGTGGACGGGGGCTTTTCTGCGGCGCTTATCCAGCGCAAGGACATTACCCACACCGACGAGTCCACGGTGTTCTGGTTTAACCTGCTCATGGCCACGTTGCTGGGGCTGGCATTTTGTGTGTCTGCCCCGGCATTTGCGCGGTTTTACGGGCAACCGGTACTGGTGCCGCTGGTCATGCTGCTGGCGCTTAACCTGTTCCTGAGTGCCTTGAGTGCCATTCACACCACCTTGCTTACCCGGCATCTGGAGTTCCGGCTGCAGATGAAGATCAGTGTGGCCGCAGGCCTGGTGTCGGGCGTTGTGGCCATCGCCATGGCATGGGCCGGCTATGGTATCTGGGCGCTGGCGGCACAGGTGCTGGTGGCAACATCGGTGAATACGGTGCTGTTGTGGCTGTTGCATGCCTGGCGGCCGGCACGGGTGTTCAGCATGGAGTCTGTGCGCCGGCTGTTTGCCTTTGGCGGCTACCTGATGATTGCGGCGCTGATGGATGTGTTTTACACGCGCGTTTACTCGCTGCTGATCGGCAAGATGCACGGGGTACGTGAGCTGGGGTTTTATAACCGGGCCGATGGTGCCCGCGAAATGCCCATGGGCATTCTGGGTAGTCTTCTGGCCAGCGTGGCCTTTCCGGTGTTTTCGGCAGCGGCCGGTGACAGGGAGCAGTTGCGCAAGGGTGTAAGGTTTTCCATCCGCAGTCTGATGCTGCTCAACATTCCCATGATGCTGGGCCTGCTGGCCGTGTCGGGGCCATTGATTGTGGGCCTGTTTGGTCAGAAGTGGCAGCCGGCGGTGCCGGTCCTGCAGGTGATGTGTCTGGCCAGCCTGCTCGCGCCCTTGCTCATGCTCAACCTGCAGGTGCTCAAGGCGCAGGGGCATTCGCACCTGTTCTTTCGGCTGGAGGTGTTCAAGAAAGTGCTGGGCACCCTGTTTCTGGTGGCAGGAGCCTTTTTCGGGGTATTGGGCATTGTCTGGAGTACGGTGCTCTTTACCCTGATCGCCTTCCTGATCAATGCGCATTACACGGGCAGGTTTCTGGACTATGGCCCCCGTGCCCAGATCATGGACTGTCTGCCGGTACTGGCCCTGGCCGTGCCCATGGCGCTGCTGGTGGGGTGGCTGGAGCAGCGCTGGCAGACAGACATGGCCCTGCTGGAGCTGGTAGTACTGGCGGGCGTGGGGGCCGGCATGTTTCTGTCGATGGCCTGGCTGCTGCGGCTGCCGCACCTTGCCGAAACCATCAGCTGGTTCCGCTCCCGTCCCCGCTAGGCGGATGGCACCCCCTTGCCGGGGATGGCCCACTATTGGTGCCGTTTTGGTACCATAGAGCATCTATGCGCGGGCGGTAGGCCTGTGCTCTCTTATTCATTGCCTGGATGCATCTTTGCATGAAAATTCTGGTGACTGGTGGGGCAGGGTTTATTGGCTCGGCGGTGATTCGTCACATCATTGGCAATACCACGGACAGCGTGGTGAATGTGGACAAGCTGACCTATGCCGGCAATCTGGAATCGCTGGTGCTGGTGGATGCAGATCCGCGTTATGCCTTTGAGAAGGTGGACATCTGCAACCGTGCAGAAATGGACCGTGTGTTTGCACAACACCAGCCCGATGTGGTGATGCACCTTGCTGCAGAATCGCATGTGGATCGTTCCATTGATGGCCCTGCGGCATTCATCGAAACCAATATCGTGGGCACCTACACCTTGCTGGAGGCAGCACGCCAGTATTGGTCGGGTCTGGAGGAGTCGCGCAAGTCGGCGTTCCGCTTTCATCACATATCTACCGATGAGGTGTACGGCGATCTGGAAAACCCCGAAGACCTGTTCACCGAAACCACGCCCTATGCACCCAGCTCGCCGTATTCGGCCAGCAAGGCCAGCTCGGACCATCTGGTGCGTGCATGGCGTCGTACCTACGGCCTGCCTACGCTGGTCACCAACTGCTCCAATAATTACGGCCCGTACCATTTTCCGGAAAAACTCATTCCGCTGATGATTCTTAATGCGCAGGAAGGCAAGCCGCTGCCGGTGTATGGCAAGGGCAACCAGGTGCGTGACTGGCTGTATGTGGAAGACCATGCCCGCGCCCTCTACAAGGTGGTGACCGAAGGTGTGGTGGGCGAGACCTACAACATTGGCGGCCACAACGAAAAGCAGAATCTGGAAGTGGTGCATACACTGTGTGCATTGCTGGAAGAGCTGGCCCCCAACAAGCCGGCGGGTGTAAACCGTTATATTGATCTCATCACTTACGTAAAAGACCGTCCTGGTCACGATCTGCGTTATGCGATTGATGCGTCAAAAATCCAGCGTGAACTGGGCTGGGTGCCGGTAGAAACATTTGAAAGCGGTATTCGCAAAACGGTGGAGTGGTATCTCGCCAACACCGAATGGGTGGCGCACGTGAAGAGCGGCAGCTACCAGCAATGGGTGGACAGCAATTACGCCAACCGGGATCTGGTCAGTCATTCACTCAAGGACGAACAAAAGGACAAACAGGCATGAGAATCCTGCTGCTGGGCAAGAACGGTCAGGTGGGGTGGGAGTTGCAGCGTGCGCTGGCCCCGCTGGGCGAGCTGATTGCGCTGGATAAGGCAGGTGAAGAAGGTCCGTTGGGGTTTTTGTGTGGTGATCTGTCTGATCTGGACGGGTTGGTGCGTACCGTGCGGCTGGTGGCCCCGGACGTGATTGTAAATGCAGCGGCCTATACCGCTGTCGACAAGGCAGAAAGCGAGCAGGAGCAGGCACGTCGTATCAATGCCGAGGCCCCGGGTGTGCTGGCGCGTGAGGCAAAGACGCTGGGTGCCTGGCTGGTGCATTACTCCACAGATTATGTGTTTGACGGGTCGGGCCATCTGCCATGGACCGAAACCGATCCGGTTGCGCCGCTGAATGTGTACGGTGCCACCAAGCTGGAAGGCGAACAGCTCATTCTGCAGTCGGCCTGCAAGTACCTGATTTTTCGTACCAGCTGGGTATACGCCATGCGTGGTGTCAATTTTGCAAAAACCATGTTGCATCTGGCGCGTGAGCGCACGGCACTCAGCGTGATTAATGACCAGACCGGGGCGCCCACCGGGGCTGATCTGCTGGCCGATGTGACCGCCCATGTTGTGCGGTCGGTCGTGGCAAGGCCCGGGGTGAGTCGCGAGCTGAGCGGCATTTATCATCTGGCCCCAAAGGGCGAGGTAACGTGGTGGGGCTATGCCTCGTTTGTGTTTGCGCAAACACGGGCCGCCGGTGAGTCACTGATGGTGGAGACGGTGTCGCCCATCCCGACCACGGCCTATCCCACACCCGCTCGTCGACCGCATAACTCGCGCTTGAATACAGGCAAGCTGGAATCGGTATTTGCCTTGCGCATGCCGGAATGGCAGGACGGCGTGTGCCGCATGCTGACAGAACTCAGGTAACCAACATGAAACTGGTCAGAACAGATATTCCGGATGTTGTAATTGTAGAGCCGGCCGTATTTGCCGATGCCCGGGGCTGGTTCATGGAAAGCTTTAACGAAAAGCGTTTTCATGACGCGCTGCTGGCCATGGGTCTGCCGGTGCCACGTGCCTTTGTGCAGGATAACCACTCGTCCTCCCGCAAGGGTGTGCTGCGTGGCCTGCATTACCAGTTGAACCCGCATGCGCAGGGCAAGCTGGTGCGTGTGGTACGCGGTGCTGCGCTGGATGTGGCAGTGGATATTCGTCGGGATTCCCCCACGTTCGGCAAGTGGGTACTGGTGGAGCTGACCGAAGCAAACCAGAAAATGCTGTGGATTCCGGAGGGCTTTGCGCATGGTTTTATTGCCCTGGAAGACAACACCGAGTTTTTGTACAAGACCACGGATTATTACGCCAAAGACTGTGAGCGCTGCATCATGTGGAATGATGAAACGCTGGCCATTGCCTGGCCCGAAAACCTGGAAAAGGTGATTTCGGAAAAGGATGAGCAGGGTGTGGCATTTTCTGCGGCCGATCTGTTCTGATCGCGTGGCGCATTGTGTGACGTTTTGATTATTGGGATGGCAATATCTTCATGAAAGGCATCGTTCTGGCCGGTGGTTCCGGCACCCGTCTGTACCCAATCACCAAGGGTGTGTCCAAGCAGTTGCTGCCCATCTACGACAAGCCGATGGTGTATTACCCCATTTCGGTACTGATGCTGGCGGGTATTCGCGACATCCTGATCATCAGCACGCCGGATGACATGCCGGGCTACCAGCGCTTGCTGGGGGACGGCAGTGATCTGGGTGTTCGTATCAGCTATGCCATTCAGCCCAGCCCGGACGGACTGGCGCAGGCCTTTTTGATTGGTGAACAGTTCATCGGCAAGGACAGTGTGTGCCTGGTGCTGGGCGACAATATTTTTTATGGCCAGGAACTGCCGGCCAAGCTGCGCGAAGCGGCTGCCCGCCCCACGGGCGCAACCGTGTTTGGTTATCAGGTAAAAGACCCTGAGCGTTTTGGTGTGGTGGCCTTTGATGAAAACCGTCGTGCCGTTTCGATTGAAGAAAAACCGAAACAGCCAAAATCGAACTATGCAGTAACCGGCCTGTATTTTTACGACAACGATGTGGTGCAGATTGCCAAGGGCGTAAAGCCGTCGGATCGTGGCGAGCTGGAAATCACGTCGGTAAACCAGGCCTATCTGGAACGTGGCGACCTGAGTGTGGAATTGCTGGGCAGTGGTTTTGCATGGCTGGATACCGGCACGCACGAAAGCCTGCTCGAAGCCGGTCACTTTGTGGAAACCATTGAAAAGCGTCAGGGTCAGCGTGTGGCTTGCCTGGAAGCGATTGCCTACGAGAATGGCTGGCTGAGTGCCGACGATCTTCGCCGTATTGGTGCCGTGATGAGCAAGAACGGCTATGGCCAGTATTTGCTGCAGGTGGCAGGGCAGCCTGCATAAGCGTGCGGTAACAGGAGTGACAGTGGGTGAACGGATGTCCCCAGGCGTCGCCAGTTCAGGTTGCGGTACTGCCGGTAGCCGGTCGCGGGGGAGCCCTGATGCCGGCCACGCGGGTGGTGCCCAAGGAACTGTTGCCGGTGGCGAACGTGCCGCTGGTGCAACGTGCGGTGGCAGAAGCGGCAATGGCTGGTGTGCGCGAAGTCATTCTGGTGACGTCCCCGGACAAGCCGCTGGTGGGGGCGCATTTTCAGGCCGACCCCGGTCTGGAGCAGCGCCTGCAGGACTGGGGCCAGTCACGGATTCTGGAGGCATACCGGGCCATCGTGCCGGCAGGTGTTACCCTGCGGGTGGTGGAGCAACCGGTACCACGCGGTCTGGGCGATGCCATCCTGTGTGCACGTGATCTGGTGGGCAACCGTCATTTTGCGGTCATCCTGCCGGATGATGTGATCGACATGCCGGCACCGGGCTGTCTGGCGGCCATGATGGATGTGCACTGTGAGACAGGGGCATGCGTACTGGGTGTGCAACCGGTACCGGCGATGGATGTTTCGCGTTATGGCATGGTGAAGATTGTCGACGGCAGGATCACGGATCTTGTTGAAAAGCCTGCGCCGGCATTGGCGCCGGGCAATATGGCGGTGATGGGGCGCTACATCCTGCCACCACAAATATTTGATGCGCTGCTGCAGATTGCACCCGGGGCCAATGGTGAGTACCAGCTTTCTGATGCGATCTGTCTGCTGGTGAAGAACAAGCCGTTTGTGCCGTGGGAGATCACGGCACCCCGGTATGATTGCGGTTCGCGGTTGGGATTTGCACAGGCCACTATTGCGTTATCGTTGCATGACCCGGACATCGGGCCGGCATTGCGTGCATGGCTAACATCGGAAGTAACGCTTGAATAACATGCAAACAAGAACAAGTCTTTCTGCCTGGCAACGGTTGCTGGCACTGGCCAAGTCCATGAAGTCCCGCCATTTGCGGGATTTCTGGCATGACCCCGCGCGCGCAGAAAAATTGTCCTGTCGTGCCGGCCCCGTGTTTCTGGACATCAGCAAGCAGCGTGTGGATGACGAGGCAGTTGCTAGCCTGCTGGAACTGGCAGAGGCTTGCGGACTGTGGCAGTCCATTGCAGACATGATGCAGGGCGCGGCGATAAACAATACCGAGCAGCGTGCGGCCCTGCACACGGCATTGCGCATGGAGCCTGACGCCAATGTGCAGGTGGACGGCCACAACGTCATTCCTGATGTGCATGCCAGTCTGGACCGCATGGAGTACGTGGTAAACCGCGTGCACTCGCAGCAATGGCGTGGCTACTCCGGTCGTGCCATTTCGGATGTGGTGAACATTGGTGTGGGTGGGTCTGACCTTGGCCCGTCCATGGTGTCTGAGGCACTCACCGAGTTCACGGCAGAGCCGGCCAGGGGCTTGCGCTTTCATTATGTCAGCTCGATTGATGGCACCCAGATTGCCGATCTGCTGCAATCCCTTAACCCGAAAACCACGCTGTTCATCATCTCTTCCAAGTCATTCACCACAGTGGATACGCTGTCCAACGCGCGTACCGCATGGGAGTGGATGCTGCGTGAAAAAAACGATGCGCAGATGTTGCTGCAGCATCACTTCATTGGTGTGTCCGCACAGCCGGAACGCATGACGCAGTGGGGCATACTGCCAGAAAACCAGATCTGCCTGTGGGACTGGGTGGGTGGCCGTTTTTCGTTGTGGTCAGCCATTGGCTTGCCGGTGGCCCTGCAGATTGGCATGAAGGGTTTTCGCGAGTTGCTGGCTGGCGCGCGTTTCATGGACCGCCATTTTGCGCAGACCCCTTTTGCCGATAACCTGCCGGTGTTGCTGGGCATGATTGGTGTATGGAACGCGACCTTTCTGGATATTCGTGGCCATGCGGTGATGCCGTATGACGGCCGCCTGGGTTATTTCCCGGCGTATCTCACGCAGCTCGAAATGGAGAGCAATGGCAAGTCGGTCACCCGTGACGGTTATCCGGTGGACTACACCACCTGCCCGATCTTGTGGGGTGAGGTAGGCCCGAATGCGCAACATGCGTTTTACCAGTTGTTGCACCAGGGCACGCAGGCCATTTCCAGTGATTTTATTGCCCCGGTACGCCGTTACCATGATCGCGTGCCAAACCGTGCGCTGGTGGAACAGCATCAGTTGTCGCTGGCCAATTGTCTGGCCCAGTCCCGTGTGCTGATGCTGGGGGATGCCGCAATTCAGGGCGGTAACGATGCGCCTGATTATCGCCGCTACCGTGGCAACCAGCCGTCCACCACCATTCTGCTGGATGAACTGAATCCCTATGCACTGGGTGCGCTGATTGCGCTGTATGAACACAAGGTGTTTGTCATGTCGGTGATTTGGGATATCAATCCTTTCGATCAGTGGGGCGTGGAGCTGGGCAAGGTGATGGCTACCGGCATGTTGTCGGCATTGCAGACTGGTGTAACGCCTGACATGGATGCATCGAGTGCCTTGCTGTTGCAGCAGATCATTGAACAGGGAGAAAACCTTTCATGATCGTGAATGTATACGGCAGCAGTTATTTTGCCTGGGTTGCGGCCGCCAAGTTGGCGGAAAAGGGCAACAAGGTCAGTATTTTTTCGTCGTCTGTTGATGTGTCGGTGTCTGGTTTTGAGCCTGCGCTTGAGTTGCAGTTGCCGGAGTTGCTGCAGCAGCAAACGGAGTGTGGTCACCTGCAGATAATGACCGAAGCAACGGCACCAATGCCGGCTGATCTGCATGTGGTGGCGTTTGAAACGGCAGAAGCAGGCCTGGCCGAGCGTGTTTTTCCCTTGCTGCACTCAACTGAGCAGCATCTTTTCGTGCTGGTGTTCACCCCGATGATGGTGGGCGCCATTGCCGAGCTTTCGCACAATCTCAAGCAGCTGGCGGCCGCAGGAAATCGTTCATGGTGGCCGCAGGTGGCGGTGTTGCCGCTGTTCACCCGTGAAGGCTCGGCACTGGCCGATTTCGAACACCCCCGGCTGTTTCTGCTGGGGGCGGATGATGACGGTATTCGGGACTGTGTTACCCGGCTGATGCAGCCATTCATGCAACAGGCCAGCCAGAGCATGATTGTGCCGGTGGCCACGGCAGAGCTGATCCGTTTCGGCATCAATGCCATGCTCGCCACGCGCATGAGTTTCATGAACGAGATGGCGGCGCTGGCAGAAAAACTGAATGTGGATGTGGAGCTGGTGCGACGTGGCATGGCGGCAGACCCGCGTGTCGGCCCGGACTACCTGTATCCCGGTTGCGGCTTTGGCGGCCCTTCGTTTGCCAGTGAATTGTTCGACTTTGCCAAAACCGTGCATGAAGAGCTGGATACGGCTGGCCTCATTGATGCCGTACTTGATATCAACGAGTCGCAGTGCGAAATCCTGTTCCGCAAGTTGTGGCGATTCTTCAAGGGCGACATGCAGGGGCGTCGCGTGGCCATCTGGGGTGCTGCGTTCAAGCCGGGCACGCCCAGTGTGCGTAACTCTGTCGTGCACCCGTTGCTGAAGGCATTGTGGGGGCAGGGCTGTCATACCGTGGTGCATGATCCGCAAGCCATGGACGCAATGCGCCGAAAGTATCCTGATCAGCCGTTGCTGACGCTGGCAGATTCGGTTGGGCAGTCGGTGCAAGGTGCTGATGCCATTGCGCTGGTGACGGCCTGGGATGTGTTCAAGTCCCCCGATTTTGCCGTGCTGGCACGTTCAATGAAGTCTGCCGTGATGGTGGATGGCCGTAATTTATATGACCCCTGTGTGATGGAAGAACATGGCTTCCGTTATTTCGGCATTGGCCGGGGCGAGAGTATCTAGTCATGAAAGTACTGGTTACCGGTGGCGCCGGATACATCGGATCGCATACCTGTGTGGAATTGCTTGCGATTGGTCATGATGTGGTGGTGGTGGATGACTATTCCAACAGCAAGCCGGAGGCACTGAAGCGTGTGCAGGCTATTGCCGGCCGCAGTGTGAATATGCACACATGCGATGTGCGTGACCGTGAGGGCTTGCGCGCGATTTTTCGTGATGAAAAGCCGGATGCAGTAATTCACTTTGCCGGCTACAAGGCAGTGGGTGAATCGGTAGCGCAGCCACTGAAGTATTACGACAACAATCTGGTCAGCACGATTGTGCTGCTGGAAGTCATGCAGGAGTCTGGCTGCCGCCAGCTGGTATTCAGCTCATCGGCCACCGTTTATGGTATTCCGGACAAGGTGCCGCTGAATGAGCAGGCCCCGTTGCGTGCGATCAATCCGTATGGCGCAACCAAGCTGATGATCGAGGACATGCTGCGCGATCTGGCCGCGTCTGACGACTCATGGCGAATTGCCTTGCTGCGCTACTTCAATCCGGTTGGCGCACACGAGAGCGGCCTGATTGGCGAAGACCCCAACGATATTCCGAATAACCTGATGCCCTATATCTCCCAGGTGGCCGTTGGCCGTCTGCCGCAACTGCGTGTGTTTGGGGGTGACTACCCTACGCCGGATGGCACCGGGGTGCGTGACTACATACATGTGGTGGATCTGGCGCTGGGCCACCTGAAGGCGCTGGAGTGGTTGGCAGATCTGCCAAAGGGCAGGGTAGAGGCGATTAACCTTGGCACAGGCAATGGCTGCTCTGTTCTGGACATGGTCAGGGCGTTTGAGCAGGCCTGCGGTCGTGCCATTCCCTATGAAATTGTGGCGCGTCGCCCCGGTGATGCGGCCAGCTGCTATGCTGATCCTGCCTTGGCTCGTCAGTTGTTGGGGTGGCAGGCGGTGCGCGATGTACAAACGATGTGCCGGGATGCCTGGCGATGGCAGTCGCATAATCCGCATGGCTACGAGTAATGAATGGCGTAAAATGTTCAGGTAGGTGACGTTCACTCGCAGGAGGAACCCTGGATGGCAATGCTGCTTTCGCTGGTGTGGGTTTTTCGGCTGGCCTTGCTGGTTGCGCTGGCAGGGGTGACGTATCTGGCGTTAATGCCGGCCCAGGCAGTGAGTCTGGGCTCTGACAAGACCAATCATGTGGTGGCCTTTGTTGTGCTGGGGGTTCTGGCCCGTCTTGGCTTTCCTCGTTCGGGGGTTCTGGCCGTCATGTTTCCCCTGTTCATTTATGGCGTGCTGATCGAGGCGATGCAATATCAGGTAGGCCGCTTTGCCGGCATGGATGATCTGCTCGCCAATCTGATCGGTCTGGGCATTGCCGGTTTTTCTACCCTGTTCATACAAAAACTGGACTGATGCCGACCCGGCATTGCTGTTATTCCCTGCGTTGCCTTATCTGCCTGTTTTCCTGACCCCGGATGTCCTTGCCAGCGTGAGTGCGGGCGGGGAATATCGGTACTTTGTTATTGAATGCAAGGATTTGCCATGAGCGCCACCCATCTGCTTGCCATTGACCAGGGCACCACGAGTACCCGTGCCATCGTGTTTGATGCCACGGGCCATCCGGTGGCATCGCACCAGCTGGAATTTCGCCAGCAGTTTCCGGCTGATGGGTGGGTGGAGCACGATGCGCTGGAAATCTGGTGGACAGTGGAGAGTGTGTGCCGCGAAGTGATGCGCAAGGCGGGGCTAAGGCCTGCCCAGATAGCGGCCATTGGCATTACCAATCAGCGTGAAACAACTGTCTTGTGGGACCGTGCCACTGGCGCGCCAATCCACAATGCCATTGTGTGGCAGGACCGCCGTACAGCCGGTGTGTGTGAGCGACTGAAGAAAGACGGTCACGAGTCACTGGTGCAGGAAAAGACCGGTCTGTTGCTGGACCCGTATTTCTCTGCCACCAAGCTGGCCTGGCTGCTGGACAACGTGGAGGGTGCACGTGCCCGTGCCGACAAGGGCGAGCTGGCCTTTGGCACCATTGATACCTGGCTGCTGTGGAAGCTGACGGGGGGCAAATCACATTCAACCGATGCCACCAACGCATCGCGCACGCTGATATTCAATATTCACACGCAGCAGTGGGATGACGAGCTGCTGGCCTTGTTCAATATTCCGCGCAGTGTGTTGCCGGAGGTGAAGGATTCCAGTGCGGACTTCGGCCTGACCACGGCAGATTTCATTGGTGCGCCGGTGTGCATTGCCGGCATGGCGGGCGACCAGCAGGCAGCATTGATCGGGCAGGCCTGCTTTGCACCGGGCATGGTGAAAAGCACCTATGGTACGGGCTGCTTCATGGTGATGAATACCGGTGCCACAGTTGTGCGCTCGCAGAACCGTTTGCTGAGCACGGTCGCCTATCGCCTGAATGGCATACCCACCTATGCCATTGAAGGCAGTATTTTTGTCGCTGGTGCGACTATCCAGTGGTTGCGGGATGGACTGAAATTCATTGGGCAGGCTTCGGAAACCGAATCCATTGCAGAGCGTACCGGTGATGCGCGTGGCGTGTATCTGGTGCCGGCGTTTACCGGCCTTGGTGCGCCTTACTGGGACCCGCATGCGCGTGGTGCCATCATGGGCCTGACACGTGATACCGGTATTGGTGAAATCGTGACGGCTGGTTTGCAGTCGGTATGCTTCCAGACGCGCGACCTGATGGAAGCCATGCAGCGCGATGGCGCCAGCAGCCTGAACACGTTGCGCATTGATGGCGGCATGGTGGTGAACAACTGGGTGTCACAGCGTCTTGCTGACATTCTGGGTGTGCCGGTTGACCGCCCGCAGGTCACGGAAACCACGGCGCTGGGTGCGGTGTATCTGGCCGGCCTGCATGTGGGGATGTTTGAGTCGCTGGAGAAGATCAGCCTGCTGTGGAAGTGCGACCGCCATTTTGTGCCAACCATGGATGATGAGAAGCGCGACAGCCTGTACAAAGGCTGGCTCGATGCTGTCAGGCGAGTAGCATCAGCAGGATGATGCAAGTGCCTTGACGCATACCCGGACCAATAAGAAACGCCGCATCAAGCGGCGTTTCTTATTGACAGGATAAACGCACTCTGTGACGTTCACTCAGCCTGGTGTGCGTCACCGAGGCCACCCAGGCGAGGGTGCGAGCAGAAGGACTTGATTCAGTGGTCGGAACAACCCCAAAGGCTGTAGGCATCACCACATTGCCGACAGATAACCCAGCGGCTGTCATGCCATTTCAGCAGGGCCTGGGACAGCACAAATAGCCCGGCCCCGGCGATCCACCACGGCCATATTTCCACGCCCAGCACATACAGCCCGAACGAAATCAGACCTAACACGATCGCCAATACCGCAAACTGGTGGCAACGGCTCAGGCTCTTCTCCCGGAAGGGACCAAACTCGATATCACTTCCGCATTGACGACAACGCATTGTCTTCTGTTCCTTTCATTCGGATTACGCAATTCCGGACCAATAATCGTAGACTGGCAGAACCCCGTCACCGCCGGCCGAACGAACCGCCATGACCGTTTTTTTCAATGACCTGTACAAGATGTTCGAGTTGGCAAAACAGCAATTCCTCGACGCTGGCCGCGACGATCTAGCCAGCTGGGCAGAGATGGAGTTATCGGGGTACCCGAAAGACATCCGTGTGCCGGCATACCGCACAGTTGTGGCGCAAGCCCGGGGAACAGTAAGCAATGACGCCGGGGTGATCGATGACTTTCTGCTGCCAGTCTGGCACCTGGCCGGGGACTGGGCGCACGAAGACCTGCGTTCTCCCCTTCACCAGCTTGTCGCAGGCATTGGGAGCAGTGATGTGTGCTTCCGGCAGCCCATTGAAAACGACACCCTGTCCCTGTTCACCCGGGGACTCCGGCTGGGCAACAACTCCCGGGTTATTGCCGCTTGGTGGCAGGTAGAGGCCACGCAGCTGTCCCTGCTGGCGGAGGGTGCACGGACCCAGCTTCAGCGGGCGCTGGTAGCGCTGGATGAAACGGGTTAAACCCGGTTATTTCAGCGCGAGCAGGTGACGCACCAGTGCGTGAAACTCCTCTTCCGAGCCCAGACTTCCCCTCTCGATCTTGTACTTGCGGTTGATGATGATCGCCGGGGTACTGTTGATACCCAGTTCGTTCGTGATGGCATCATAATGTGCGATTCGTGCGTCCACTGCCGGACTGCTGAAGGCCTTGTCAAATCCCTCGCCACTGACACCCGCACTGACAAAGAGGGCGCGGATATCCGCGACCGATTGTGGAGGTCGGGCACCGCTGCGACCAAAAATAGCCGTGAACATCTGCCGGGTGACCAGCCTCTCCACATACATCTCGACAGCGGTGGCATGGGCTCGCTGCAGGAGCAGCCCACTCTTGCCACCCAGCCAGGCGACGTGGACCTTGGTCACGGCCACGCCGGTGAGCGATTCGGCCAGTTTCGAATATGCCTCATCAAAATTCGCGCAATGAATACAGGCATAGGAAAAATACTGGACCACTTCCGGCTCGGCGCTGGCCCTGGTGCCGACCACGGAGTAGTTAACGCCTTCCTTGAAGTCAGCAGCGAAAACGGCAAAGGACAGCAATGACGTCAGGAGAAGGCTTAATAACTTCTGCATGATTGAACCCTGTAGAAAAAACGGATTTTTATCCGGGAGCGGCCAATCGGAAGTGCTTTCGGTCATGCCTGTTCTGGCATAAGCGGTTAGCGGCACCGGAGGTGAACGGCACAATGGCACCAGCCTTTCCAGGAAAAGGCCAGGGCAATGATGCTCAGCGCTTCACCCCGTCCGGGCCTACCACCAGAAACTCCAGCAGTGCCTTCTGCGCATGCAGGCGGTTCTCGGCCTCGTCCCAGACGACAGAGCGTTCGTCATCCAGCATGTCTTCTGATATCTCCTCGCCACGGTGGGCGGGCAAACAATGCATGAACACGGCATCGGATGCGGCCATGTCCATCAGGCGCGGATTGATCTGGTACATGCTGAAGCGACGTTTGCGCACGCTTTGCTCGGACTCCTGGCCCATGCTGGTCCAGACGTCGGTGGCAATCAGGTGTGCATCTTTTGCGGCATCTTCAGCGGTTTTTACCAGCTCGACATTGCTGGCATATTTTTCCAGCAGTTCCGGGTCTGGCTCGAAGCCGTAAGGGCAGGCGATCTTCAGCTGGAAATCAAACTGGTGGGCCGCATGGATGTACGAGTTGCACATGTTGTTGCCGTCGCCAATCCAGGCAAAGGTCTTTCCCTGCAGGGCGCCACGATGCTCGATGAAGGTCTGCAGGTCGGCAAGCAGCTGGCACGGGTGATGATCATCGGTCAGGGCATTGATTACCGGCACGCGCGAATATTCGGCAAAGCGTTCAATGATGTCGTGCGCAAAGGTACGGATCATCACTACGTCCACCATGCGTGAAATCACGCGGGCAGAGTCTTCTACCGGCTCACCACGGCCCAGCTGGGTATCACGGGGCGACAGGAAAATGGCAGAGCCACCAAACTGTGCCATGCCGGACTCAAACGATACACGTGTACGCGTGGATGACTTTTCGAAAATCATCCCGAGTACCTTGTTTTTCATGGGCTCGTAAACCACGCCTTCGCGGTGCATTTTTTTGAGCACGATAGCGCGGTCGAGTACCTGTTGCAGTTCTTCGCGACTGAAATCCAGCAACGTCAGAAAGTGACGCACACTCATGCTGTTGCTCCTTCGGTAAGGAAGGTGCGCACAAGGGCAGAGATTTTTTCCACCAGCAAATCGGCTTCTTCTGCGTTGATGATCAGTGGCGGCAGCAAACGTATACGGTTTTCTGCGCTGACAATCAGCAGTACACCCGCATCACGTGCACGTGCCACGAGTTCGGTGCACGGCCTGGGCAGTACAACACCCATCATCAGGCCGGCACCTTCCACGGTAACGCCAAAGTCGCCAAGATTTTTCAGAAAGCCGGCCTTGATGCGCTCGCCCATGACGCGCGCATTTTCAATGGGGCCTTTCTGCAGTTCCCTGATGGTGGTGAGAGCGGCGCGGCAGCCGAGCGGGGTGCCACCATAGGTGGTGCCGTGATTGCCGGGGCCAAACAGGTCGTCGGCCTTGCCACGCACCATGCAGGCGCCAATCGGAAAACCGTTACCCAGGCCTTTGGCTGTGGTCACCACATCCGGCATGATGCTGGTGTGCTGGTAGGCAAAATACTTGCCGGTACGGCCGTTGCCGGTCTGGATTTCATCCAGCATCAGCAGCCAGTCGTGCTTGTCACAAACGGCGCGCAGTTGCTCAAGATAGCCAAAGCCGTTCTTTGCCATGCGCACGCCGCTCTCGCCCTGAATCGGTTCGACCAGAATGGCAACAATATTCGGATTTTCGGCAGCAACTTTTTCGATGGCGGCGATGTCGTCATACGGCACGCGCACAAAACCCTGAACCAGTGGCTCGAAGCCTTCCTGGATTTTCTTGTTGCCGGTGGCGGTCAGCGTGGCCATGGTGCGCCCGTGAAAGGAATTTTCCATCACGATAATGGTCGGCACATCGATGTTCTTGCGCTTGTGGCCATACATGCGCGCCAGTTTGATGGCGGCTTCGTTGGCCTCTGCACCGGAGTTGCCGAAAAAGCACAGGTCCATGCCGGAGGCGTCACGCAAGGCATCGGCCAGCGCTTCCTGCAGGGGAATCTGGTACAGGTTGGAGGTATGCACCAGTGTGCGCGCCTGGTCGGCAATGGCTTCGGCCACGACCGGGTTGGCATGTCCCAGGCCGCAGACGGCAATGCCGGCGGTGGTGTCGAGGTAACGGCGGCCTTCGGTATCGAAAAGCCACACACCTTCGCCATGGGAAAAAGCCACAGGCTGCCGTGCATAGGTCGGCATGAGCGCGCTGGTCATAGGGGGTAACCTGCTGAATCTTGGATAAAAAACCGAACGAAAAAAGGCAGCCGGGCTGCCATGCCTGATGGTAACGGGAATAGGGCATATGAGCAATTTGCTGCAGGGGGGCTGCTGGTCACGCAAATCAGGCGTTGGTGCCGTGGTTGTGTCGCCCTTGCAGGTATGGGCACTGGGCAGTGCCCTGCAAGTAATGAGGGTTGGCTGTCATGAGACCGTCGCCAATACCCGAGTAAATCGGTAGAATATTGCCCATTGTTCCCTGTCAGGTAGTGTCCCCATGGATATCGAAGCCCTCATCAAGCAGCAGATCGCCGAAAACCCCGTCATCCTTTACATGAAGGGTACGCCCCAGTTCCCGCAGTGCGGCTTCTCGGCCCGTGTGGTGGAGGCGATGACCCAGATCGGCGAGCCGTTCGCCTATGTGAATATTCTGGAAAACCCGGAGATTCGCGCCACTCTGCCAAAGATTGCCAACTGGCCGACCTTTCCCCAGTTGTGGGTGAAGGGCGAGCTGATCGGCGGCTGCGATATTGTCATGGAAATGATGCAGAAGAATGAACTGGCGCCGATCGTTAAGGAAGCTGCACCGAAAAAGGACTGATCTTCGCAGATCGTGCTAATCGGTAGTAAAAAGCCCGGCAATGCCGGGCTTTTTCATGGGCGGCTGGTAGCTTGCCTTAGAAGCTGAGGCCCATGCCCAGATTGAAGCCATCGCCGGCGCCGTCAGCCTGGTTGGTGTCCTGCAGATCTGCCTTGAGCACAACGCGTGGATTAATCCACCAGTTCACGCCGGCATTCACCTGCTCGCTGTCTTCAACGCCAGTGGCGTTGGCGGCGGTGTTCCAGTGGTTGTAGCGGGCAAACAGGCCTACCGTTTCATTCAGGCGGTAGCTGGGTTCGATATAGATGCCTTTCTGGAGGTCGGTACCGTTGGTCCTGGCCAGCTCATTGTCGATATCCCAGCGGGCGGCCAGAGCGCGCAGGCCCAGCTTGTGCCAGTGCCAGTCGGCATGGGCTTCCATCAGGGTGGCAGGAGCTTCACCGCCGAATAGCGGATCGCTGCTTTGCACGATGTTGTCCTGCTTCTGAAGCGTGGTCCCCAGTTCCAGCCCGCTGATGCCGGTGTATTTCAGACGCACGGTATAGGCGAGGTCTTCGGCACGGGCACCACCAAACTCCTGACGGAACTCACGCAGTCCATCCGGTGTGCCGAGGGCCGCAATACCACCGGCGCCCTGGCCGTTCAGACCGTTGTGGATGGCTGCGTCCAGTGCCAGTCCCGGAGCTGCCTGCCAGCGTGCCATCACGCCTTTTTCCCACCATGTGGCAGGAATGATGAACTCTTCGACCGGATTGCGCTCTACGCCATAAATGACATCGGGTTCGTGCGTTTCATTGAGCAGGCCCACGGGCACGAGGAACTGGCCAATGTTGAGTGACACGGCATCGTTGAGTTTCCAGTCGATGTAGGCCTGTTCCACTTCGGTTTCAATTTCGGTTTCGTCAGGCGCGCCCTCAAATTCCAGTTCACCCTTGAAGCTGAGCGTGTCGCTGAAGGTGTGGCCCAGAAAAATCACGAAGCGGTGCAGGTGAATGTTGTTGCTGCCGATGGCCGGGTCTTCTTCGTCACGCTGGTTGTAGTGCATTTCGCCATAGAAGCCGACGGTGGTGGCTTCGTCGTTCTTGCCTGTCGGTGCAGCTTCCACTGTGCTGGCAAGTGAGTCCAGTTGCTGTTGCTGGGTTTCGATCAGGGCTTTCTGGCGGGCCAGTTCGACGCGTAACTCTTCAAGTCCGTCATTGGCAAGTGTGGTGCTGGTGGCAAGTGTGCAGGCAAGGGCAATCATTGTGCGGCAAAACATGGTGTTCTCCTGGGTGCGATGCAATCAAGGTGTGTGGCAGTCAGCCAGAAAGTCAGGGCTGGTCTGTCAGTGTTTTCATGAAGGCGACAATGGCATCAATTTCACGGTCGCTGAGCTTCAGGTTGCCCAGTTCACTGCGATTGATGGTGTCGGGAAATTCGGTCTCGCCCCAACGTTGCGGATTGCTGTCACGGGTGCTGTAGAACTCGACAATCGTGCGCAGATCGGTAAAGACGCCGTTATGCATGTACGGTGCTGTTTTTTCGATATTGCGCAGGGTGGGGACGCGGAACTTTCCGTTGAGTACGGGATCGTTCACGCGAACATTGGCGGCGAGTCCCGGATCGGCAAAAGTGCTGGTATAGAAGCGTGCATCCGTGTTGCGGGGGACGCCCAGATTGTCGTAGCTGAAGTCGGTGAAGGCAGGTGGTTCGCCATTGGCACTGCGGGACATGACATGACATGCCGCGCAGTTGCCCTTGTCGGCACGCACAAACATGGCCATGCCTTCCTGTTCCTGTGCGGTGAGTGTGGTTTCGCCACGCAGGTACTGGTCAAAGCGTGAGTTGAACGGGCTGAACGCTGGCGTGCGCTGAAACGCGGCCAGTGCCCTGGCGATCTGGTTGAGGGCGGCGTTTTCCTTGCCCGGGTCCAGTGCGTCGGCGCCAAAGACGTCAAGAAATGGCACGGCAGAGGGGCTGCTGCGCAAACGGTTGATCAGGTCCGGGACATCGGCATTGTTCATTTCGACGGGGTTGAAGAAGGGGCGCTTGGCCTGGTCTTCCAGTGTGTCCTCGCGGCCGTCCAGAAACAGGCCTCCCATCCACAGCATGTCGCCTTCGGCAAACTCCTGATGCAGTGCCGGGATGAAGCGGGCGTAGGCAATGGTCGGGGTATTACGGGTACCGAAGAGGCCGGGTACCGAGCCCTCGGAAACGGGAATGGTGTTGTCCGGGTCGGTAAAGGCGTGTGTGCGGTCGTGGCAGCTGGCGCAGGACTGGTTGCCGTTGGAGGACAGGTTGGTGTCTTCGAACAGGGTCTGGCCGAGAGAAACCAGGCTAATGCTGGTGGCGGGTGGCGCTTCGGCTGGGGTGGCTGCGGGTTCATCCAGGCAGCCTGTGAGCAGTGCGGGCATCAGCAGTAACAGGAAACTGGTGGAGCGCATGGGGTTGTCTCTTGGCTCATTTGTTGTGAATGATAATTATTATTGTATGAGAGTGTAAATTGATTTAAATCACTAATGAGAACTATTTGCATTTGGGTGATGATTTAGATAGATTTCGCACCATCAAGGCCCAGCACTTTCGCCAGGCCGTTTCCCTGAGGGCTCATCGTGTTGAACCTTTCCCGTCTTGCTGCCGCTGTTGCTGTTCTCTCCCTGTCTGTTCCTGTCGTTGCCATGGCCGATGAGGCTGCTCCTTCACTGGAGGCACTGGCTGCCCAGCTCAAGCTGCAACAGGCCCAGATCGAGGCGCTGACCGCTCAGGTTGAAAGCCAGGAGAAGGCGGTAACGGAAGGCGGCACCTTCGGCAAGACCTCGCTCGGTGGTTATGGCGAGGCCTACTTCAAGAGCATTGATGACAGCACCGGCAAGAAGAAGGATGAGTTTGATGCCTACCGTCTGGTGCTGTTTGTTGGTCACCAGTTCAGTGACAAGGTTCGTTTTGCCAGTGAGCTGGAAATCGAACATGCCTATGTAAAGGACACTGATACCGACACCAACGGCTCGACAACGTCCATCAAGAAGTCCGAAGGCTATGTGGCCGTTGAGCAGTTGTTCCTGGAATACCAGTACGCTGACAAGCACCGCGCGGCCGCCGGCCAGCTGCTGGTGCCGGTGGGCATCCTGAATGAAACCCATGAGCCGGACACCTTCTATGGTGTCTTCCGCGCGCCGGTTGAGCGTGAAATCGTTCCGGGTACCTGGTATGAGACGGGTGTGATGTTTTCTGGCGACATTCTGCCAGGTCTGTCCTATGACGCCATGATGAGCAGCGGTCTCAAGACCACGTCAGGCAACATCAAGGACGGCCGTCAGCGCGGTTCCAAGGCTGATGGTGCCGATGTGGCCTACACCGCTCGTGTGAAGTACACCGGCATTGCAGGACTGGAGCTGGGCCTGACCATGCAGGAGCAGCAGGACATGGCTCAGGGCGGCGCCAAGGTTGCCGGTACCGATCTGGATGCCAGCATGATTGAAACCCATGTGGCCTATACGGCCGGTCCGTTTGGTTTGCGTGCCCTTTATGCCGAATGGGACATGAACGAAAATGCACTGCTGGCTGCCGACCAGAAGCGTGCAGAACAGAAGGGCTGGTATGTCGAGCCGTCCTGGAAGGTGGTGCCGACGGTGGGTGTGTTTGCCCGTTACAGCGAGTGGGATAATGAAGCCGGCGATGCAGTGAACACCAACTGGCAGGAAAAGTCGGTGGGCGTGAGCTGGTGGCTGCATGAGCGCGCCGTCGTCAAGGCCGACCTGCAGCGTCGTGATGATCCCAAAGGCAGCAACAAGGATCAGGATGGTTTCAATGTCGGCATCGGTTTCAGCTTCTGACATGGTGTCATGCAGGGTGTCATACTGACGGTTCCAGAGGCCCCGGCTCATCACCGGGGCTTTTCTGCTTGAGGCAATAGGTGTGTTGTCACGAATCCTTTTACTGATATGTGCCTTGTTGCTGTCACCACTGGTGGCTGCGGCGGAGGTGACACTGGACACTTTTCTGGCGGAGAGCTTTGCCGGCCAGGCGCCCGCAACGCAAATGCTGTGGCTGACGCCGGAGCTCAAGACGCGTGCGGCAAAGGTGCTTGATCATCCGTATGCGGGCATGCGCGTGAAATACTGGCGCGAGGGTAACCGTACTGCCTGGGTGATTGACGAGATTGGCAAGGAACGTCCGATCACCATTGGCGTGGTGGTATCGGCTGGCCATATCGAGCAGGTGAAAGTGCTGGCGTTTCGTGAGTCGCGCGGGGGAGAGGTGCGTTACCCGTTTTTCACAAAACAGTTCGTGAATGCGGGACTCAGGGACGGGGACCGGCTGGATCGCACGATTGATGGCATTACCGGTGCCACGCTGTCGGTATGGGCAGTTACCAAAGTGTCACGACTGGCCCTGCTGTTTCACAGTGAAGTGATACGCAACGGCTGATAGACTCGCCGCGCATTATTTCCGTCATTTTCTGCTTCGGCCATTTTCGGGTTTACATCTGTGTTCAAGTCCCACTGGCGATTCGTGCTCTTGCGCTGGCACCGACGCATCGGTGTAGCAGTGGCATTGCTTCTGCTGCTGTTGGCCGTGACCGGCATTCTGCTTAACCACTCCCATGATATCGGTCTGGACCGCAAGCCACTCGAAAACCGCTGGCTGCGTGCGCATTATGGCCTGGAGTCTGCCGGGGCTGCGTCAGTGGGCAAGCATGAGCTGGCTGGCCGTGCCTTGGGGGTGCGTGATGGCCAGTTGTGGCTGGGTGATGAGCAGCTGACCGATTGCGCGCATCTCGTGGGTGTCATGGAGACGCGGGAGCAGGTGCTGGTGGTTTGCCCTGACAGGCTGGTCTTGCTGACACCGGATGGACAGCTCATTGATCAGGCAGACAGCTTGCGCGGAATTCCGTCCGGGCTGTCGGCAGTGTCATCAGATGGCGACACGATCCTGCTGAAAACTGCGGACAGTAGTCTGGGCGTGAATCTGGCGGATCTTACCGTGCATACGATGCAGACCGGTCCGGATGTGGTGTGGCAGGAGCCGTCAGTGACCATGTCTTCGGCGCCAGTTGATGCCATTACCTGGGAGCGGGTGATGCTGGATCTGCACAGTGGCCGCCTGTTTGGTTCATTCGGTGTGTGGCTGGTGGATCTGACAGGTATTGCCACCATTCTGCTGGCGCTTTCCGGCGTCTGGCTTTTTTTCCGGCGTCGTCGTGTGGCGCCGTCTCACACTCACTGATCGTCTTTCTGTACCTGTGTCTGCAGCAGGGGCTGTGGCAGGGTCTGTTCCGGGGCACGTGGGTGTTCATGGGGCATGTATCCTGATGTCCCGGCTCTTTGACTGACGGGCCTGCTTTGCAGTGATGCATCACTAATGGTGCGGGGCTGTGTGGCCCGTGCACCACCTCAGGGCTGTTCTGTCCGAAAATCCATGCAAAACACAGGCTTTCTGCCGCTCCTGCCTTGGCACAGACAATGCATTGATACCCATGTCTCTACTCAAGGTTGTGCGACATGGGTGCTTCCCCACGGTTTTACGATGAAATGTTTGCGGGACGTACGCAGGTAAGGCCCGCTTACAAGGCGTTCGCCGAATGGCTGAATGCATTACCGGCTGAAGAGGTGGCGCAGAAGCGTGCCGAGGCGGACTGGTTGTTCCGTCGCGTTGGTATCACCTTTGCCGTGTACGGTGACAAGGAAGGCAGCGAGCGTCTGATCCCGTTTGACCAGGTCCCCAGAATCATTTCGGCCAGTGAATGGGAGTTTGTGTCGCAAGGCCTCAAGCAGCGCGCCCATGCACTGAACGAATTCCTTCACGATATCTATCACGAACAGCACATCCTGAAGGCGGGCATCATTCCTGCCAGCCAGATTCTGACCAATCATGATTACCAGCTGGCCATGCAGGGCATCACGCTGCCCAATCGTATCTATTCGCATGTTGCCGGGATTGATCTGGTGCGGGACAACCGGGGCGAGTACTACGTCCTGGAGGACAACCTTCGTACCCCGAGCGGGGTGTCGTACATGCTGGAAAACCGCAAGATGATGATGCGGTTGTTTCCGGAACTCTTTTCCATGCATGCGGTGGCACCTGTCGAGCATTACCCGGACATGTTGCTGGATACCTTGCGCGCCTCTGCGCCTGCTGGCGTGCTTGACCCGGTGGTGGTGGTGCTGACGCCGGGTCGTTTCAACTCTGCCTACTTCGAGCATGCCTTCCTTGCCCAGCAAATGGGTGTGGAGCTGGTGGAAGGACCGGACCTGTATGTGAAGGATGGTTTCGTGCAGTTGCGCACGACAGCCGGCCCGCGCCGTGTGGATGTGATTTACCGGCGCATTGACGACTCTTTCCTTGATCCGCTCGCGTTCCGTCCGGATTCGATGCTGGGTGTGCCCGGTTTGTTGTCTGTCTATCGTGCCGGTCGTGTGGCCATTGCGAATGCCATCGGCACCGGTGTGGCGGATGACAAATCTATTTATCCCTATGTGCCGGACATGATCCGCTTTTATCTGAGTGAAGAGCCTCTTCTTAACAACGTTCCGACCTGGCAGCTGCGCAAGCCGGAGGAGTGTGAGCATGTGCTGGCCAATCTGCATGAGCTGGTGGTGAAGGAGGTTCATGGCTCGGGTGGTTACGGCATGCTGGTGGGGCCGGCCGCGAGCAAGGCAGAAATAGAGGCGTACCGTGCCCGCATTCTGGCCAGCCCTTCGGATTTTATTGCGCAACCAACGCTGGCGCTGTCGACCTGCCCGACGTTTGTCGATGCCGGTATTGCGCCGCGCCATATTGATTTGCGTCCGTTTGTATTGTGCGGGCGGGATATCCAGCTGGTGCCGGGCGGTCTGACCCGTGTGGCACTCAAGGAGGGGTCGCTGGTGGTGAATTCATCGCAGGGTGGCGGAACCAAGGACACGTGGGTGCTTGAAGATGCTTAGTCGTACTGCTTCCTGTATTTACTGGATGTCGCGTCAGATGGAACGCGCCGAGAACGTTGCGCGTGTGCTCGATGTCAGCTATCAGTCATCGCTGATGCCTGGTGGAGTTGGCAGCGACCAGGTCATGGCGCCGCTGGATATCACCGGTACGCGTGAAGCGTTTCTGGCCAGTGGCATAAAGCCTAAGCCCAATGCGGTGTTGTTGTATTTTGCGCTAAATCCCGACAATCCTTCGAGTATTTACTCCTGTGTGCGGCAGGCCCGTGAAAATGCGCATGTGGTGCGTGGCAAGATTACCGCCGAGATGTGGGAGTCGCTGAACACGACATGGCTGGAGATTCAGGGCATGAAGCCTGAAAGTCTTCAGCGCATGGGTTTTCCCCGGTTTCTGGATTGGGTGAAGGAACGTTCGCACCTCTTTCGTGGGGCAACCTTTGGCACGCTTCAGCGTAATGATGCCTTTCGTTTTTCACGTCTCGGAACGTTTCTGGAACGCGCTGACAATACGGCGCGTATTCTTTTGGTGAAAGCGCCCACCCTGTTTGCCGATGCCGGCTCCAGTGAGGCAGTGGAATATTACCAGTGGGCTGCATTGCTGCGTTCGCTCTCGGCCTTTGAGACCTATCGCGACCTGTATCGCGAAAGCATTCTGCCCATGAACGTAGCAGAGATGCTGTTGCTGCGGGATGACTTGCCGCGCTCCCTGCATGCTTGTCTGAATGAGCTCACGCAGACGCTGGAAACAATCAACGGCAAGAGTGGCGTGGATGTGCAGCGGCTGGCAGCAGAAATTCATGCGCGACTGCACTATTCGCGAATTGATGAAGTGATGGATGAAGGATTGCAGGAATACCTGCAGAATTTTCTGGCAGATATCTATGAGCTGGGCGCACGAATTCACAGCGCCTATCTGGAGGCAGCATGATACTCACGGTCAATCATGAAACGGTTTATCGCTACGAGGGTTCCGTTGCACACAGCACCCAGTACCTGCGGCTTACCCCGCAAAGTACAGAAGGTCAGCGGGTGCTGGAGTGGAAGCTGGAGTTGCCCAGCCCGGCGGTGTCTTCCTCGGATGCCTTCGGCAATATTTGCCATGTGTTGACGCTGGACATGCCGCACCGCGAAATACGAATCCGTGCGATGGGGATTGTCGAGACGGACGACGGGGAGCGCACCAGTGTTTCTGGCGGAGATCCGCTGCCGTATCTGCGGTCTACGGCGTTGACAGCGATAAGCCCGGAGCTGGCTGCTTTTGCCGAGGGCTTTCGCAAGCAGCCGATGACCCAGGAAGCCTTGCTGGCACTGGCGCAGGGCATAGAAATGGCTGTGGAGTTTTCACCGGGCAGTACGCATGTTGGCAGTACGGCAGCCGATGCGTTTGCTGCCGGGCTGGGTGTTTGTCAGGATCATACCCATATCTTTCTGTCCTGCTGCCGATATCTGGGGGTGCCGGCACGCTATGTGAGCGGCTATGTGCATTCGCCGGGTCATGCCAGTAATCACATGGCCACTCATGCCTGGGCCGAGGCGTGGCTGCATGACCGCTGGTGGAGTTTTGATGTGGTAAATCGTTCGCGGGCGGATGAGAATCATCTCAAGCTGGCCGTGGGTATGGACTATCTGGATGCCTGCCCGGTGCGTGGTGTGCGCCGTGGTGGTGGTGGCGAACTCATGCAGGCCGATGTACGTGTCATGCAGTCACAGACCGGAACGAATGAAGCTGATCAGGAGCAGGACATCAGCCAGCAACAACAACAGCAGCAACAGGCCTGACAGGATGGACTGAGAAGATGACCTATTGTGTAGCCATGAATCTGGCAGAAGGTCTGATAATGGCGTCGGATACCCGTACCAATGCCGGGGTCGATCACATTGCCACTTTTTGCAAGATGACGCTGCTGGAAAAGCAGGGTGAGGAGGTCATCTGTCTGCTGTCGGCCGGTAATCTGGCGACAACGCAAAGCACTATCAGTGTGTTGCGCAAGCGCCTTCAACATGAAAAAGACAATCTGTTCAGTCAGTCATCCATGTACGACGTGGCCTGTCTGGTGGGCAGTACCCTGCGGGAGGTGATTGAGCGCGACAGCAAGGTGCCCATGCAGTCGGGTATTGATTTTGGCTCGTCGTTTTTGCTGGGTGGCCAGCTGAAGGGGGAGGAGCCAAGGCTGTTCAATATCTATCCGCAAGGCAACTTCATCGAGGCCACTACGGAAACGCCTTATTTCCAGATTGGCGAGAGCAAGTACGGCAAACCAATCATTGATCGGGTGATCAATTACGGGACGTCGCTGGATGAGGCGGCCAAGTGCGTGTTGATCTCGTTTGACTCAACCATTCGCAGCAACATCTCGGTCGGTCTGCCGATTGATTTGCTCTGCTATGAGCGCGACAGCTTCAAAGTGACCAAGCGCCATCGCGTGGATGAGGATAACGCCTACTTCCAGCAAATCCGCAAGGGGTGGTCACAGGGCCTCAGGGAGACGTTTTCGCGTCTCCCGGACATGGACTGGTCGGACTAGATCAGTGTCGTGTGTGCTGATCAGGCTTCGTCGCTGCTTGCATCAACGGGCGGCGGGCCGATCTTTTCCCACCATGTATTGACGATTGAGCAGTACAGCTCTGCCGTCCTTTGTGCATCGTACAGGGCAGAATGGGCTTCCTTGTTGTCGAAGGCAATTCCGGCGGTTGCGCAGGCGCGTGCCAGCACGGTTTGCCCATAGGCAAGCCCTGCCAGCGTTGCCGTGTCAAATACCGAGAACGGGTGAAACGGTGACACGTTTTTCAGGTTGTTGCGCGTTATTGCGGCATTCACAAAACCCAGATCGAAATGCGCATTGTGGCCGACCAGCACGCTGCGTTTGCAGCCGACGGCCTTTTGCGCCTTTTTTATGCCATCAAAAATACGACGCAGGGCTGCGCCTTCCTCTTCAGAGGGGCGCAGGGGATGGAACGGATTGATGCCCGTGAATTCGAGCGCAGCTTTTTCCAGGTTGGCACCGGGAAACGGGGCTACATGGGAGTGGAAGCATTCGTTCGGGTAGAGCAGTCCGTTTTCATCCTGTGCAATCGTGACAGCAGCAATTTCCAGCAGCCCGTCGGTGGCGCAATTGAAGCCGCCGGTTTCAACATCGATTACAACAGGGAAAAAACCACGAAATCGTTCGGCCAGTGGACGTACGGGGTGGTGGCTCATGACTGCACGCGCCAGCTGATTTGTGCGCCGGCACGAATCGGTACGACAATGGATTCTCCGAAGGGGTAGCTTTCAGGCACATCCCAGGACTCCTTCACCAGAGTGATGGTGTCGGTGTTGCGTGGCAAACCGTAGAAGTCGGGGCCATGAACGCTGGCAAATCCTTCCAGCTTGTCGAGTGCGCCGGCGGCTTCGAAGGCTTCAGCATACAACTCGATGGCCGCATGTGCGGTGTACGAGCCGGCACAGCCGCACGCGGATTCCTTGGCGCCAATGGCATGCGGGGCAGAGTCGGTCCCCAGGAAGAATTTGGGTGAACCGGAGGTGGCGGCGGCGATCAGGGCTTCCTGATGGGTACGGCGCTTGAGGATCGGCAGGCAGAAATAATGGGGCCGTACACCGCCTACCAGCATGTGGTTGCGATTGAACAGCAGGTGATGCGCTGTAATGGTGGCGCCCACTGTGGCGGGTGCTTCCTTGATGAAGGCGGCAGCATCGGCCGTGGTGATGTGCTCCAGCACGACCTTCAGTTGTGGCAGCCGCGCCACCAGCGGCATCAGGATGGTGTCGAGAAACACTTTTTCGCGATCAAAGATGTCGACATCGCTATGTGTGACTTCGCCATGAATCAACAAGGGCATGCCGACTTCGGCCATTTTTTCCAGAACGGCTTGTACGTTGGCGATGCTGGTCACGCCAGAGTCGGAGTTGGTGGTAGCGCCGGCCGGATAGAGTTTGACGGCATGCACAAAACCGGAGGCCTTGGCATTCTGGATATCGGCTGGTGTGGTGCTGTCGGTAAGGTAGAGCACCATCAGGGGCTCGAATCGCGAACCCTTTGGGCGGGCAGCCAGGATGCGTTCGCGGTAGGCCCCTGCTTCAGTGGTGGTACGAGCTGGCGGAACCAGATTGGGCATGACGATGGCGCGGCCGAAATAACGGGCAATGGCGGCTACCGTATCGGGCAGCATGGCACCGTCCCGCAGGTGAACATGCCAGTCGTCCGGGCGGGCAATGGTCATGTGGGTCATAGTCTGGTTGGTCATGTCAGCTCCTCAATTGCGCGCAAGTTTAACAGGCTGACAAGGCAGTCCCCAACCTTTAACAGGAGGCAGTGTCAGTCGTCAGGGAGGAGGGAGGCGATAAATGGCGAGCCACCGGTCGGAGCAGCATTGTCGCTGGGCCGAGAGGCTGGCACATTCCCGGCCTGCACAAGGATTAACCGGTTTGAAGTAGTGCCTGAATGTTCTGGTTTCGGGCCGGTTGACGCAGTTTAGCCTTCAAGGATCCGGTTGTGACGATACCCTCCCTGCGCGACACGACAGACGCCGACATCAAGGAAATACAGCAGCTTCTTGAGGATGATCGCCCCTTCGTCCGCTTTCCGCCTGCCATTGAAAGCGCCTTTCATCTGCACCTGCAGAACCGTGCCATAGAGCTGCTTAATCATTCCTGGTGGGCAATTGTCGGCTTTTACATCTTTATCGGGATACTCACCTGGTCCCAGGTACAGGCGTACTCCAACCCGGTGTTGCTTGAGCAGAACGAGAAGGTCTGGTGGGTTATCTACCTGATGGAGGGGGCTATTGTGGCGGCATTGCTGTCACTGCCCCGGATTCCCCAGCTGGACAAGTGGTACCGCAATTACGTCAGCCTGATTGCCTTGACGGCGGTGGCCACCATTACGGTGGGCACATCGGCTTTCCCGGACCCGTTCTTCAATCAGCACTCCAGTTATGTGGTCATTCTGGTCATTGCCATTACCTATGGTATTGGTGGCCTGCTCCTGGTGCCTGCCGTCATTGCCTGCGTGGGGGCGGCGCTAATTTCATTTGTGGTCATTCATTTGCTGGGCCTCTGGTACAACTGGGGGCATTTCAGTCAATACGTGGTACTGGCCAACGCCGTGGGCATGTTGCTGTGTTACATGCTTGAGCACCGCGACCGCATCATGTTCCTGCAGTCCGAAATGCTGGGCCTGGAAAAGCTCAAGCTGAACAAGCTGTCGCAGGAGCTGAACCGGTTGTCACGCGAGGATGCGCTGACAGGGCTGGCCAACCGTCGCCACTTCAATGAGGTATTCCAGCAGGAGTGGGATCGGGCGCGTCGCGACAGTCGTGATGTTGCCCTGATCTTTGTGGATGTCGATCACTTCAAGCCGTTCAATGACTCTCATGGCCACGCCGAGGGAGACCGGGCACTGGCGTTGGTTGGAAAGGCGCTGAAATCGGTGCTCAGGCGCCCCGGTGACATGGCGGCCCGCTACGGTGGTGAGGAGTTTGTGTTGCTGTTGCCCAGCACGTCGCTGGATGGTGCCCGCGAGGTTGCCCTGCATGTCGCCCGCAGCATCAGTGCCCTGAAGATTGCCCATGCGGCCTCCAGCGTGGCAAGCCATGTGACGGTAAGCATGGGGGTGGCGTCCATGGTGCCGCGTGGCGACTTGCGTGGCCCCATGTTGCTGGCCCGGGTTGACGAGGCGGTTTATGCCGCCAAGCATGCCGGGCGCAACTGCATCATGCTGGTGCACCCGGACGGCACCGTCGATACCTCCCCGGTTCGTCTGCCCTGACCTCTTTTTCGCCTATGCCCCTGCAGGGGCATAGCGTAGAATACGCGCCTCTTTATTCCCCCTTCCTTGCTTTGGGAACCCGCCATGTCCGCCATCAAGAAAGTTGTGCTTGCCTATTCCGGCGGCCTCGACACCTCGGTCATCGTCAAGTGGCTGCAGGACAACTACCAGTGTGAAGTCGTCACCTTTACCGCCGACATCGGCCAGGGTGAGGAAGTCGAGCCTGCCCGTGCCAAGGCACAGGCCATGGGCGTCAAGGACATCTACATTGAAGACCTGCGCGAAGAGTTCGTGCGTGACTACGTGTTCCCGATGTTCCGTGCCAACACCATCTATGAAGGCGAATACCTGCTGGGTACGTCCATCGCCCGTCCGCTGATTGCCAAGCGCCTTATCGAGATTGCCAATGAAGTGGGCGCCGATGCCATTTCCCATGGCGCGACCGGCAAGGGCAANNGCAAGGGCAACGACCAGGTCCGCTTTGAGTTGGGTGCCTATGCCCTCAAGCCCGGCATCAAGGTCATTGCACCGTGGCGTGAGTGGGACCTGACCTCGCGCGAGACCCTGATGGCCTACGCGAAAGAGCGCCAGATTCCGATTGATTACGCCAAGGCCGGCAAGAAGTCGCCGTACTCCATGGATGCTAACCTGCTGCACATCTCCTATGAAGGCGGCGTGCTGGAAGACCCGTGGACCGAGTGCGAAGAAGAAATGTGGCGCTGGTCGGTAAGCCCGGAAAAGGCTCCGGATCAGTCAACCTACATTGACCTGACCTTTGAAAACGGCGACATCGTTGCCATCAATGGCGTGAAGAAGTCACCAGCCACCGTGCTGGCCGAGCTTAACCAGATCGGTGGTGCGAATGGCATCGGTCGCCTGGACTTGGTGGAAAACCGCTATGTCGGCATGAAATCGCGTGGCTGCTACGAAACCCCGGGCGGCACCATCATGCTGCGTGCCCACCGCGCCATTGAATCCATCACCCTGGACCGCGAAGTGGCCCACCTGAAGGATGACATCATGGCCCGCTACGCCAGCCTGATTTACAACGGCTACTGGTGGAGTCCTGAGCGTCTTCTGCTGCAGAAGATGATCGATGAGTCTCAGGTGAACGTGAACGGTGTGGTTCGTCTGAAGTTGTACAAGGGCAACGTGATCGTGGTCGGTCGTCAGTCCGAGTCCGACTCGCTGTTCGATACACGCATCTCCACGTTTGAGGATGACGGTGGCGCCTACAACCAGAAGGATGCCGAAGGCTTCATCAAGCTGAACGCCCTGCGCATGCGCATTGCGGCCAACAACGGTCGCAAGCTGCTGAAGTAAGGGTGGTTCTGGTGTCATCAAACGGGTCGCCTTGTGCGGCCCGTTTGCATTTTGACTGCCGCGATGTGGTTGTTGTCATGGGCAGTTATGCTAGCCTCGCTGCGGTCATGAGAGGGAACCGGAATGAGTGATGTGGTAGATCCACGCGAGGAAAGCCTGCGTTTGCTGGCAGCGCTGGTGCTTGAGCTGGGCAGCGAGGAGGAGGGGCGCTCGCGCAAGTCGGGCGGGCCGCGCTCGTTTGCGCGCACACAAATCCTGATCCATGCCATGTCGGTGTTCAACCAGCAGGGGCTGGAGGAAACATCGGTTCAGGATTTGCTCAACGCGGCGAACATTTCCCGTCGTACTTTCTACAAGTACTTCACCAGCAAGCTTGATGTGCTGGAGAGCATCTATGTGCTGGCCTCGAAAGTCATGCTGGCACGCTTTGAGGCCGAGTTGCCGGCCACCCGTACCCGTGATGACCTGCTCGCCAGCTTTGTGCATATCTATTTTGATTACCAGTTCAGCGTGGGCAAGATCGTCGGCATGATGCTGGAGGAGTCCCTGCGGTCGGCTTCTCCGCTGGCGCCGCACCGTCAGCACATGCTGGACAAGGTGGTGGTGCTGCTGCAACGCGAGTTCTCGCGCCTGGGGTTGCCGGCACAGGAGTACTGGCGGCTGATGGGGCTGTTGTGGGCCCTTGAAGGTGCCTCCATGCACCTGTTGACGAATCCTGCCCACCCTGCCGATGATGTCGAGGCCTGCCGACGCGGACTGCTGACCCTTTGGCAACAGGCGGTTACTGCCTGAGTTCACGGTGGTTTCAATGAATATGGTGAATGAATCATGAACAGTACGGATGGCGCCCAGGTGCCGGACAGCAAGGTCGACAATGTGATCGGCGAGCGCTTTATCATTTGCCGGATGAAAACAGGCGAAATGCGGATTGTGCGTTTGCAGATCGGTCTTCCCCTGCCACTGAATGAAGAAGGGACCAGCTGGGAGTGCGAGGTGGCGCTGGCTGGCCTGTATCCTGGCATGCCAAAGGTGCCGGGAGTGGACTCCATGCAGTGCCTGAATCTGGCCATCGGCCTCATTCGTCAGGCGCTGGAAAAGTTCATGGAAAATGGCGGCCAGATTTACTGGCGTGACGGTTCCGGCCCGATTGGCCTGATGGATCTTTTTTCCTGATGACGGATTTGCTGCAACCCGGGCGTTATCGCCACTACAAGGGCCATGAGTATGCCGTGATTGGCGTGGCCCGCCATTCCGAAACCGAAGAACCCATGGTGGTCTACCAGACCCTCTATGGTCGTTTTGACTGGTGGGTGCGACCGCTGTCGATGTTTCTGGAGTCCGTCAGCGTTAACGGTGAAAGCTGCCCACGGTTTGCCTATGTTGGTCCGCTGCCCGGAGCAGCATTACCTGTGTTGGGGAGAGAAACAGAATGAGATTGCTGCACACCATGTTGCGCGTGAGCAACCTGGAGCGCTCGCTGGAGTTTTATACCGATGTTCTGGATATGCGTGTTTTACGTCGCAAGGACTATCCGGACGGGCGATTCACCCTGGCCTTTGTGGGTTATCAGGATGAGTCCGAGGGTGCCGTGCTGGAGCTGACGCATAACTGGGATACGGATCATTACGAGCTGGGTACGGCATATGGCCATATTGCAGTCGAAGTGGACGATGCGGCGGTGGCTTGTGCACGTGTTGCCGAGCGTGGAGGCAAGGTGACCCGTCCTGCCGGCCCGATGAAGCATGGCACCACGGTGATTGCCTTTGTGGAAGACCCGGACGGTTACAAGATCGAGTTCATCCAGAAAAAACTGTGAGTCTTCAAAAGGTGCATCAGATGTTGTCTCGTGAGGTTATGGCAGGAAAGCTGAAGGCTGTCGCCGCCAGCCTGGCCGTTTTTTCAGTTTTTTCGATTGCACTGTTGCTGGCAGCAAGACTCTGGCTTTACCCGGACTTTATGTTTGCTCTTGATGGCGGTGTGCAGGGTCTGCGTCTGGTGTTGCTTGTTGATCTGGTGCTTGGGCCTTTGCTGGCATTCATTATTTTCAATCCCGGGAAGTCACGCCGTGAGCAGGGCATGGACATTGCCCTTGTGGCGGTCATCCAGTTTTCTGCCATGGCGTGGGGCAGTTATCAGGTCTGGAATGAGCGGCCAGTGGCGGTGGTTTATGGCGGCGACCGTTTTGTATCGGTGATGCCCGAAATCATTCGTGCACAGAACGTTCAGCCAGCGGACCTGCAGCATTACTCGGACAGAAAGCCGCCATTTGTTTTCCGGCGCGAGCCTGTTGGCAGGAGTGAGCAAGAGCGTTTCAGTGTGATGGTCTTCAAGTACTTCATTCACTCGGAGGCCCAGGTCTGGCTTTTTGAAAAATTCCTTCCGAATCGCGAGGCGGTTTTTGCAAGAACTGCGGTCATCTCAGGCTACATTGATACCACCATGAAAGAATCATGGCTTGCATGGGTCAATGGCCGGGAGCAGCCTCGGCTGGCGGACTATCGTTTTGCCTTCTATCAGGGGCGTTATGCGAGTGCAGTGCTGATTTTTTCGCCAGCAGGCGCTTATCTTGGCTATCTCCGCTTGCCGGGCAAGATTCCTGCGTTTGATGAAGCGTCCGGCCAGGCCGCTTCAGTCGACAAACCGCATTGAGAGGTCAATCGCCTTCACATCCTTGGTGAGGGCGCCCATCGAGATGTAATCGACGCCGGTCTCGGCCACGGTACGCAGGTTGGCGGCATGAATGCCGCCAGATGCCTCCAGGAGTGCCCGTCCTGCCGTATGCTTCACGGCAGTCTTCATGGCATCCATGCTGAAGTTGTCGAGCATGATGATGTCGGCACGGGCCATCAGCGCCTCGTCCAGCTGTCCGGCATTTTCCACTTCCACCTCCACGGGCTTGCCTGGTGCAAGCGTGCGGGCCTGGGTCACTGCCGCAGTGATGCTGCCGGCGGCCATGATGTGGTTTTCCTTGATCAGGAAGGCATCGAACAGGCCAAGCCGGTGATTCAGCCCGCCACCAATGCTGACGGCATACTTCTGGGCAATGCGAAGCCCGGGCAGCGTTTTACGCGTGTCCAGCAGCCGGGTGCGGGTGCCTTCCAGTTGTTTCACCAGATGGCGCACGACCGTGGCCGTGCCGGACAGGGTTTGCAGAAAGTTCAGCAGCGTCCGTTCTACCGTCAGCAGGGAGCGGGAGGAGCCTTCCATCTCGAAAACCGTACCGTTCGGCGCTATTTCAGAGCCTTCAATCACGGGCCAGTGCAGGGTTATTTGCGGGTCGAAAGCCTTGCACGTTGCCTCGACCCACGGACGCCCTGCCAACACCATGGGTTCGCGTGTAATGATGCGTGCCCGTGATTGTGCTGAGACGGGAATAAGTCCTGCAGTAATGTCTCCGTTGCCAATGTCTTCTGCCAGGGCGGCTTTCACGTTCTGGTTGATGGCGACTTGCAGTAATGCGTCAGGAATCATGGTCAGGGCTCCTTCAATCGCGGCAGTATAGGGCGAACGCCATCACAAAAAAACGGTATGGAAGGCCTGGAATGATTTTCCGGTTTCCTCATGATTGGAAACTTGGGTAACCTACAACAAGAACGAGACTCATTAATCAGGCAGGTTTTTTATGGTGGACAGCCTCAAGCCAGGAGTGGCAGATCCGGCGCGTGCACGTATTCAGGTGCCGGCAGTGCTGGAGACTGTGCGCACCCGTAGCCTGCAAAAGCTTGGTGACCTTGTAAAAGGCATGTTTGACCGCCTTGATACCACGATTTTTGACTGGGCCATGAAGATGCCGGAGGCCGAGCAACAGCGGTATCACGAGACCTTGCCCAAGGTGCGCACCCGTCGTGCCGACATGGAAGGCCGCTTTACCTCGTCCATGATTTCCGCATTTTCTTCCGTACTCAAGACCAATCAGGACCAGAAGGTCACACAGGGTTTTGAGGCAATTGATTTCAGTACGCTCAGTCTGGTTGATGAAGACGACATGGACGTTACGGTTGCACTGGATGCAATCGTGGCGCGTGCGCGTCTGGATTACGCAGCGCCACTCGGGTTGTTGCGCAAACGGTTCATGCATCTTTTACCCAAGGTGGAAATGACGGAACGCAGTCTGCCACTGGACCCGGGTCCGATTGCGGATGCCTTCAGGGACGGACTCAAGCTGCTTGCCGATGCTGATGTTCATCAGAAGCTGATCCTCCTGAAGGTCTTTCAGGTACAGGTCATGGGTGATCTGGGTGATGTGATTGATGAGGCCAACCAGTTGCTTATTGATGCGGGTGTGTTGCCCGAGCTCAAGCTTGGTTCTGCATCAAAGTCGCCCAAGCCTTCTGCAGACAAGCCCCGACCGGATACAGCCAAGCCGGAAAAAAAGGCGGTTGATACCGAGGAAGTGTTTGCCCATTTGCAGCACATGCTTTCCATGGGGCTGGCTGCGGCCCCGGGCCAGGTGGTTCCCGGGGCGCAGTACCACGGTGGCCAGTATGTGGGCGGCGGAGGCATTGGCATTCTGCCGGCTGATGCAGTGGGAGGCAGTGTGGCCGCCGTTCCTCTGGCACCATTGAATATTGCGCCGACGGCTATGGTGCAAACCGTAGCGACCCCGGAGCTGGTGGCGTTGCTGTCCCGTATCCAGGAACTTCAGCCTAACTCACCACTGGCACAGGATTCATCGTCGCCCAGCGTGGGGCAGGTACGTGGCTCCATTCGCGAAGGTCTGCGTTCGGATGAGGTGGCGGTAGAGGCGGTCAAGCAGGCGGACGAGGATGTTATAAATCTTGTTTCAATGCTGTTTGACTTCATTCTTGATGACGATGACCTGCCAACGGCAATGAAGGCCCTGATCGGGCGTTTGCAGATTCCCTTGCTCAAGGTCGCCATTCTCGACAAGTCCTTCTTCAATGCGGAAACACATCCGGCGAGACGCCTGCTGAATGCCCTGGCCAAGGCAGGCATTGGCTGGAACAGCCGTGACCCTGGTGGTGACGCGGTTTACGCCAAGATCGAGGAGGTGGTTTTCCGTATTCTCAATGAGTTCATTGATGACCTGAGTCTGTTTGCGGAGCTGCTGGAGGAGTTCACTGCTTTCTACGAGCAGCAACAAAAGCGTGAGGAAACGGTAGACAAGCGCACGCGTGAAACGGAGGAGGGCAAGGCCCGCGCCGAACTGGCCCGGGCCATGGTGCAGCAGATACTGAACCGTCGCCTGACGGGGCGTCAGCTGCCTCTGGTGGTGGTCAAACTGTTGCAGGATGCCTGGCGCAATGTGCTGTATATCCATTGCCTGAAAGAGGGGACGGAATCCGAACCCTGGAAGCAGGCCGTGAAAGTGGTGGATGCCGTGATCTGGAGCGTGCAGCCCCAGCCGGGTGCCGCCTGGCAGACCCGTCTGAAGGATGTTGCCCCCAAGTTGTCCAACAGCCTTAAAAAAGGCCTGGCGGCGGTAAATTACGACTCCCTGACGACAGAAACCCTGTTACGTGAGCTGATGCAGGTTCACATGAGCATGCTGAAGGGGCAGGAGACGCCTACGGTCAGTGTGGTGGATGCCAGTGCAGCCGTTGCCAGTGCGTCAGGTCAGGTCGATGCGAAAGAAGTTGCTACCGCGGATGCCGCAAAAATCGAGTCTGTGGTGCTGCCCAGGGAAGAACTCATCCAGCCGGTATCCTCCGGTTTGCCTAGCGACGATCCCAATGTACTGATTGTCAGCAGGCTCAATGTGGGCAGCTGGATCGAGTTCATTGAGGAGGAGAAGCAGGATCGTCACAAGCTGGTGGCCCGTATCCGCTCTGTAGACAAGCTGATTTTTGCCAACCGTCGTGGTATCAAGGTCAGCGAAATGTCGGGTGACAAGCTGGCCCTGGACATGAGTGTGGGCAGGGCCCGACTGGTGGAAGAAGGTCAGTTCATTGATCGGGCGCTGGAGTCCGTGATTGGCAACTTGCGGGATCTGAGTGAAAAAACCCAAACGGCCTGACGACACATGCATCACGGATGATCACTGGTTATCTTCTGCGCGCCGTTGTCCGTCTCCCAATCAGAATGAGCGCCCGGCAGGAATGCCGGTGTCGCTGGTAGTGGTACATGGCATCAGCTTGCCTCCCGGCGAATTCGGGGGGCCATACATTGATGCACTTTTCACCAACTCGCTTGAACCCTCGCTGCATCCCTATTTTCAAGAAATTGCTGGCTTGAAGGTTTCTGCGCATCTGCTGGTCCGCAGGGATGGTCAGGTTGTGCAGTATGTTCCTTTCGATTGCCGTGCCTGGCATGCGGGCATGTCCACTTATGACGGCCAGGAAAACTGCAATGATTTTTCCATTGGGATAGAGCTCGAGGGAACGGATGAAATTCCTTACACTGAGCGCCAGTACGAGGCTCTGGTGGCGGTGCTCGGTTTGCTGGAGGCCAGGTATCCAGAGACAAGGGGGCATCTGGCCGGGCACAGTGACATTGCCCCTGGTCGCAAGACTGATCCCGGTCCGTCATTTGACTGGAGCCATTTGCACGCATTGAGGGGCAAGGAGCATTCCGGATGAATCTGTTGGTCGTTGTCATCACACTGGTTCTGCGCCATCGCGGGTTGCTGAATGAGCCGGCGGCAACTGTTGGTCATCTGGTCAGACGGTGGCGTGACATGTGGTTGCAGCGCGGTGCACGTGAGGGCTGGGCGCCACCCCTGGTGCTGGGTCTGGCGGTCTTGTTGCCGGCCTTGCTGCTGGCAGTGTTCCTGAACCTGTTTGACGGACTCTGGCAACGCCTGATCATTGGTGTGGTTGGGGTGCTGGTGCTGGGCCAGATTTTGCTTGATCAGCGTCAGCCCGGTGTGGTGAAGCGCATGCAGGCAGAATGGATGGCCCGTGTGTGGCCGGGTGACAGTGGTGGGCAACCTGCCTTGCTGGCGGCCGAGCTGGTGGCGGACAGTGAACTGGCCCCGGCCCGCCGTGCGCTGGTTGAAGAGCATTTGCGCGAGCTGTTTGCCCCACTGTTCTGGTTTTTGTTGCTGGGGCCGGTGGGGGCACTGGTCTATTACCTGTTGCGCCTGGTGGCAGAAGGCGAGAGCAGCCCTGCCGTCCCGGTAGCGCGACAGATGCTTCACTATGCCGAGTGGCTGGTTGCACGTCTTCTGGCTTTGGGTTTTGCCCTGGCCGGTGATTTCATGGCGACATGGCAGCACTTGCGGGACCGCCTGCTGGACCGGCAGCTTGACGTGGTCGAATTGCTTGATGAGTCGGCGGAACATGCCCAGACCGTGAGTCTGACAATGACTCCGGACAGCTCTCCCGCACTGGTGCTGACAAATGCCCTGGCGACCATACAGGCATTGCTGCACCGCACGCTGGTTCTCCTGATCGTGTTGCTGGCCCTGCATACTCTGCTGTGGTTCTGATGCGACTGACTCTTCTGTTGTTGCTGTTCATGGCTGGCGGCCCTGTCCGGGCAGCCATGACAGTGACAGACGATGCCGGCCGGCACTTCACCTTTGATTCTTCCTCGTTGCGCATGGTGTCCCTGGCTCCGCATGTGACTGACATGCTGATTGGTCTGGGCGCACGCTCTCGCCTGGTGGGCGTGGTGGATGATCATGAATCCAGGGGTGCCCACGCGCTCAGTCTCAGTGGTCTGCCCGTGGTGGCCGATGCCTTTTCCGTCAACGAAGAGCGACTGCTGACCCTGCGCCCTGATGTGGTGATTGTCTGGGCGGAAGGAACGCCTGCCTCCCGCATTGCCCGCCTTGAGAGACTGGGCCTCAAGGTATTCACCCTGAAAACGGCCCGTCTGGAGGACCTGGCGAGCCAGCTTGAAGTATTGGGCCAGTTGGCCGGACAGCCTGCGGCAGGGAAGGCGCAGGCGGATGCCTTCCGCAAGCGGTTGCAGTCGCTGCGGTACCAGTACGGCAAGGAGCCGCGGCTCAGCTATTTTTATCAGGTGTGGAGGCAGCCACTTTACAGCCTGCATGGCGGGCATCTGCTGAGTCAGGCGCTGGCGCTTTGTGGTGCCGACAATATCCTGCCAGCAGGCCCGGTGGCCGCCCCGCTGGTAGCCCCCGAGTTTGTGGTGCAGGCCAATCCGCATGTCATTTTCTTTGGCAAGGATGATGAGGTGGCCAGCCGCCGCTTCTGGTCGCGCTTTACTGGCATGCGTGCAGTCAGGGACCGGCATCTGGTGGCCGTGGGGGACGAGCGGCTGGCAAGGCCAGGGCCTGAACTGTTGCTGGCGGTAGAGCCGCTGTGCCGGCAATTGCAGGCGTGGCGCCCGGGTGCTACACAGAAATGACGCGCCACTTTGACAGGTACCTGCCCTGACCGACATAATCGGAATGTGACTTATCGGTCATATGAATGCGGTGATGACCCACAACGTGATCGCCAGACATGATGCAAGACAAGGAACCCCCAATGTCACTTGAACGCTTTTATGATGACCTGGACCCGGAAGAGACCCGGGAGTGGCTGGAAGCTTTTGCTTCAGTGGTGGAAAAAGAAGGCACGGAGCGTGCGCTTTACCTGCTGGAAAAGCTTTCCGAGAAAGCCCGTGTAAAGGGTGTGAACCTCACTCGCCTGACTACCCCCTATCTGAACACCATTCCCCTGACGGATGAGGCTCCCTTGCCGGGTGATGCCTTCATGGAGCGCCGTCTGCGCTCGCTGATCCGCTGGAATGCGCTGGCGATGGTGATGCGCGCCAACATGGACAATGATGACGAACTGGGTGGCCACATCGCCACGTTTGCGTCCAGTGCGATGCTTTACGATGTTGGTTTCAATCATTTCTTTCGTGCCCAGAACGATACGTTTGGCGGCGACCTGATTTATTACCAGGGCCACTCGGCGCCTGGTATCTATGCACGTTCCTTTCTGGAAGGGCGTATCAGCGAGCGCGACCTCGAGAATTTCCGTCGTGAAGTCGACGGCAAGGGCCTGTCGTCCTATCCGCACCCCTGGCTGATGCCGGATTACTGGCAGTTCCCCACTGTATCGATGGGGCTGGGTCCCATCATGTCGATCTACCAGGCGCACTTCATGAAGTACCTGGTGAATCGCGGCCTGATGAAAAGCGAAAACCGCAAGGTCTGGGCTTTCCTGGGTGATGGCGAGATGGATGAGCCGGAATCCCTTGGTGCCATTTCAATGGCGGGTCGTGAAAGGCTGGATAACCTGATCTTTGTCATCAACTGCAACCTGCAGCGCCTTGATGGTCCGGTACGTGGCAACGGCAAGATCATCCAGGNNGAGTGTGTCGACGGCGAGTATCAGGCCTACAAGATGCATGGCGGTGCCTACACGCGCGAGAAGTTCTTCGGCAAATATCCCGAACTGAAGAAAATGGTCGAGCATCTTTCTGATGAGGAAATCTATAACCTCAATCGTGGCGGNNATCACACCGGTCAGCCGACAGTCATTCTTGCCAAAACGGTAAAGGGCTACGGCACCGGTGCTGGTGAAGCAGTGAACAAGTCGCACCAGATCAAGAAGCTCGACATGGAGTCACTGAAAGAGTTTCGTGACACCTTCGGCCTGCCCTTCAATGATGAAGAGCTGGCACGCGTACCGTTCTATCGTCCGCCGGAAGACTCCCCGGAAATCCGCTACATGCGTGAGCGTCGCATGAATCTGGGCGGCTACCTGCCGGCACGGCGCAAGGAAGCGGTAACGCTGGATATTCC
>DPJB01000040.1 GCA_003543245.1 Moraxellaceae bacterium | reverse complement strand
TTGCCCAGTTGCAGGGTGTTGCCGGCGCCGTGGGAAGAACCGACACCCAGAATGCTGAGCACAATACCGGCGACGACGATAATGGCAAGGTTGGTCAGCAGGAACAACGCGATGCGTAACATGGACTTCAATACTCCCTGGATTTGCTCTTAAAGCGGTAAAAGGGAAATTAGGGCTGGCATGGCCCCATTTCAAGCAGACAATTGTGTATGGATGGTGAATAGGGCATCGGGATGATGCCCTGTTATGGCTTGCCGCAGGCGTTCAGGCGGTGCCGTGGCGCTGGCGATAGGCTTCCAGAAAGCGTGCCAGGCGGGTGATGGCTTCTTTAAGGTCTTCCTTGTTGGGCAGGAAGACGACGCGGAAGTGGTCGGGTCTTGGCCAGTTGAAGCCGGTGCCCTGGACCAGCAGTACCTTCTCGGCGCGCAGCAGCTCCAGAATGAACTGCTGATCATCCGTGATCGGGTAGATTTTCGGGTCCAGGCGCGGGAACAGGTACAGCGCGCCTTCCGGCTTGACGCAGCTCACGCCGGGAATGGCATTCAGCATCTCCACCGCAAGGTTGCGCTGCTCATAGAGCCGTCCGCCCGGACGGATCAGGTCGTTGATGCTCTGATAGCCTCCCAGTGCGGTCTGGATGGCGTACTGCGCCTGCACGTTGGCACACAGGCGCATGGAGGCCAGTATGTCCAGGCCTTCTATGTAGTCTCTGGCCATGGCCTTGTTGCCGCTGACCATCAACCAGCCGGAGCGGAAGCCGGCCACGCGATAGGACTTGGACAGGCCATTGAAGGTGATGCAGAGCAGGTCCGGGGCGAGGGTGGCCAGGCAGGTATGCTGGGCCTCGTCATACAGGATCTTGTCGTAGATCTCGTCGGCAAACAGGATCAGGTTGTGCTTGCGGGCCAGGGCGACGATCTTTTCCAGCACCGGCTTCGGGTACACCGCACCTGTCGGGTTGTTGGGGTTGATGATCACGATGCCACGGGTCTTCGGAGTGATCTTCTTCTCCATGTCCTCCAGATCCGGGTACCAGTGATCCTCCTCGTTGCACAGGTAATGTACCGGCGTACCGCCGGACAGGGTGACGGCAGCGGTCCACAGCGGATAGTCCGGGGCCGGGATCAGCATCTCGTCGCCGTTGTTGAGCAGGGCCTGCATGGCCATGACGATCAGCTCGGACACACCGTTGCCAATGTAGATGTCACCGACTTCCACACCGAACAGGTTCTTCTGCTGGTAATACTGCATGATGGCCTTGCGTGCGGCGAACAGTCCCTTGGACTCGCAATAGCCTATTGCGTTCGGCAGGTTGGCAATCACGTCCGCCAGGATTTCCTGGGGGGCTTCGAAGCCGAAGGGGGCCGGGTTGCCGATATTCAGCTTGATGATGCGGTGGCCCTGTTCTTCCATCGCGGTAGCTTCCTTGAGGACAGGACCGCGGATGTCGTAACAGACGTTCTTCAGCTTGGCAGACTTCGTGATTTCCATGGAATGCTCGCGCACTTGGGGTTTGGTGGGGGATGACTCAGCCGGGTGTTGCAGGCGGTAGTCCGCCATGTCGGCCAGCAACTGATCGACCGTGGCCTGGCGTGGGCTGCGGCCTTTCTTCAGTTCGCCGACAAAATTCGGGTCCTTGCGGAACATGGTGCCAAACTGGGTGGCACTGATATCCGGGTAGTCGGCGAGGAAGGTTTCGACGGATTCAAGCAGGGGCATGATGGCTTAAATTGTCCTGAATAGGGTTTCTGATAGGATATTCCCTATAGTGTTACTGTGTCCGGGTTTGTGCAAGTGGTGGCATGGCGGATTTGTGTAACAGTTCGCCCGGGCCGGAATCTTTTCAGTGGGTACCGGTTTTTGGCTTGTGAGACGGGTATGGCGCCCCCATCAGGGCTTTTCGGGCTGTATAAACCGGGCCGGATACAACAAGGCAGGACGCGGAGCGCATCATGACCGACAAGATCAGAAAGACGGCAGCAGAGTGGCAGGCTGAACTCAGTTCCGAGGAATACCGGGTGTGCCGGGAGAAGGGGACGGAGCCTGCGTTTACCGGCAAGTACTATGCTGAGCATCGCGACGGGGTGTACCGCTGCCGTTGCTGTGGCGAGCCCTTGTTCAGCTCGGTGGCCAAGTATGACTCCGGCTCGGGCTGGCCCAGCTTCTGGGCGCCGGTGCAGGATGGTGCGATTGAGGAGCATCGGGATGCCAGTCACGGCATGATCCGTACCGAGATCCTTTGCCGGAAATGTGACGCCCATCTCGGGCATGTATTCCCGGATGGCCCGCGACCGACCGGTTTGCGCTATTGCGTGAACTCCGCTTCGCTTATGCTCGACACCGATACCCCGGGAGAATGATGATCCTTCTCATTCAGATCCCTTTTTAGTCATCAAGGAGAGAGGCCAATGGCCAGTGTTTACGATTACAGCGGCAAGACGATTACTGGCCATGACAAGCCTATTGCCGACTACAAGGGCCAGGTGCTGCTGATTGTTAATACCGCCAGCAAGTGCGGCTTTACACCCCAGTTCAAGGGGCTGGAAGCCATTTATGAAAAGTACAAGGACAAGGGGCTGATGGTGCTGGGCTTTCCCTGCAACCAGTTCCTTAACCAGGATCCGGGCAGTGATGCCCAGATCAGCGAGTTTTGCGAGCTGAATTACGGTGTGACCTTTCCCATGTTCGCCAAGATTGATGTGAATGGTGATGATGCACATCCACTGTTCAAGCACCTGACCAGCGCGGCTCCCGGTTTGCTGGGCATCAAGGCAGTCAAGTGGAACTTCACCAAGTTTCTGGTGGATCGCAATGGCAAGGTGATCAGCCGTTATGCGCCGGCCACCAAGCCGGAGGACATCGCAGCAGATATCGAGAGGCTGCTCTGACGCAGACTGTTGCGGGCGCGCAGGGCCATGGCAGCAAACGGTTTCAGTGATTTTCTGAAATTTTTCAAGGGAATGCTTGACGACCTCCCGGCTGCTTAATAGAATGCGCGCCTCAGTTAAGGGGGCTATAGCTCAGCTGGGAGAGCGCTACAATGGCATTGTAGAGGTCAGCGGTTCGATCCCGCTTAGCTCCACCAATTTTCTTGCACACTTTGCCTGACAGCAGATAGTGCAAAAAAAATTGGCCCCATCGTCTAACGGTTAGGACATCGCCCTTTCACGGCGGTAACCGGGGTTCAAATCCCCGTGGGGTCACCAATAGTGCAGAAAACCCGGTCATGAAAATGACCGGGTTTTTTGTTTTTGGCCTTTGCTGTCCTGCATTTTCAGCTTGCCCATTGGCACGCAACATCCAATCATCAGGCTTTCCTGTCTGCATGCGGCAATCCTCTTGCCAGGATATCCATGCAGGATCCCGATACAGGGTCACCACACAAGGACTGCCATCATGATCAAGGCCATCGGTTACGCGGCAACATCCACCACTGCGCCACTTGCTCCCTTCTCGTTCGAGCGACGTGATCCCACGCCGCAGGATGTGCATATCGAGATCCTGTATTGCGGCGTATGTCACTCGGATCTGCATCAGGTGAAAGGTGACTGGGGACGTACCAGCTACCCCTGTGTGCCTGGTCATGAAATTGTCGGGCGTGTGGTGAGTGTTGGCAGCGCCGTGACAAAGTTCAAGGCGGGAGACATTGCGGCGGTGGGCTGCATGGTGGATTCCTGCCGCGTATGCCCGAGCTGTGCCGANNCTTGATCTGGCGGGGGCTGCACCGCTGCTCTGTGCCGGCATCACCACGTACTCACCGTTGCGTCACTGGAAGGTGGGGGCGGGGCAGAAGGTGGCTGTGGTGGGCCTGGGCGGGCTGGGGCATATGGGCGTGAAGTTTGCCCGTGCCTTTGGCGCGCATGTGGTGGTGCTGACGACATCGGAAAAGAAAAAGGCCGATGCACTGGCGCTGGGCGCACACGAGGCCGTGCTGTCGACCAGCAAAGAGGAAATGAAGGCGCACCGCAACAGCTTTCATTTCATTCTGGATACGGTGTCGGCGCCACATGATGTCAATGCACTGCTGGGATTGCTCAAGCGTGATGGCACCTTGTGCCAGGTGGGCTTGCCGTCGGAACCGATCCCGGTGGGTGTGTTCAATCTGGTGGGCCAGCGCCGGCAGTTTGCGGGCTCTTCCATTGGCGGCATTGCCGAGACTCAGGAGATGCTGGAGTTCTGCGGCCAGCACAACATTGTGTGTGACATTGAAAAAATCGATATCCAGCAGATCAACGAGGCGTATGAGCGTCTGGTCAGAAGTGATGTGAAATACCGGTTTGTGATTGACATGTCATCGTTGCAGAAAGAGACCGGGGCGCGTTGATGTTCGAGCAGTTACCCACGCTGGGCGTTGGCGTGAGCCTGAGTCTTTCGTCAGAGCCGGACCCGGTGGCGCTGGTGCGGGAAGCGGGCGGGCCGCGCTTTGTTGAGTATGCCGGTCAGGCAGAAGTGGAGCGCGTATTGCCGGAGGTCGAACGTATTCGCGCGGCGGGTGTGCCGGTGCTGTTTCATCCGTCGTACATCAATTTTTGCGGCACGTTTCCGAATGCTCCAGCGTGGTTGGCGGAAACGGCAGCGCATATCCGGCAGGTAGGGTCGCCCTGGTTTGCGCAGGACTGTGCCTACTGTTTCTGGCAGGAAGGCCACGGGTACTCCACGCAGCTGGGCTATTTTGTGCCGCCCATCCTGAATGAGCCCTCTCTGCAGCAATCCATTATTCGCGTGAAGGAAGTAAAGGCAGCCGTACCGGTGACGGTGGCGATTGAGCCGGCACCGATGACGTTTGCCGTAGGCACCATGCCGCTGTTCACGTTTTTCGGGCGGCTGGCGCGTGAAGCGGATTGCGCGCTGTTGCTGGACATGGGGCATCTGGTGTCATACGAAATGGCCAGTGGCCAGCGTGTGCTGGATGCCTTGCAGGATTTGCCTTGCGAGCGTGTGATTGAAGTACACATAGCCGGCGGCCGACTGCGGCAAGGTGCGCAAGGGCCGGTGTATGTGGACATGCACGAGAGCCNNGTGGTGGCAGTGGAGGCCGTGCAATGAGCTTTGCCGTGCAGGAACAGCTGCTGTTTGATCTGCTGTTTGATCGCGACTTGCGGGAGCGCTTTGGCCGGGAGCCCATGGCAGCACTGACGGCTTACGATCTGGATGAGAGTGAGCGGCAGGATTTCTCGGTTATCCGTCATGATGCGCTGGAGCTGGATGCGACCATGCGGGTGGGCCTGATTCTGTCCCAGTTCTGTCGTGCCTTTCCGCTGACGTTCAGCATTGTTTCATCACTGAATGGTGGTCTTGGGTTGCTGCGGAGCCTGATTGATACGCAAACCATGCGTACGCCGCCACTGGAGCGCGTGACGACGTTTGGCATTCGTCTGAAAGAAAAACTGTCTGGTATGGACGTGGAGTTGGCCCGGGAAAAGGAGCTGGCGATCAGCATACTGGAGGCCGAGCTGGGTATGGCGTGGACCGGAGCAGCCCTCAAGGCAAAGGTGCTGAAAGGCAATGCGGTTTTGCCTGGCCAGGTTGCGCTGGAACCTGACTGGCTGACGCGCCCTGTCGGACTGGCGCCGTTTGTGAGTGCGGCGATTATTCCGGACACGTACCAGCAGTTAAAAAAGGCACTATGCCCGCACATGGGCGCCGAGTTGTGGCGACATCTTAACAGGACGCCGTTGACACAGGCGCAGCGTCAGCAGGTATTGCAGCTGAGCAATCCCCGCATTCTGGTGGCACGCGCCGAGGTGAGTCATGTGTCGCGCTGTGAGCCGACCGTGGAACACCGCACGGTTGAGTTGTCGGAGGGTTTTGCGCCATTGCTGCAGCATGTGGATGGCGCTGGCAGTGTGAGTGACATATTGACGCAGCTGGGTGCGGCGGGTGCACCGGAATCGTTACTGGATGGTGTGCAGGCGGGGTTCCGGCAATTGCTGGATAACGGCATGCTGACGCAGGGGTGATCATGCGGCAATCACGACCCGGTCATGACGAGTTTGTAGCGCTTGTTCTTGAACAGATGGCAGGCTTTGGTGTGCCACGTGTGCGCTGCATGTTTGGTGGTTATGGCCTGTACCGTGATGACCTGATGTTTGCGATCATCCTGCAGGAAAAACTGTACCTGAAAGCCGATGCCGTGAATGTCGCCAGTTTTGAGAGGGCCGGGTTGGAGCCTTTTACCTATGCATCAAAAGGCAGGATGGTTACGTTGCGGTATTACGAAGCACCGCCCGAGGTGTACGAAGATCAGGATGACATGCAGCAATGGGCGCGCAGTGCCTTTGAGGCGGCCCTGAGGGCAAGGAAATAACGGATTCTCATCATGACTACAGATAACCTGATTCCCCTGAATGAGCTGGAAACCGTGCTTGCGGCGGTCCGGGCTGGTGACGCCGCTGTCCCGTCGTTCATGGATGCCCTTGTTGCAGGTGATATCTTTGTGTTGCTCGACAAGGACCTGGGTCCGGAGGGGACGTGGGATGATTCAGCCTCCCCACTCGTGCTGAAGAATCACGAGGGGACTCCCGTGATTGCCATGTTTACTGCGCCTGAACGCGCCATTGCCATGGCCAGCCAGTTTCCGGCATTCGGTTACGGGCTGATTATCCGGTTTGCCTGGGTGCTGGCGCGGATGAGCCCGGGTGTTGGCATTGTGCTCAATCCGGGGACGCTGTTCGGTATGGAGATACTATCTGCGGCAGTACAGGGTCTGCAGGTTGATGTGTTGTCTGCTGCAAGGCACTGACGGGCTGCCGGGTCCTGCGCCTGACCCGCTCGGCCAACACCCCTGTCTGCTTTTCGCGATACCCTTTGTGCATCTTCCGTAATGGGGGGTGGGGGCTACGCATTTTTCAGGCGTTCATCTCCTGTCTTCCGGAAACCGGTTCTGTTGATGAGGTATTGCTGTGTATCAGGCAGGTTGGGGCAAGCAGGAAATCGGGATCGTTCCCAAAGGGTATGCCATGCAGGGCTATGGCATGTGGCAGCATCGTGCCCGTGGTGTGCAGAGTCCGTTGTTTGCCCGTGCACTATTCCTGCAGGATGAAAAGAATAACGCCCTGATTTTCTGTTGCCTTGATCTGGGCTATGTCACTCATGCCATGCGTACGGATGTATGTGCGGCGCTGCGTGAGCACCTGGGAGAAGCCTTTAATGAGGCGGCGCTGGTGCTGACCTGTACCCATACTCACTCGGGGCCAGGTGGCTGTACGCATGACGTGATGTACAACATTGTGACGCCGGGCTTTGTGCCGGAGCATGTGCAGAAGATTGTTGAGGCCGTGGTTGCAGCCGTTCTACAGGCCAGGCTTGCAGCGGCACCAACGGATATTGCGCTGGCTCAGGGGAAATTTTCGGATGATGTGCCGGTGGCATGGAACCGCTCGCTGCAGGCATATAACCGTAATCCTGATGTCACACCCCGTCGTGTGACAGAGACTCATCTTGCGATTGATCGTGGCATGACGCTGCTGAGCCTGCGTCGCCATGGTGAGTTGCAGTCCCTGTTATCGCTGTTTGGTGTGCATGCCACGTGTGTGGGCAGTTCGTTGCTGAAGCATGACGGCGACAACAAGGGCTATGCGGCAAGCCATGCGGAGAACGCTCTGCAGAAAGCGGGTGTGGCCGGTGCGGTGGCCATCTTTGCCCAGGCAACAGCGGGGGACGTCTCGCCGCATTATCATGGACCAGGTGAGATCACGCGGCGCAAGAAAATAAAGGGAGATGCGGAATACGCCTATGCCGAGCAGAACGGACGCCACCAGAGCGAGCGTGCGTTGTCGCTGCTGGCCGCGCACAACGAGGAAATCATTGGTGGTGATATTGATGCGGTGTTCAGTTATGCCGACTTCACCCGCATCAAGGCGGGTCCAGTGTTTGCGAATGGCAATACCGAGGCATGGACCAGTGAGCCTTGCCATGGTGTTGCCTTTTTTGCGGGTACGCCTGTGGATGGTCCCGGCATGCCACTGCCGCTGGCAGCTCTCTCAAGGAAGATTGCCGACGTTTTGAAAAATCGTCGTCTGAACAATCCCGGCAATTATTCGGCAGAAGATCAGGCGTATTACCAGCGCATTTATGCCGCTCAGGGTGAAAAAGCCATTCTGATGGAGACTGACCGCAAGAGCATCATGGGGCAGCCGCTGGACAGTTTTCTCTTGCCGGGTTTTGCGGACCCGTTGGTGGGTGAAATGAAGCGGCAGGCCAGGCGTGGTGCCATCGGTAATAGTGCCATGGTGCCGACGGTGCTGCCGTTGCAGATTGTCACCATTGGCCAGGTGGCGATTGTGTGCTGTCCGGGTGAGTTCACTACAACAGCGGGCGAGCGTGTGCGTCAGGTGGTGGCAGAGCGGTTGCAGGGAAGGGGTATCCGGCATGTGCTCATCTGCACCTACTGCAATGACTACATGGGCTATGTCACGACGAACGAGGAGTATCAGGAGCAGGCTTACGAAGGCGGCCATACCATTTTTGGTCAGTGGACGCTGGCAGCCTTCCAGACGAGATTTGTACAGTTGGCAGGGGAAATGCTGAAGCCAGAGGGGGAGCGGCAGCACGACAGGGTGACGCGGCCTGTGCCTGCGCCAGCAGGCGAGCTGGCCTTGCGCAGCAATCTTGCTGTTCCCTGATTCAGGTAACGCATGCAATAAGTATTGGCGGGTGGCAATTCAGTGCATGATCAGTCCAAAAAAACTGAACATTGATGCCAGGTGTTCATGATGGTCTTTGCGAATCTGTGCAGTGTTGACGTCGATCTATTAAGCGCAGAATCAATTTACGCAGTTCGCTGAACCAGAGTACGGTACTGCTCATGGCGAAGCAGATAAACCACTGGTCGACGGTTAGTGGTGTGGTGCTAAAGGCCCGGTTGAGTGGTGCCCAATGTACAACTGCTGCCTGCAGGGTAATGCCAAGAGCAATAGCTGCCCACAGCCAGCGATTGTCGAAAATCCCCTTGAAGGCACTGGCCGATTCGGATCGAGCACTCAATGCGTTGAACAACTGCGCGAGAACCAGTACGGTGAAAGCAGCCGTTCGAGCGGACTCAAGTGAGTCACTGCCCGGTAGGAGGCCGCCCGGTAGCATCAAGTCAAAGGTCATCAGACTGGCAAGAGCCATTACCAGGCCGATTTGCAAAACCCCATACCACATGCGGGCATTAATAATCCGATCAGCCGGGCGGCGTGGACGCTTGGCCATCACATCTTCGCTCTGTGGGTCGATTCCCATTGCCAGAGCCGGTGCGGCATCGGTAATAAGGTTTATCCAGAGAATCTGAGTGGTCAACAGTGGCAGGATTATTGCGCCACTGGAGTCGACCAGACCAATCAGGTTGGCACTTGTTACAGCGAGAAAGACTGTCAGCACCTCTCCCATGTTTGAAGAAAGCAGGTAGCGCAGGAACTTTCGGATGTTGTCCAGAATTCCGCGCCCCTCTCGCACGGCGATGACAATACTGGCGAAGTTGTCGTCAGTGAGGATCATCTTGCCAGCCTGCTTGGCTACCTCGGTTCCAGTAATACCCATGGCAATGCCGATGTCTGCGGACTTCAGGGCCGGGGCATCGTTAACGCCATCTCCGGTCATCGCCACCACATGACCTTGCGCCTGAAGCGCATCCACAATCCTCAGCTTGTGTGCAGGTGCTACACGAGCATATACCGAGGTTTTCTTCACAGCCTCAGCCAGACCAGCATCATCCAACAGATCAATTTCTTCACCAGTCATTGTGCCGGCGCCTGCATCAATGATGCCCAGATCTTCGGCAATGCGTGATGCGGTTCGTGGATGGTCGCCAGTGATCATGATTATACGGATACCGGCCCGGTGGGCATCGGCAATGGCAGGCGCCACTTCCTCACGTGGTGGGTCAATGATACCGACCGTGCCAATGAAGATAAGATCGTTTTCCAGCGCATCACCAGACGTCACCAGCTCATCTGTCAGTAATGGTCGGTAAGCCACTGAGAGCGTGCGTAACGCAGCGCCAGAAAGCTCATCTACATCGGCCAGAGCTTCTGTACGGATTTCATTCGTCAGTGCTACTACATCCATTCCTACCTGGACTCGTGTGCAGTGTCTTAACAGGACATCCGGGGCCCCTTTGCTGATAAGCAGGCGCTCATTGTCCTGCTCATGGTCGATGACCAGCGTGGACATCATCTTGCGTTCGGAGGTGAAGGGTATCTCACCGATTCTCTCGAAACGTGCCTTGCTTCGTGCTGGTGTATCCAGCTTGCGTTCGGCAACCAGGAAGGCTGCTTCCGTTGGGTCACCCTGGATGACCCAGGTACCATCCTCTTGCTGTTGCAGTTCCGCATTGCCTGCAAGACTGCCGCCGCGCAAAAGTAGAACATGCTCACTGTGTACCGGGCCGTAAGTCAGCGCCTTTTCATCATGGTGGACACGCCCCTCAGGATCATAACCGACTCCGCTGATGTGAGCTTTGCCAGAGGCAGTCATGCTCTGCTTGATGGTCATCTCGGAACGGGTCAAGGTGCCGGTCTTGTCTGAACAGATTACTGAGGTAGAGCCCAATGTCTCAACTGAAGATAGCTTCTTGATGATGGCGTTGTTGCGTGCCATGCGCTGTACGCCCATGGCGAGAACGAGTGAGAGAATCGCCGGTAACCCCTCAGGGACGGCGGCGACTGCCAGTGATACTCCCAGCATCAGCACGGAGACAACATCATGTGCACTTTGAATGTCGGTAAGCATAAAGACGGTCGCTACGACAACCGCAGCTATAACCAACACGGCCATGCCGAGCATGCGGCCAATCTGGCGCACTTCTCTTTGCAATGGGGTAGCGTCTTCTGGAGTGGTGTTCAGAAGGTGAGCGATAGCACCCACCTCGGTTGCCATGCCGACAGCCGTAACCAGGCCGAGCCCGTTGCCCTGAGCGATGGCTGTGCCTTTGAAAACCATGTTGGATCGGTCTGCCAAGGGCGCCTCTGCATCCATGTGCACGGCACTCTTTGATACTGCCTCGCTCTCACCTGTCAGCGAAGCCTCAAGCACCCGCAAGGCGTTAGCCTCGATCAGGCGAGCATCCGCTCCCACCGAGTCACCTTCCCCCAGCACCAACAGATCGCCCTTGACAAGTTTGCTACTGGGAATGCGTGTCAGTGCGCCATCACGGATAACGGCGGAGGTAGTTTCGGTGAGTTTCGTTAAGGCGGCTGCTGCCCTCTGTGAGCGAGCCTCCTGAAGGAATCCAAGAAGAGCATTGATCAGCATGATCGCAAGGATGACCAGAGCATCAATGGGCCAGCCACTGCCGTCGCCAAGAAGCCAGATGGCCAAGGTTATTGCCACGGCTGCGAGCAATAGATAGACCAAGGGGTCCTGAAACTGTTCCAGGAAGTGCTTCCAGGCTGGAATGGCAGGTTGAGGCGTCAGCTCATTCAGGCCGTCGCGGGTCTGGCGTGCTTGCGCTTCTTCGCTGGATAGTCCTCGTCGGACATCGGACTGAAATTGATCAACCAGCGGTTCAATATCCAGTAAATACGGGGGTGTGGTTACGGTTTTTTTTTCTTGGCCAGTATGACTCATTCCATGCCTCATCTGGAGCGGTCCTATTTGTATTTACTGTCTTGTTGCGGGCTGGATCGCCAGGTGAGCGATCTCAAAATGCTTGTGAAGGCGATGAGAGACAGTGCGTAAAAATTTGTCCCTGTCCGTTTTCATGAATTACAGCCTCAGTCAGACTCTGTAATCTGGTTTGGATTTAATCCTTTCATTGTATTTCGCTTGTTCATATTTTCATTATGGCGCGGATGGGAGTCATATGGCGTTAGACATCTTTTGTGAAGGATGCGATCACTGGCTCTGATGCTGTTAGGCTAGCAGCTCAGGCTTTGGACAGGGTAGGGTTATTTCAGGCAATAAAAAAGCCGGCTTAAGCCGGCTTTTTTATTGGTTGCAGGATTTTGATGCCAGGTATCAGAAGCGATACTTGCCCTGCTGGATGTTGCTGAAGATTTCCTCGGTCAGCAGGACGTATTCCGATGTGCCCGGCAGCAGCACGTAGACGGGATCGCCATTGACCTTGGCAGGATCGAACCCTTCCTTCTTGAGGGTGTTCTTCTGGTACTTGAAGGTACCGGTGGTTTCCACAACCGTCTGTTCGCGCAGGAACACGGGCACGGCGTAGGCCGGCAGTTCGCGCTTGAGCAGGGCATAGAGGCCTGGCAGGTCCAGCTCGCTGCGCGAGTGACCTTCGTGCGGAGTGATGGAGGCCATGCCGGCACGGCCGTTGGTGTTGGGGATTTCGACGCCATACACCACAGCATCCTGAAGGGCCGCATGGCCGGTCATGATGTTTTCGACTTCGGTGGTGGAGACGTTTTCACCCTTCCAGCGGAAGGTGTCGCCAGTGCGGTCAACAAACTGGGCGTGACGGAAGCCGATGTCGCGCAGCAGGTCGCCGGTGTTGAAGTAGCGGTCACCCTTCACGAACACGTCGCGCAGGATGCAGGCTTCGTTCTTGGCCGGGTCGGTGTAGCCGTCGAAAGGAGTCTTGTCGGTGATTTCTGCAATCATCAGGCCGGCTTCGCCCTTCTTGATCTTCTTCATGTAGCCGTCTTTGCCACGCACCGGCTGCTCGTTTTCCTTGTCGTATTCGACAATGGCGTAGGGCAGTGGGCAGAAGCCGACGGTGTTGTCGAAGTTGAAGATGTTGGAGAAGCCGATGTTGCCTTCGGAAGAGGCATACAGTTCAAGCACCTGCTCGATGCCGAAACGTTCCTTGAACGGTGTCCAGATGCCGGGACGCAGACCGTTACCGAGGATCTTGCGAACCATGTGATCGCGGTCGGTCGGCTTTGATGGCAGTTCGTTCAGGTAGCGGCAGAGCTCGCCCACATAACCAATGGCCGTAGCGCGGTATTTGCGGCAATCGTCCCAGAACTCACGGGCAGAGAACTTGCGGCGCATGGCAACACCACCGGCACCTGCCAGTGCGGAGCCCCAGCACACGCACATGGCGGTGGCATGATAAAAAGGCAGGGTGACGTAGATGACGTCAGTCTTGCCCAACTGCATGGTGTAACCGAACGCACCATAGGCCTTCATCCAGCGACCGTGCGAGAAAATCGCGGCCTTGGGCATGCCGGTGGTGCCGGACGTGTAAATGTAGAAGAGGCCGTCGTTACGGTAGACCTGATTCGTGGTGGCCGGATTGTAGGTTGGCTGTGAGCTGATCTCGGTTGCCAGATTACGGTAGCCGGATGGTTCGGTGCCCGGGTTTTTCAGGGTGTCGTCATCGGCCAGCCAGAACAGCTTGCTGCTTTCCAGATCCAGATCGCCCAGCACTTCATTGAAGTTACCGACCAGCTCGTCACCCACAATCGCCATCTTTGGCTTGACCAGGTTCACGCTGTGCGTGAGTACCTTGCCGATCTGGGAGGTATTCACCATGGCGGAAATCACGCCAATCTTGCCAAGGCCGGTCACAATGGCCAGCAGCTCTGGACGGTTTTCCACATACACCGAGACCACGTCGCCCTTCTGCAGGCCCTGGGCCAGGAAGAAGTGGGCAATGCGGTTGGACCACTGGTTGAACTGGGTATAGGTGAGGCGCGTGTCCTTGTAGAGCACGGCGGTACCATGGGGGTTTTCACGTGTCGCTTTTTCTACGCACCAGCCAAGGCCGACCGGGGAGGTGGCATCAGTATTGGCGGCCATTTTCAGGCCGATCAGCATCTTGGGGAGCTTGGGCGTGATGGCGGCGAGCTTGCGGGCAAAGGCGATTGGCGTGATGAGGTCGTGATGGCTCATGTTTTAAGGTGTCCTCGGTGGCCCGCACTGCATGCAGCGGGCTCCGCTGGCTTGTTTTCAGGGAGTGACCGGAGGAAGGTGACGAACCGGTCGCAAAAGTGGGCCTAAGGTACCTTCCCACCGCCGTGGCATCAAGATATTGACAGTCCTGATTGCCACGGAGACGGGTTTTTTGGCCCGGATTGACGGATATCAGTCGAGGAAAAAGTCGCGCTGAAGCTTGTCTTCGTTGCCCGGGATGCAACTGTAGGAGCTGAGGTCGGTAATGCCGATACGGGCGAGGGCCTGTTCATCGAGCAGGCTCTGGCCGGTCAGCTCGCCACGGGCAGTGACCAGGATGGCGTGGGCGGCATCTGCCATGACTTCTGGCTTGCGACTGACCTGAACCGCGCCATCGCCGCCCAGATTGACCTCGACCGCTGCGGTGGCGATGTAGGTGGCCGGCCACAGGGTGTTGCAGGAGATGCCGTAGTCACGGAACTCTTCGGCCATGCCTAGCGTGAGGATGGTCATGCCGTACTTGGAAACGGTGTAGGGGGAGAAGGGCTTTAGCCAGTGCGGTGCCATGTTGATGGGGGGCGACAGGCTGAGGATATGACCCTGGGACGACTGCTTGAGCCAGGGCAGTGCGGCCTGTGCACACAGGAAAGTTGCGCGGTGGTTAACGCCCTGGATGAGGTCGTACTTCTTGAGCGGGGTGTGCTCGACGCCCATCAGGTTGATGGCGCCGGCGTTGTTGATGAGCATGTCGATGCCGCCGAAGTGTTCTGCGGCCTTGGCCATGGCCGCACGCACCTGGTCTTCTTCACGCACATCTACCTGAAGGGGCAGGGCACGGCCACCCGCGGCCTCGATTTCTTCCGCCACGCTGAAAATGGTGCCGGGCAACTTGGCATGAGGTTCGGCCGACTTGGCGGCAATGACCACGTTGGCCCCATCACGGGCGGCACGCAAGGCGATGGCTCGGCCGATACCACGGCTGCCACCGGTGATGAAGAGGGTTTTACCCTTGAGACTGCTCATGCGTAACTCCTGATCGCGGTGTCGCTGGTTAATGTGTTGATGCGTTATTCGATGACCAGCAGCAGCTGGCGCTTTTTCAGTTGCTGCTTCGGGCTGGTGCTGAGTGTTTTCACAACACCGTCACGGTTGGCCTTGAGCTGATGCTCGATTTTCATGGCTTCCATGATGATGAGCGTCTGACCCTTGGTTACTGTGGCGCCTTCTGCCACGAGTACGTTGATCACGGCACCGTCCATGGGCGCACGCAACTGGCCGTCGCCTTCGCTGTCGGCGGTTGCCGGTGGTGCCTGTGTGACATCCGTGATCTGCAGGTTGCCGTTGGCCAGATCGAGAAAGAGATTGTTGCCATCGCGCGCAAAAGCAACGCGACGACGCACACCATCCATCTCGTAGTGCAAGGTGGATTCCTGCAAGGCCTGCACCGTAAGGGCGGAGGTAATGCCGTTTATTTCCGCTGTGAGCGTCTGGTTACCCAGCATCAGGCGAAGTGCGGTTCTGGTCTCGCCGCACTGCAGGATCAGCGGGGTAGCGCCGGTCAGTCCTGTGTGGAAATGGGCGGGCAGGTCATGCAGGAAAAGGGCAGCAGCCACAAGAAGGGCTTCGCTGTTGGCAAGGGCAGGCTTGAGGCTGCTGTCATTGCTGAAATGCTGTTCGATGAATGCGGTTGATGTATCACCGCTGACAAACACGGGATGACGCAGCAGGTTGGCGAGGAATTGCTTGTTGTGGTTGACGCCAAGCAGGATGGTGTCATCCAGTGCGCGNNCGCCGGGATCTTCTGCATACAGGCGTACTTCAATAGCGGCGCCGGTCAGCGTGATTTCATGCTGCTGCAGTGGCAGCGGCTCGCCATTGGCAACACGCAGTTGCCACTCGACCAGATCCTGGCCGGTGACTAGTTCGGTCACGGGGTGTTCCACCTGCAGGCGGGTATTCATTTCCAGAAAGTAGAAATGGTTGTCCTTGTCGAGCAGGAATTCGACAGTGCCGGCGCCAACATAATTCACGCTTTTTGCGGCAGCGACAGCGGCCTTGCCCATTTTCTCGCGCAGCTCAGGCGTCATGACGGGGCAGGGCGCTTCTTCAACCACTTTCTGGTGACGGCGCTGGATGGAGCAGTCACGTTCGCCCAGATATACGCAGTTGCCAAGGGTGTCGCCAAAAATCTGGATTTCCACATGGCGCGGAGCGATCACGGCTTTTTCCATGATCAGTTCGCTGGAGCCAAACGCGTTCTGTGCTTCGGAGCGTGCGGTAGCCAGCGCGGCGAGCAGGTCTTCACCCTTGTCGACCAGACGCATGCCACGACCACCACCACCTGCCGAGGCTTTCACCATGACGGGAAAGCCGATGCGGGCGGCTTCGTTGACGAAAGAGATGTCAGACTGGTCCGCACCTTCATAGCCGGGCACGCAGGGCACGCCGGCCTCGATCATCCTGATCTTGGAAATGCGCTTGCTGCCCATGAGCTCGATGGCTTCAGGCGTCGGGCCAATGAAGGTGATGCCGTGGTCAATACAGGCCTGGGCAAACTGCTCGTTTTCCGAGAGGAAACCGTAGCCGGGATGCACGGCATCGGCACCGGTCTTCTTGCAGGCATCGAGAATGGCATCAATGCGCAGATAGGAGTCCGATACCTTGGCCGGGCCGATGCAGACAGCTTCGTCAGCTTCCTGCACATGCAGGGCATTGGCATCTGCTTCGGAGTACACGGCAACCGTGCGATAGCCGAGTGCGCGCGCGGAGCGCATGACACGGCAGGCGATTTCGCCACGGTTTGCCACCAGAACTTTGGTAAATGCCATTTTCATCAATTCCTGATCATTCGGCAGATAATGTTGTGCTGCACGTCATGTTGCTGCGGATTGCTCAGCCCATTTGGCTGGGCGTTTCTGGACAAATGCCATGGTGCCTTCTGCCCCCTCCGGGCCCGCGACAGCACGAGCGAATTGCCGGGCGGCGTCATCCAGCAGGGACTCCAGCGGCTCGTGCCCGACGCGATGCAGCAGGGCCTTGGTGGCACGGTTGGCCAGTGGTGCGCATTTCTTTACCTGTGCCAGTGTTTCGGCGAGGGCCGTATCAAGTGCAGCGGTGTCAGCAACAACCTGATGCACAATGCCCAGACGTGCTGCTTCGTTGCCGTTAAAGCGGGCGCCGAGCAGGGCAAGCCGGCGTGCCTGTGTCATGCCGATACGCTGCACCACAAACGGGGCAATCTGCGCAGGAATGACGCCGAGGCCGGTTTCCGGCAAACCGAACTGGGCGTTTTCCGTTGCAATGGCAACGTCAGACACACAGGCCAGACCAAAGCCGCCACCCAGTACCGCTCCTTCCAGCAATGCCACCACCACCTGCGGGGCATGATCGACTTGCGTGATCATGTGGCCGAAGGCGCGATTGAGTTCGGCATAGACTTCATCATTGCCGCTTTCGGCAGCACGCATGCGTGCGCCTGCCATGTCCTTGATGTCGCCGCCGGCACAGAAGTGTCCGTTGGTGCCACGCAGGACGACAACGCGAATGGTCTCGCTGCTCTCGATGGCCGAGAACACGGCACGCAGTTCCTGCGTCATCCGCAGGCTCATGGCATTGCGTGATTCCGGGCGGTTAAGCGTGACGTGAAGGGCACAGCCGTCTTCACGCAACTGCAGGGTTTCGGTGGATGGCAGGCTCATGATTTATTCCGCCTTCTTCTTTTTGCCGGGCAGGATATTCATCAGCTTGCAGATGATGCCGAGCATGATTTCGTCGGCACCACCACCGATGGAGGCCAGACGGCCATCACGGTAAAGCTGGCCGGCAGGGTTGTCCCACATGAAGCCCATGCNNTAGACCAGGGCGCGCAGGCACTCGATCTCGGTCTGCAGCTCGGCCATGCGGAAGTGCACGACCTGGTTGTCGATCAGCGGCTGGCCGAAGGTCGTGCGCTGGCGGCAGTACTCGATGGTTTTTTCCACGCAGACTTCCATGCCGCCGACGGCATTGGCGGCGCCGTACATGCGCTCTTCCTGGAACTGCATCATCTGCATCATGAAGCCCATGCCTTCGGCGCCAATGCGGTTGCGCTGCGGTACACGTACATTGTCAAAGAACACCTGAGCGGTGTCGGACGAGCGCATGCCAAGCTTGTCCAGTTTTTCCGAGAAGGTGATGCCAGGGGTTTTGGCCGGCACGACAATCAGCGATTTGTTGAAATGCGGTTTGTCATCGGAGGTATTGGCCAGCAGGCAGAAAAAATCGGCCTGGGTGGAGTTGGTGATCCACATCTTGGTGCCATTGATGATGTAGTCATCACCATCCTTGACGGCGGTTGTCTTGATGGCGGCAACATCGGACCCGGCATGCGGTTCGGAGACGGCAATTGCTGCGACAAAATCACCGGCAATCGCAGGAGCCAGAAATTCGCGCTTGATTTCGTCGGAGCCAAAGCGGGCAATGGCAGGAGTTGCCATGTCCGTTTGTACGCCAATGGCCAGCGGGACGCCGCCACAGTGGGCGCGACCGATTTCATCCGCCACCACGAGGTTGTAGGAGTAGTCCAGGCCCATGCCGCCGTATTCGACCGGCTTGCAGATACCGAGCAGGCCCAGGTTGCCCATTTTCTTGAATACTTCATGAGCAGGGAAGGGGCCGTTTTCTTCCCATTCCTTTACGTAAGGATTGATTTCCTTTTCAACAAAGGCACGTGTGGTGCGGCGCAGTTCTTCGTGTTCTTGCGTAAACTTCATGGTGCCTCTCCGTAAAGTGTTCTGGTGGGTAAATGGCCGTTAGAATCGCGCCACACCAAAACTGTTGGGGTTCAACTGGCGCTGGTCGCCTTCATTGATGGTTTGCAGCAGGAATACGAGTAAACGCCGACTGTCGCGCGGGTCAATAAGACCGTCATCGAACAAATGCGCAGTGTTGAACAGGGCGGTGGACTGGGAATCCAGCTTCACGGCAGTACTCTGTTCAATGAAATCAAGCATTTGCGGGTTAACTTCAATGCCGGCTTTCTTCTGCTTCTGTTCGGTCACAATGCGTAGCACCTTGCCGGCCTGGGCGCCACCCATGACTGCGGTGCGCGAATTGGGCCAGGCAAATATGAAGCGGGGATCAAGGCCACGGCCGCACATTGCGTAGTTGCCGGCGCCATAGGAGCCCCCCACCACCAGGGATATTTTCGGCACTCGCGCGTTGGCGACCGCCTGTATCATCTTGGAGCCGTGCTTGATCACACCGTTTTGCTCGGAGTCCGTGCCTACCATGAAGCCGGTGGTGTTGTGCAGGAACAGCAGCGGACGCTGCGTCTGATCGCAGAGCTGGATGAACTGTGAGGCCTTGGCGGCACCTTGCGGGGTGATCGGGCCGTTGTTGGTGATGATGCCGATGGGAAAGCCGCCAACACGGGCCCAGCCGCACACGGTCTGGCTGTCGTACTCGTTCTTGAATTCGAGAAAGTCGGAGGCATCGACCAGGCGGGCAATGATTTCCTTCATGTCGAACGGTTTTTTGGTGTCGGCGGGCACCAGTCCCAGCAATTCTTCTGCCGGGTAAAGCGGCTCTTCGAAAGCACGCTGTATGCAGGGCGTGGTTTCTTTCCAGTTCAGCATGCCCACGACATCACGGATCATGCGGATGCCATCGGCATCGTTTTCTGCCAGATATTCAGCGGTGCCTGCGACCTGCGCATGCATTTCGGCGCCACCGAGCTGTTCTTCGGTAGCCACTTCTCCCGTGGCTGCAAACAGCAGGGGCGGGCCGGCGAGGAACATCTGTGAACGCTTGCGGATCACCACGACATAATCAGACAGGCCGGGCTGATAGGCACCCCCTGCGGTGGCATTGCCATGCACAACGGAGAGCAGCGGGATTCCGGCTGCAGACAGGCGGGCCTGATTGGCAAAGGTGCGTGCGCCTTCGACAAAGATTTCGGCAGCATAGTTGAGGTTGGCGCCGCCACTCTCGGAGAGGGTGACGATGGGCAGCTTGTTCTGCAGGGCAATTTCCTGGAGCCGCAAGGTTTTCTGCAGGCCGGCGGGGGAAATGGTGCCGCCCTTGATGGCACTGTTGCTGGCGGTTACCAGGCAACGTACACCGTTCACAAAGCCGATGCCGGCAATGATGCCGCCGCCGGCATCCGAGCCGTCCTTGTCATCGTGCATCTGGTAGCCGGCAAGGCCGCACAGCTCGATAAAAGGCGAGCCCGGGTCCAGCAGCAACTGGATACGCTCATGCGGCAGTACCTGGCCACGCTTGTCGAATTTCGGCTTGGCTTCGTAGGATTTGTCCACGACCTTTTGCTGGATGCCACGCATTTCTGCGACGGTTTTTTCCAGCGCTTCGCGATTGGCCAGAAACTCGGCACTGTTGCGGTCAATGGTGGATTCGATGATCGCCATTATTCATTTTCCTTGAGTACGTCAGGAATGAAGGCCCGGTGAAAACCGTTGAACGGTTCGTTGTTCTTTGCTGGCTGCAGATCAAACAGGCGTGTGCCCAGTGAGGCGGCACCATCAATACGAATGGTCTGGCCCGACACAAAGGCAGCGGCGGGCGAGAGCAGGAAGCAGGTCACGCTGGAGACTTCGGATTCGGTGCCCATGCGCTTCAGCGGCACCTTGTCGGCAAGCTTGGGAATGAGGGCGCGGAAGGCACCCTGATAAGTATCCATACCGGATGACATGATCCAGCCCGGGGCAACGGCATTCACACGCACGCCCGACTGTGCCCACTCCACCGATGCTGTCTTGGTGAGGTTGTCGACGCCGGCACGCGCGGCTCCGGAGTGCCCCATGCCTGGCATGCCGCCCCACATGTCGGCCGTCATGTTCACAATGCTGCCACCGTGATCGGCCATCCACTGGTTATACGCTTCGCGCATCATCAGGAAGGTGCCTTGCAGATTGTTGCGCACCACGGCCTCAAAACCGTTGGCAGAGATCATGGATAGCGGGGCCGGGAACTGGCCACCGGCATTGTTCACCAGCCCGTCAAGACGACCGAACTGAGTGATGACGGCAGCGATGGTTTCCTTTACCTGCTCTTCATTGCGGATATCGCACACGAGACTGGTGACTTTGCCGCCATCACCCGTGATTTCTGCAACGACAGCATCCAGTTTTTCCTGCTTGCGTCCGGTGATGACAACCTGTGCGCCCAATGCGGCCAGTTCATGAGCCGTGCAGCGGCCAATGCCGGAGCCACCGCCGGTGACAATGACCACTTTTCCGGCGAAGGCAGAGGGATTGAATATGGATTGGTATTTCATGAACTCTTCCTGAATCACTTCAACAGATTGGCCGGAATCTTCACCGGCATTTCGAGCAGTTGCTGTGCAAATGCCTTGCCCTGCGGATCAATGCGCAGGCTGGCAATGCCACCGCCGCCCAATGCGTTTTCCAGCAGGAAATTAAGGGCATGCAGTCCCGGCAACTCGTAACGGTTGACGCGGCCCGTGTCCGGGTCCAGCACATGTGCCATGTAATCGGCCACGGCTTTTTCACTGAGCGAGGCACGAATCCATGGCAGGTATTCCGGCNNGCCAGACGGATCAGCGGGACCTCGGTTTCATCACCCTGCAGCGTGGCAACTTCACCGGCGCTCATGGGAGCAATGGACGGGCTGAACGTTGAAGGAATGATTGCCTTCTGGCGCTGGCCATCCAGATCGATTTCGACCGGCAGCAGGTTCTTTTTCACCAGGCACGAGAACAGCTTAACCACGGGAGAGGCTTTCGGGCGTCCGCCGACAATGCCGGTGATGCCGGGCGCCATACCGGTAGCGGCCTGGGCAATTTCCGATGCAAAGAACAGGCAGGCGTCTTTCACCGGATGTGTGACGGCCATTTTCACCACGACTTCACGCGCATCATGATGTCGACCACGCGGGCCGTAGGTGGCTTCTGTGCCCAGTATTTCGACATTCTTGCCGGTGAACGGCGGAGCGCCACGCATCATCAGCACGCGTTCGCACTTGGTGAGGATGGCCTCGGACACGCGCTCGGCTTTTTTCCTGGCGTCGATGCCGCCGATCATGAAGCTGACGGTGACACGGTAGCCGTCCGGGTAAGTGGCACTGACCTTGTAGGAGTCTGTCGGTGCACGGCCTTTGGCGCCGGAAACAAGCACGCGGTTTTCACCGACCTGTTCCAGTTTTACGTGCGAGAAATCAGCCGTGACATCCGGCAGCAGATAAGACTGCGGATCACCGATTTCATAAACGATCTGTTCGCCCACAGTGGCGGGTGAGACAAGACCGCCGGTATGGGCGGGCTTGGTGACGACAAAGCTGCCGTCGGCGCTGACTTCCACAATCGGGAAGCCCATGTTTTCGTAACCGGGTACGGTTTCCCAGTCTGTAAAATTGCCGCCAGTGCACTGCGCACCACATTCAATGATGTGGCCTGCCAGTGCGGCCTGGGCCAGCTTGTCGTAATCGTTGTCGGCCCAGCCGAATTCATGCAGCAACGGGCCCACCACCACAGCGGAGTCCACAACACGGCCGGTGATGACGATATCGGCGCCAGCGGCAAGGGCATCGCGGATCGGGGTCGCGCCCAGATAGGCATTCATGCTGGCCAGTCTGGCGGGCATGTCGGCACCGCTGAACATTTCCTTTACGCCAGCGTCGCGGAACTCCTGCTGCTGCGCGGCCAGGTCATCGCCCAGTACCACGGCAACCTTGAGGGAGAGGCCGGCATCGGCAATNNGCAATGTCGTTGATCAGCGGGCCCATGACGCGGGTGACAAAGTCGGTGGCGTAACCGGCTGACGGGTCCTTGAGGCGAGCACTCGCCAGGATGGACATGGTGATTTCGGCGAGATAGTCGAAAACGAGGTAGTCGATTTCGGCCATTTTCACGAGCTGGAAGGCGGCAGTGTTGGTGTCGCCCCAGAAGCCGGAAGCACAGCCAATGCGAAGGGTGCGGTCCATAGAATCAGCTCTGGCGTTGTGGATGAACGAGGGCTACGATAAGCAACGAATGAAAACAAAGCAAGCGCTTGGTTTGGTGGTGTTTCGGTCAAAACGGGCCAGATTGTGGTCTACCGCCGATTCCAGCCCCGGCTGCTTGGCAAACGGCCTCCGGACCGCCCGGAAGGCTTTGCGGCTGCTAGAATGCGCCGCCTTGAGAGGGTCAACATGGAACCGGCAACAGTGCAGTCTCTGGACAACATTCCCCATATGGGCGGGCTGGATGACAGTCCCCGCGGCCGTGTCCTGCGCGCAGCGGCCCACCTGTTCCGTACCCAGGGCTTTGAGCGCACCACCGTGCGCGATCTGGCCCGGGTGGTGGGTATTCAGTCTGGTAGCCTTTTTCATCATTTCAAGACGAAGGAAGACATTCTGTGTGCGGTGATGGAAGAAGCCATTACCTACAACACGGCCCGCATGGCCGAGGCCGTGGAGAAGGGCCAGACGGTGCGCGAGCAGCTGCGCGGCCTGATACGGGCCGAGCTGGAGTCCATCAATGGTGATACGGGCGACTCCATGGCGGTGCTGGTCTATGAATGGGGTGCGTTGTCACCGGATAACCAGGCACGGTTTCTCGCCATGCGGGCGCG